>DATBDN010000225.1:0-13085 GCA_036269895.1 Thermoleophilaceae bacterium
AGGCGTGGCGGCGACCTGCTGATGGTGCTGACGGGCGTCGCGATCGCGCTCGCCTGCCTATCGCTCTCGGCGGAGAGCCTGCACGGGATCTTCAACCCGTCGGCCGCCCTGTTCCCGTTCCTTCTGCTCGTCTTCCTCTGCTGGTCGGTGGCCTGCGGTGACGCCGGATTGCTGCCGGCGGCCGTGCTCGCCGCTAGCTTCGTCGTGCAGTGCCATCTCGGGTACGTCGCCCCGGCGGCGGGCATGCTGCTCGTGGCCGGCGGCGGGCTGGCGCTCACGCGGCGGCGCGCGCGCGCCGGCGGCTCGGGGCCGCGCTCGCTGCGGCGCCTGCTGGCGGCGACGGCCGTGGTCGCGCTTGTCTGCTGGAGCCTGCCGCTGGCCGAGGAGGCGACGCACCACCCCGGCAACATGACCGTGCTCGCGCGCGAGGTGGTCACGCACCAGCAGACGGAGGGCGCTACCAAGGGCTGGCGGGTGCTCGTCCGGACTGTCGGCCTGCCTCCGCGCTGGCTGCGCGCGCCGACCGCGAACGCCGGGCGGCTGAGCGACATGTCGGGAGGCGACTACGGCGACACGCGCGTCGGCGATCTGACCGCCGTGCCGACTCTGGCCGCGCGCGTGTCGACCGCGGTCATCATCGGCGCGCTCGTGCTGATCGCGCTCGTCGCCGCGCGGCGCCGGCGCTTCGAGATCGCGATTGCTGCCGCGATCAGCTTCGTGTTGTGCGCGGCGCTCGCCTGGGAGGTCGCGGCCACCCCGCTGAAGGCGACCAACACGCTCGGTTACTTCCTCTGGTGGGACTCCTTCGCCGGCATGTGGGTCTGGCTGGTGCTTTTGTGGTCGACCGTGGCGCTGTCAGCCGGCGCGCGCCGGTTTGCGCTACGGGTCCCGGCTGTCGCGTCGGTCGCGGCGATCGTCGTTGTCGCCGGAGCGGGTGTCGCTGCCGCCTCCGTCCAGAAGCCCGACAAACACGCGCCGTACTACAGGCCGGCGAGACTGCTGGCAGCCGGGTTGGACCGCGCGGTCCAGCCCGGCACCTCGGTCCGCCTGGTCCAGCGCGGGGGACCGATGGTTGCCATCGAGCCCACCATCCGCTGGACGCTGCGCCGGCACGGCGTGCGCGCGCTGGGACCGTACGCGTCACATCGCCCGGGCGCCTGGTACGAGCTCGACCACCGCAGCTACCGCTACGTGGTCTCCGTCAACGCGGATCGCCCGCCGCACTACCGGCCCTGGCGCGTGGTGGCGCGCACCGAGATGACCGACGCTCGCGGCCGCCACCGGCTGACGGCGACGCTGTCGCCCGCGTCGGCTCAGTCGGACCGAAGCATCCGGAAGAACGCCCACACCGCCCGCGCCGCCGACATCCCCGGCTGGCCGAACCCGCCCGGCCACTCATGACCGCGCCCGTAACGCTCGATGTGCGCGACGAGCGTGCGGTTGGCGCAACCGCTCCACACGCGCAGGATCGTCGGCGGGTCCTTCGCGGTGTGCTGTGCCGAGGACTTGGGACCACAGCGGTCCAGGCGGACCCATTGGTTCAGGTAGCGCCTGACGCTGCCGCGGTAGCCCGGCGGCACGCCGTGATAGGGCACGGCGCGGTCGGCGGTCCCGTGGATCTCGAGGACCGAGACGGGGCGGGCGGCGTCGCAGTCCGGGATCGCCTTGTAGCCGCCGGCCACGGGCGCGATCGCAGTGAAGCGGTCAGCCAGCTCGCAGCCGATGCGGGCCGTGAAGCCACCACCGTTCGAGACGCCGGTCGCGTAGATCCGACGCGTGTCGACGCAGTATTGGTCCTCGATCTGGTCCAGCAGGTCGGACACGAAAGCGCGGTCCTGCATGCCGTTCGGCGCCTGCTCGTTGAGGCTCCAGAACGGGTGCGAGCCCCAGGCGCTCGGGTAGGCGACTATGAAGCCACCCTTGTCGGCGACCGCCGACAGACCCGAGTAGGACTCCATGAACGAGCCGTTCGCGCCGGCGCCGTGGAACGCCACGACGAGCGCCGGGCGGCCACCCGGCAGGGTCTGCGGGACGTGCATGTGGACGTTCCGGCTCTCGCCGGCGCTGCGCACGGTGATGTCGTAGCTGCCGGTCCGCAGCTTCATGCAGTCGCCCGCCGGCGCCTCGGCGGGTGTCGGAACGAGCAGCGCACTAGCGACGATCAGCGCCGCAAGCGCGGTCATGAGCGGTGTCCAGAGCCGCATGGCGGCGGGCGAGGCTAGCGATGACTTCTAAAGCGTCCAGCCCACCTGCGATTCCGACCAGGCGACCGCGTCGAGCCCTCCAGATCCCCGCCGTTCTGGCCGGGACGATCGCGCTCGCTGCGATGGTCTGGGCGACGGATCGGATCGCGACCGGAGCGGGGAGGATCTATTCGTATCTGGTCCCGTCGGCGCGCCACGCCTTCCCGCAGTGGATGCGCGGGCCGCTCGCGGACATCAGCTCGCAGCTGGGCGCCCATCGGTTCGTCGTCCTCCTCGCTGTGATGTCGGTCGCCTACGTCGTCGTGCTGGTCGTCGCGCCGCAGCTGCCGGCGCGCCTGGTCCTGGCTGTCATCGCGCTGCTCGTCGCGATGCTCGCCGTCGCGCCGCCGCTTCTGTCGACCGACGTCTTCAACTACGTGGCCTATGCGCGCATGGGCACGCACGGGATCAACCCCTATGCCCACGGCACTGTCGACTTCCGCTTCGACGCTTCCTATCCGTACGTCGGGCATTTCTGGAACCGGACGCCGACGGCGTACGGGCCTCTGTTCACGCTGCTCAGCTATGCGGTCGCGCCGCTCGGCGTCGGCGGTGGGATGTGGGTGTTCAAGGCGGTGGCCGCGCTCGCGACGCTCGCCTGCGTCTTCCTCGTGTGGAAGATCGCGCCGCTGCTCGGGCGCCAGCCGCTGCGCGCCGCCGTCCTCATCGGCCTGAACCCGCTCGTCCTCGTCTTTGGTGTGGGTGGCGGCCACAACGACGCGCTGGTAGCGCTCGCGCTGCTGGGCGGGACCTGGCTGATGCTGCGCGACCGCGAGATGGCGGGCGGCGCGGTGATCGCCACGGCCGCGGCGGTGAAGCTGTCGGCCGGGCTGGTGCTGCCGTTCCTGGCCATCGGCGCGCGGCGACGCGGGCGCACGATCGCCGGCATCGTGGCCGCGACGGTCATTCTGTTCGCGATCGGCTTCCTCGCGTTTGGCCCGAGCCTTACGGGGATGATGGACGCGGTCCGGGTCCAGGAGCGCTATGGCTACAGCTGGACCGCCCTGAACGGGTTCCCGCGCTACTACCTCCACCTGGCGCGTGCCGGGCCGGAGACGAGGCTTGCGCTGAAGGTGCTGTTCGTGGGCGCATCGCTGCTGCTCGCGGTTCGCTGCTTCTGGACGCGCAACTGGCTCGCCGCCGCCGGCTGGTCGACGTTCGTGCTCCTCCTGACTGCCGGGTGGGTGCTCCCGTGGTACGTGCTGTGGCTGCTGCCGCTGGCCGCGCTCGCACGCTCGCGCCTGCTCGTGCCGGCGACCGTCGCGATCACACTGGCGGTGACCGGCATGTGGGCATTGCACTACCTACAGCCGGTGCATCACCGCCACCACCATCACCGCGTGCACCACGTCCACCACCATCACGGAGTCAGAGCGACCGCTGCGTCGTCGGATGCGACCCGGAAGGTGAAGCTCTCCAGCAGGTAGAGCTCGATGGTGTCGGCATCGTGGGCGGTGTAGCCGATCGAAAGGTCCTGGCCGACCTCGAATAGGAAGTCACCGCCGCGCTGGCTCACCACCACCGCACCGTCGACGCCGGGCGCCCAGACGAGCGGTCCGCCGATGATCTTGCGCAGGTGCTCCAGAAGCGGATAGCCGCCGTGCTCGGTGGTCTCGAGCACCCGCGTGTACGCGGCGCGCCCGAGCGCAAGCCCGTAGGGGCCGTCGACGCCGGCGCTCAAGAGCGCCTCGACCGCCTTCGCCACGTGGCCGGGATAGAGGTTGCAGTCCGTGCCGAGCGCGATCGGCGCGTGTGCAGATGCGTCCACGATGCCCGCGATTCCGGCGGCCTCCCAGCTGTGGAACACCGCGCGGTTCTCCGCGGTCGCGATGCGGTGGGCCGCTTCATCGAGGGCCGCCAGGTCGACGTCATCGGCGCCGCGGTCGGCGTTGAGCAGCTCGGCCCGCGATAGCGAGAACGGGGCCTGCAGCTCCACCGCCGCCAAGACCTGGCGCTGTGCCGCTGTCACGCCGTCGACGGGCCCACCCCCGACCTGGCGCGTGCGCCCGAGATTCGCGGCCGCGTACTCCCAACCGTGCGGCCCACTGAAGTCGACGAGCTTCCGGGCTGCGAGCGCGGGCGTCAGGCGTGCACGTGCCTCGTCGTCGATCACCCGCCACCCGGTCTCGGTGATTGGCGCATGCTCGCGGAGCAGGTGGCTCATGAGTCGACTCCGGTCAGGCTGCCGATCCCGAGCGATGCGCTTCCAGGTAGCGGCGCGCCGCGCGCTGCCGCGCCCTCGACCGCTTCCTCCTCGGCCTCCTCGCCGTGTTCGACGATGTCGCCCTCCTGGAACAGGATCCCCTCGGCGATCTCGCGCCAGAGCGGCGTTCGCCTGAGCAGGAACTCGAGGTCCATGCAGAAGTGCTTGAACTCCTCGCCCTGCGCGTCGCGCATGATCGCCCGCGCCTCGCGGTCCGGCTCGACGGCCAGGCGCTGCTCGTACCAGCCGATCGCCTCGGCTTCCTCGGTCAGCGATGCGCAAAGGCGCGCGAACGTCCTGGCCTGCTGCGGTAGCTCTTCGGGTGGTTCGTGGTACTGGTCGAAGCCCATCGGTGGATGATGCCCTAACGCTCGCTCTGCCGGCAGGTGGTGTTCTCGGCGTCGAGCCCGCCGAGCGGCTGATCGCGCAAGAACTCGACTGCTCCGCCCGTTCCCTCTGCGATGGGGTCGAAGCTGGCGGTTGTCGCTGCCCTCGCGGCCGGCGCCGTTGCCCTGGTCTATGGACCGGGCTCGGCGCAGGCTGCGAGGGCAGCTGCCCGTGGATACCACGGGCCCGACACCGTCGCGGCACTACAGCGACGCACTCGAGGCGGCGTCGAGTTGGAGCGTGGTACGTCGCAGCGCGTCACGATCACGCTCGACAAGCGCGCGTTCTCGTACTGGGACGAGCGCCGTAACGGCTGGTGCGTGGGCCGCGGCTGCGACACGATCGGCGTGGGCGACTCGTCACGGACGCTGCCGCTCAGGGCGACGATCCCGATGCGGCGCGGCCGCTGCGGCCGCTAGTCTCCGTCGACCTACAAGAGCTTTTTCATCACGCGGCGCGGTCAGTTCGCTCCCTGTCACATCGATGCTCGCCCGTCAGACGGACCTCGGCATGCCGATCGGTAAACGGGTAATTGCGCCGCTCAACTGGGTAATTCGTGCTTTATGGAGGCCAATCTGAAATGAAGATCCTGATTCTGGGTGGCGACGGTTACTGCGGGTGGCCCACCGCCCTGCATCTGTCCGACGCCGGCCACGACGTCAAGATCGTCGACAACCTCTGTCGTCGCCGCTTCGACGAGGAGGAGCTGGGCAACACGACGCTGACCCCGATCCGCACGATCGAGGAGCGCGTCGCCGTCTGGGAAGAAATCTCCGGCAAGAAGATCGGCCTCGCGATCGGCGACCTGCTCGACTGGGAGTTCCTCTCGAGCACCCTCGCCGAGTTCGAGCCTGAGGCGATCGTCCACTACGCCGAGCAGCGCTCCGCGCCGTACTCGATGATCGACCGCGAGCACGCCTACTTCACGCAGTTCAACAACGTGATGGGCAACCTCAACCTGCTCTACGCGATGAAGGAGCACACGCCCGAAGCGCACCTGGTCAAGCTGGGGACGATGGGCGAGTACGGCACGCCCAACATCGACATCGAAGAGGGCTACATCGAGATCGAGCACAAGGGCCGCAAGGACCGCCTGCCGTTCCCGAAGATGCCCCCGAGCTTCTACCACTGCTCGAAGGTTCACGACTCGACGAACATCCACTTCGCCTGCCGCATCTGGGGCCTGCGTGCGACGGACCTGAACCAGGGCGTCGTCTACGGCACCGTCACCGACCAGACGCAGCTCGACCCGCGCCTGGTCAACCGCTTCGACTACGACGACGTCTTCGGGACGGCGCTGAACCGGTTCTGCGTGCAGGCGGCGATCGGCCACCCGCTGACCGTCTACGGGACCGGCGGCCAGACGCGCGGCTACCTCGACATCCGCGACACCGTGCGCTGCGTCGAGCTCGCTTGCCTGAACCCGGCCGAGCCGGGCGAGATGCGCGTCTTCAACCAGTTCACCGAGCAGTTCGCGATCCGCGAGCTGGCGGAGCTGGTCGTGAAGGCGTCGGTTGAGCTGGGCATCAAGGCCGATGTCAAGCGGATCGACAACCCGCGCGTCGAGGCGGCTGAGCACTACTACAACGCCGCGCACACGGCGCTGCTCGACCTCGGTCTCGAGCCGCACTACCTCGGGGAGTCGCTGCTCGACTCGCTCGTGAACATCGCGGTCGAGCACCGTGACCGGGTCGACATGAGCCTGATCCTGCCGCGCGTGAACTGGCGCAAGGCCTCCAACGAGCTGCGCCCGACCGCGCCGCTCGCCGGCTAGCAGGCACGCACCGATGAGCCTGGTCCTCGTAACCGGCGGCGCCGGGTTCATCGGCGCGAACCTGCTGCGGCAACTCGATTCCGCGCACGAGGTGCGTGTCCTCGACAACCTCGTGCGAGGCTCGCGAGAGCTGCTGCCGGCCGACCGCGACATCGATCTCGTGGTCGGCGACATCCGCGATCCCGACGCCGTGGCACGCGCGACGCGCGGGGTCGACCTGGTGATCCACCTCGCCGCGTTCGGGTCGGTCGTCGAGTCGGTGACCGACCCGGTCGAGAATTTCGAGATCAACGCGCGCGGGACGTTCGAGATGCTGCGCGGCGCCGCCGACGCCGGCGTCGAGCGGTTCATCTTCGCGTCGACCGGCGGAGCGATCATGGGCGACCAGGAGCCGCCGATCGACGAGCGCTCACTGCCGTGGCCGATCTCCCCGTACGGGGCGAGCAAGCTCTGCGGCGAGGCCTACCTGCATGCGTTCGCCGGCTCGTTCGGCATTCGACCCGTCGCGTTGCGGTTCGCGAATGTCTACGGGCCGTACTCGGCGCACAAGAAGGGCGTCATCACGCGCTTCATCCGCGCCGCGCTGGCGGGGGGCACGTTCGAGATCTTCGGCGAGGGCAAGGCTTCACGCGACTTCCTGCATGTGGATGATCTGTGCCGCGGCATCCTGGCCGCGGCCGAGTCCGACCTGTCCGACGAGGTGCTGCACCTCGCCTCGGAGAAGGAGACGACGATCAACGAGCTGGCTGAGCTGATCATCGACATCGCCGGCGCGGACGTCGAGGTGGTTCACCATCCGAAGCGGCCGGGGGAGGTCGAGCGCAACTTCGCACGTGCGGATCGGGCGCGCGAACTTCTCGGGTGGGAGCCGCAGCTCTCGCTGCGGGAAGGGATGATGGACACGGTCGAGTGGTTCCGCGCCCACGACAGAGTCTCAGCTTGATGGCGGCACGCGCCGCATGACGACGCTGTCGGAACAGCGCGTCGCGGCGCGGGAGCCTGTGCCGCCGCCGCAAGAGCGCGAGCGCGTCGGCCCGGGCGCGCGCATTCTCGCAATCGGCGTTGGCGCGACGGGGCTGCTCACCGCGGTCTACTTCATAATCGCGTCGCACGTGCTGACGCCGGTCGAGGCGAAGCGCGTCGACCTGCTGTGGGCGATCATGTGGGTGGCGATCGCGGTCATCTACCGGCCGATCGAGCAGCTGCTCTCGCGCACGATCGCGCACCGCCGCGCGCTCGGTCTGGGGCGCCACCCGCTGCGAAGCTCGGCGCTGATCCAGGCGGCCTTCGGCGTCTCGTTCCTTGCGGTCGCGCTGGTCTTCCACCACAAGCTGCGCGACGACGCCTTCGACGGGTCGACGGCGCTCTACCTGATCCTGCTGCTCGGCATCGCGTTCTACGCCGTGTCGTACTTCGCCCGCGGCTGGCTGGCCGGACATCAGCACTTCAAGCTGTACGGCGGCCTGCTGTTCATGGAGTCGGCTTCGCGCTGCGCGTTTGCGCTCGCGGTCGCGATCGGCATCGCGCACGGGCAGGTCGCGGTCGCGGCCGGCATCGCGGTGGCGCCGCTGATCTCGCTGGTGGTGCTGCCGATCGCGTTCAAGCTGCGGAGCACGCACCCCGGCGAAGCCCGCGGCGCGGACGTGAAGCAATCGGCGCGCGCGTCGACCACCTTCGCGGTCTCCGTGGCCGGCATCATGCTTGCCGAGCAGGTGCTGCTGAACGCCTCCGTAGTCAGCGTCGAGGTGGTCTCGCACGACAAGATCCTCGCCGGAATCGTCTTCAACGTGCTGCTGATCGCGCGTGCTCCGCTGCAGCTGTTCATCGCAGTCCAGACGGCGCTGCTGCCGCATCTCGCGCGACTCGAGGCGCGGCGCGGGCACGACCAGTTCGAGGGAACGATCCGCGTGATGATCATCGGCATCGCGGGGCTGACCGTCCTTGTGGCCGGCGGGCTGCTGCTGGTCGGGCCGTTCGTGATGAGCCACGTGTTCGGCCAGCAGTACGACTACGGCCGCTTGGGCCTGGCCGCTGTCGGCGTCGGCATGGGCTTGCACCTGATCGCGGGCACCTTCAACCAGGCCGCGCTCGCGCGCCATCAGGACCGCATTTCGAGCGCCGCCTGGCTCGGCTGCGCCGCGCTGTTCATGATCTGGACGTTCCTGCCGGTGGTCGGCGACCCGCTCACGCGCGTCGAGGTGGGGTACATGGGGTCAACCGTGATCCTCGCGGCGCTGCTCTGGCTGATCTACCGAGCGGGACGCGGCGTGCGCGCCACACTGCCTGGCCTCGACTAGCGGCCGCGCATGCGCGAGCCCGCGGGCGCGAACCAGTCGACGTAGCGTCCGCACGCTTTCGCCGCTGCCGTGCGCCGCGGCGTCTCGCCATGGCGGGTGAAGGCGATCGTGTACAGCGGATTCATCCCTGGCGACAGCGGGGCCCGCATCGGCAGTGGGCCGCCGATCAGGCGTCCGAACCAGTTGCGCTTCTGCCCGGTGAACGAGACGGTCACCGGCCCGCCATTGCTCGTGAGCGTTCCGGCATTCCAGTACGACGTGATCAGGCCGAAGTTGGGAGCCAGGACGTGCGAGAGGCCGGGGCCGCGCACGTCGACGGGCGTCCGGCTCAGGTACTGCACGGAGACGTCCCAGCTGCCGCGCGGCAGCTTCACGGTGGCGGTAGCGGTCTCGCCGGGCTTCGCGATGGATCCGCGCCAGGTCGTCGTAACGACGGGGCGAGGAAGGACGCCGGCGTAATTGAAGCGCTTCAGATAGTCCTTGGCGCGGTCGGTGCTGCAGTCGAAGATCGTGCCCGGGTAGCCGACAGGCTCGAACGGCTTGCGCTCCGGCGTGAGCCCGCGCCGGTGAAAGACGTCGTAGGAGGCGGTGTGCAGCGCGAGCTTCCAGTTCGGCGGGATCTCGCTGCGGTAGCGCCCGTTCGAGACGACGATCCAGTCGGTCTTGTCGAGGTCTCGGCTGCCGTAGTTGTCGACGTCGATCGGGTTGCCGCCGACCTTCTCCGGCTGCATCCCGAGATGCGCCGGGGCGTAGAGCGCATTGGTCGTATAGAGCGGCTTCGCGCCGCGCACTTCCCACTCCGCGAAGTGGTCGTTGTCGAGGAAGAGCGTCGCCTGGTGGCGGACGAGCGGACGGATTGCGTCGAATTCCTGGTCATGTGTGCCGAGCCCGACGGGCGCCGAGCGCAGCACGGCAAACGACGAGATCGCCGCGCCGGCGAACAGGACGAGGCCCGCGATTCGCGCGATCCGAATGCCCGTGCGCCCGCGCTGCGTGCGGGCTCGCGCGCTCCAGGCCATCGCGAGCGGCGCGCCGATGCACGCCACCACGAGTGGGGCAAGCACGACTAGGCCCTTGGCCGCGTTGTAGATGTTGACCGTCTGCGTCAGGTTCACCCAGACCACGACCGCTGCCAGGACGGCGGCGGGCAGCGCGACCGCCCGCCGGCGCCACCACCAGACGACGCTGGCGGCCAGTGCGACCAAGGCGATGGCGCAGAAGAGGTAGGTGGGCCAGCGCGGATCGGGGTTGAAGCGGAAGTCGCCACCGAACCAGACGCCGAGCGTCTCCAGAGGGTTGAGGGCGTGGGCGAGGTTGCCTTTGTTGTGGAGTGACTCCTGGCCGAAGATCGAGTTCCGGAACAGCTTCATGCGGTTCAGCTCGGGCAGGATCACGATCGCCGCGACGACGCCGGCGCCGACTGCGGGGAGCGCCCAGCGGCGGACGACCGAGAACAGCTCGCGCCGGCGGAAGACCTCGGCGAAGAAGAAGAAGATCACGGTTACGCCGATCCACAGCAGCGCGCCGTACGAGTACGTGTAGACGGCGCCGGCGGTCAGAAGCGCGACAGGAATTGCGCGCCGCCAGCCGATCCGGCCCTCGCCCGCCGTCACATCGTTCAGGGCGACGACGATGGCCAGCACGAACATGGCCAGCTGGATCTCCTTGAACGAGCCCTGCGCCAGGTAGGCGGCCGGCAGGTAACCGAGCCCGACGACTGCCGCGAGCGCCCAGCGGGCGGGGCGGCGCGCGGCGGGAACCACGCCAAAGGCGATGAAGCCGGTGAGCACGGGCACGGCGAGCGTTTCCGCGGCGAACGCACGCACCTCGCCGATGCCGAGTGCGCGGCTGAGCTCGGCGGCCAGGGCGTGTGGGCCGATCGGGTAGCCGGTCCTGATCAGGTCGCCGCCGATTGCCGCGACGGGGAGGACGCCGGAGCGGTCGTTGAACCAGGCGGCCGCGGTCAGGTGCTGGCTCATGTCGTTGGAGACGCTCGCGCCGAGGATGCCCGCGTAGCCGGCCGCGAAAAACGGGATCGCAGCGAGCAGGAGCAGCCCGCCGCCGAGGATGACGAGATCGGGGAATGTCGCCCTGATCGACCTGCGCACGAACGGGAGCAGGAGCGATGCGACGGTTGCGACGACCGCGAGTGCGATCAACTCGCGTGGGTGGCGCGGAACACGGATGAGCTGCGCGAACAGCGTCAGCAGCAGGGCATAGCCGAGCGCCGGCGCCCACCACTGTGGGTCGCGCCAGCCGCAGAGGAACGTGACGGCATGACCGAGGACGAAACAAACCGCCACGAGCAGGCCGGTGGCCAGAAGCATTGCGAGCACCGAGCGGGCCAGAATACGTCCTGTTGCTGAGACGGCTGCGGCTAGACTGCCGCGCTCGGCAACGACTGCCCCCCCATCTAGCACCGGCGACGTTCGACTTCCGGCGCGCCCCGCGGACACTCACTTGGCGCCGGAGGAGGTCGCGATCGACGACGCGACGACCGCTGACTTCGTCGCCCGGCACGGCCTGCCGCGCTTCGGCCCGGTCACGATCGTGATCCCGTCCTACGGCGAGGCGGCGAACATCGAGCGCGTCCTCGCTGAGGTGCCGAAGGAGATCCACGGGATGGCCACGTCGGCCGTCGTCGTGGTGGACGGGCGCCACCCTGATGAGGAGGAAGGCGCGACCGCACGGCGCGTCGAGGCCGTCGGTCACTTTGTGGCGGTGGCTCCGGTCAACCGCGGCCAGGGAGCGGCGCTACGCGTTGCTTATCGGCTGGCCCGGGAGGGCGGGGCGCGCTACATCGTCTCGCTGGACGCCGACGGTCAGTACGACCCGCGCGAAATCCCGCGGCTGCTCGAGCCGATTCTGGGGAACGAGGCGGACTTCGTCTCCGGCTCGCGCCGGCTCGGCACCACCGAGCACTACGACGCGGTGCGCAACGCGGGCGTCGACGTGTACGCGTGGGTGATCACGATCCTCACGCTCAACAAGATCACCGACCCGGCGAATGGCCTGCGCGCGATGCGGGCGGAGCTGACGGCGGACGTGCCACTGACCGAGCCGCAGTACCAGGCCTCGGAGCTCGAGGTTGGAGCGATCATGCGCGGCTGGCGCGTGACGGAGCGCGCGAACACGATGCGCCGCCGCGGTTCGGGCAAGTCGAAGAAGCAGCACAACTTGATGTACGCGCTGCAGTTCGGCCGCGTCGTGACGAAGACGTGGCTGCGCGGGCTGGGCCCGGCAGCGCGTCGGGCGCGCCGGGCGCGGCGTGCCGCTTTGCGCGGCTAGCAGTCTCACCTCGTCTCAGGCGTTGGCTTGTGGTTGCCGCTCGTTCGCGGGCGACCTAGGATCCGGTTCGTGCCCGGCTGACGCTGACACGCCGACCAATCGCCAACACCGCTGCGGTTTCTGCCAACGCGCGGACGTGCGCGTGCGCCGCCTTGCTGGTCTACTAGCTGCTCATCATGATCACCGGCGCCCACGCGATCATCTTCAGCCAGAACGCAGCCGGCGTTCGTGAATTCTTGGGAGACGTCTTGGAGCTCTCGTCGGTCGACGCCGGCGACGGCTGGCTCATCTTCGCGTTGCCGGCCGCCGAGGTGGCGGCCCACCCCGCCGATGACGCCGGTCATCACGAGCTCTACCTGATGTGCGATGACATCCACGCGACGGTGGCCGAGCTCCAGCGCAAGGGAGTCGAGTTCAGCCGTCCGATCAGCGACGAACGCTGGGGACTCGTCACAGGAATCAAGATGCCCGACGGCAGCGAGCTCGGCCTGTATGAGCCCAAACACCCGACCCCAGCCGCCGAATAGACGACGGTAATTACCGCCCGACCCGCTCATCGGCCATGGTCGCGCCGGGCTTTGCTTCCGCGGAAACACCCGGATGGGGTACGAGTTAGAACCTCTCGATCCGTCCGAGCCTCATGGGAACATGTGTTCGTGCAGTCGGCCCGCGAAATCGAGATGAACCAGCTGTGCGACGAGGCTGCAGAGCTCGCTTCGCACATCGCTGCCGCGACGGCCCGCTGGCTCAAGCTGCTCGGCCGGTTGGACGCCGAGCGGGGTTGGGAGGAGGGCTACAAGACGCTCGCGCACTGGCTCGCCTGGCGCTGCGGGATGGCGGTCGGGACGGCGCGCGACCACGTGCGCGTGGCCCAGGGGCTGCGCGAGCGGCCG
>DATBDN010000226.1:0-4519 GCA_036269895.1 Thermoleophilaceae bacterium
GGGATCGAGGAAAGCGTCACTCGGGCGGAGTCGACAGGAGGATGTCGAAGATGTGCCGGTCCCTGGTCTGCGTGAGGTCCAGGTGCACGTGCTTGACATCGGTGTATTCGTCGAGCGCCCCGGGCCCGAGCTCGCGGCCAACGCCGCTCTGCTTGTAGCCGCCGAAGGGCAGCGCCGGGTCGACCTGATGCCAGTTGTTGATCCAGACGGTGCCGGCACGCAGCTGCTCGGCGACCTCGGCGGCACGTTCGAGGTCCGTTCCCCAGACGCCGGCGGACAGGCCGTATTCCGTGTCGTTCGCCATGGCGATCGCGTCGTCCAGACTCTTGTAGGTCATCACCACCAGCGCCGGCCCGAAGATCTCCTCGCGCGCGACCTGCATGTCGTTCGTGACGTTGGTGATGATCGTCGGCTCGATCCAGAAGCCCTTGGCGAATTCCGGACCCTGTGGCTCGCCCCCACCGAGAGCAATCGTCGCGCCATCGGCGCGTGCCTGCTGCAGATATCCAAGGATGCGCTCCTGCTGGCGGCCCGAGATCACAGGCCCCATGTCGGTGTCGTAGTCCAACGGGTCTCCGAGCTTGATCGTGCGCGCGCGCGCCACAAGGCGTTCGACGATCTCGTCGTGGCGGTCCTCCGGCACGAGCAGGCGCGTGCCCGACTCGCACATCTGGCCGCTGTAGAGCATGCAGCCGAAGAGCACGCCGTCGGCAGCAACATCGAGGTCGGCGTCGTCGAGCATGACCACCGGCCCTTTGCCGCCAAGCTCGAGCGAGACCTTCTTGACGGTGCCCGATGCGAGGCGCATGATCTCGCGGCCCACTGCGGTCGAGCCGGTGAAGGCCACCTTGTCGACGTCGGGGTGTGACGCCAGACGCGCGCCGACTTCCGGGCCGTCTCCGGTCACCACGTTCAGCACGCCGGCGGGGACGCCTTCCTCGAAGGCGACCTGCGCCAGCCGCAACAGCGAGAGCGGGGTCTTCTCGTCGACTTTCACCACGACCGAATTGCCGGCGGCCAGCGCTGGGGCGATCTTCCAGATGCCCAGCACGAGCGGGAAGTTCCAGGGCACGATCGCGGCACAGACGCCGAGCGGTTCGTGGCGGATCCGATTGGTCGAATGGGTTGGGTAGGCCGGCGTCGGCACGTCGCGCTCGAACTCATAGCGCGCGGCCTGCTCGGCGAAGTAGAGGAAGTGAGGGGCCGCCAGCCCGACGTGAAACCCGGTTGCCTGACGAACGGTGGCACCGTTGGGGCCGATCTCAGCTTCGACGAATTCCTCGAGGTCGGAGCCGAGCCGATCGGCCACTCGCTTCATGATGGCGGCGCGATCGTCCTTGGACTTGCGTGACCATGCGCCTGCCTCGAAGGCCCGGCGGGCGGCGTCGACCGCCAGGTCCGCATGCCCGACCGAGCCCTTGGCCATCGTGCAGATCAGGTCCTCGGTCGCGGGACTCCGGATCTCGTAGACCTCATCGGCATCGACGTCCTTGCCATCGATGAACATCTGGTGGTGCTGCACGCTGACGGTCGCCACGCTGTCGCCTTCCTCGGTCCGAGTACGTGATGCCAATCCTCGCGACGCCCTCGCAGGGTCGCTCCCCCCTCAGGGAGGAAGCGCATCCCCCCACGGGGGACCTACGTGGTCAGCATCGAGGTCCACATGCCCCGCTCCGCCCGGATCACGCTCGTGACCGCGTTGATCAGCGCCAGGTGCGTGAGTGCCTGCGGAAAGTTCCCAAGGTGACGGCCCGTGCGCGGATCGATCTCCTCGGCGTACAGGCCGAGCTCACTCGCGAAGGACAGCAGGCGCTCGCAAAGGTCGCGCCCGCGCTGCACCTCGCCGATCGCCACCAGCGCCGAGACCAACCAGAACGAGCAGGTTGTGAACGTCCCTTCCTCCCCGCGCAGGCCATCGTCGGTCTGCTCGGTCCGGTACCGGAGCACGAGGCCGTCCTCGGTCAGCTCGTCGGCGATCGCGAGCACCGTCCGGCGGACTCGCTCGTCCTTGGGCGGCAGGAACCCGAAGATGGGAAGCAGCAGCAGTGAGGCGTCCAGCGCGGTCGTGTCGTAGTGCTGCGTGAAGACTCCGCGCTCGTCCAGCGCGTTGGCGCACACGTCCGCGTGGATCGCCGCGGCCGCGGCCGACCACCGTTTTGCGTTGCCGGCGTCTCCCTGGACGTGCGCCAGCCGGGCGCCCCGGTCAGCCGCGATCCAACAGGCGACCTTCGAGAAGGTGAAGTGCTGCGGCTCGCCGCGTATCTCCCACAGGCCGCGGTCGGGGCTCTGCCACCGCTCGAGCGCCCGCTCCACGAGCGCCACGATGACCGGCCACGCCCGCGGCCGCATGTGAGCCGGCGAGCGCGAGTACAACGAATGCAGCCACGCCGCGCCGAGCAGTGAACCCCAGACGTCGTTCTGGTCCTGCAGGTAGGCAGCGTTGCCCACGCGCACCGGCCGGGCCCCCTCGTAGCCGGAGAGGTGCTCGAGCGTCTCTTCCTCGAGCTGCGCGCGGCCGTCGAGGCCGTACATGATCTGGAGGTCCGCCCCGTCGCGGCCGGCCAGGTCGGCGACGAAATGAAAGAAGTCGCCCGCCTCCCAATCGAATCCGAGCGTGTAGAGGGCCCACAGCGTGTGGGTTGCGTCGCGGATCCAGGTGTATCGGTAGTCCCAGTTGCGCTCGCCGCCAGGCGTTTCCGGCAGCGACGTCGTCGCTGCCGCAGCGAGTGCTCCGGTCGGCGCGTACGTGAGCGCCTTGAGCGTCAGCGCGCTGCGCTGTAGATGGCCGCGCCAGCGGTGATCGGGAAGTCGACCGCGATCAAGCCAGTGCTGCCAGTGGTGCTCGGTCCAGGCCAGGCGGGCGGCGGCCTCCTCACCGTCGCGCGGGGGCGGGTGCTCGCTCCATGACAACGCGCAGAAGCGCTTTTCCCCGGCACGCAGCCTGGTGCGGGCGACGGCCATCGGTCCTTCCAGGCCGAGTTGCAAGTCGGTGACCAGCCGCAGTTCGGGATCCCCGTCGCCGCCGCGAGCGCTCGCTTCGTGACAGTCGCCGGCGGTGTACGTCCATTTGGCAAGGCGCCTTCCGTAGTCGAAGACGGGAGCACATTCGAGCGCCACTTGCACCTCCCCGTTCGAGCAGTAGAGCTCGCGCAGCAGCACATGATCGGCGTCGTAGTCGGTTGGCGCGCGCCGGTGCGACTCGGAGCGTCCCTCGGGGTGGTGCCACGGACCAATCAGGAGCGCGTCGCGGACGACGAGCCATCCGGCGCGCGCCGACCACGTTGTCTCGAGCACCATCGTGCCCGGGAGGTAGCGCCGCGCGACCGGCACGTCGGCGTCGTCGGGGCCGATACGGAACCACCCCGCGTCGCGGTCGAGCAGGGCGCCGAACACGCTCGGCGAGTCCATCTGCGGGACGCACATCCATTCAACCGCGCCGCTCGGCGCAACCAACGCTGTCGTCTCGCAGTCCGACAGGAAGGCGTAGTCGGCGATCGGCGGAAACGGGCTCGCGGCAACGTCGAGTCCGGTCGGCTGCGGTAGGTCGGCGCTCGGCTGCTCGTCCACGGCTGAGAGTCATCAACCTACGAATGCTCGCTCGGCGCACAAACCGCCTGTGTGGGTAACTGGCTACACCGAAGGAGGTACGGCAGCCAACGCGAGCGTGCCTCCCGCGGGATTGAAATACCCCCAGCAGGGAGGATGACGGGGCGCCGCGAGCTGGAGAACCTTGCGGTCATGCCAACCGCGCCTGTCCACCACGAGCTCAACCTGACCGCGCAGGACGTCCTGACGTACGGCAGCTGGGCGCTGACCTTCGTCCTCATCGGCGTCGCCGTCGTGATGTGCCGCAAGGAGCGGACCCCGTTCTACCTCTTCGTCGTCCTGGCGGCGATGGTGGCGGCCTTCGCCGAGCCGCTCTACGACGTCGCGACGATGCTGTACTTCTACTCGACCGACGGAATGCAGACGCATTTCACGGCGTTCGACATCCCGCAGCCCGTCTGGACGCACAGCGGTTACGCGGTGCTCTATGCCGCGCCCGCGCTCGCGATCACGCGCAAGATCCGCCAGGGGACGCTGACACGCAGCGCGCTGTTCGCGTGGGCAGGTGTCGTGTTCGCGATGTCCTGCGCCTTCGAGATGATCGGGATCAACGGCGGCGCCTACACGTACTGGGGTCCGTACGAGCTGCGCCTCTTCCGCTATCCGCTGGTCATCGGCGTGCTCGAAGCCGCGCAGGTCACGTTGTTCGCGGTCGCCGCGTCCCAGCTTCGTGAGCGCGTGAAGAACCCCGTCGGCCTGCTTGGACTGTTCGTGCTGTTCCCGATGACGTTCTACGCGGTGAACTTCGGCGCCGGCGCGCCGCTGATCATCGCGCTACACCTCGAGGACACGACCAGCACGATCGTGCTGCTCGGCACCCTCCTGAGCATCGTGTGCGCGGCGGTCGT
Source organism: Thermoleophilaceae bacterium (assembly GCA_036269895.1). Lineage (GTDB taxonomy): Bacteria > Actinomycetota > Thermoleophilia > Solirubrobacterales > Thermoleophilaceae > DATBDN01. The sequence continues at coordinate 4,455 of DATBDN010000226.1, forward strand.
GATCCGCGGCGCCAGCTTGTTCTTGCCCACCGTCCCTCGCCGCGAGCCGTCCGGCGGCGCCGCTC
>DATBDN010000227.1:0-19648 GCA_036269895.1 Thermoleophilaceae bacterium
CGCCGGGCATGACGCGCTTGGCGAGCGCCTCCGGAATCGCAAACGACCGCTCCTTCCAACCCATGATGTAGGGGTCGAACGGGGGCAGCAGCCGCGCTGTGACAAAAGGGGACTGTCCCCTTTTGTCACGGCTTGGCGGGACGCGGTCGCGGACGTCGCGGAGTGGGAGTCCGCTCCAGTAGGCGAGATCCGCTTCGGACGCCGGTGCGTGCCCGGCCGCGTAGCGGCGGCCGAGCTCGGCGAGGGCTGCGTTGCGATCCACCTTCGGCAGCTCACCGATGTGGTCGCCGGCCAGCACGAAGGCTTGCTCACGTCCGCGGACGGGGCCGCGGACTACGAGGCCGCCGAGCGACGCGGCGAGGAGCAGATGCGTGAGGGCCTGTCCGCGCGCCCCGATGCGCTCTCCGATCTGCTCGCGCAGCATCGGCCCGCCCTCGAGCGCCTTTGCGATCGCGCGGACGCCCCGCTCGGGATTCGTCACGCCCTCCTGGACGAGGCGGCGCTTGTTCATCACCGCCACTGGCGGCGTGGTCAACGCGTGCAGCCATGGGTAGTCGTCGCGACACACCAGGTGCAGCGTCCCGCGGTTCAGCCACGAGATCACCAGCTCGCCGCTGTCGATCGCGGAGTACACCTCTGAGCGCGTAAGGCCACGCGAGCGCGCCCTCAGCGCCAGCGGGACGGACGGGAAGTCCTGCGCCTGCACCGCCAGCAGGCGGCGCAGAACCTTCGCCGGCGAGCGCCGCGCGCGGGGGTCCAACAGCTGCGCCTTCGCGCGGATGCGTGCTAGCTCGGGAAGACCTTGCGCATCCGCCACAGCGCCTTCAGCTTGCCACTCGGGCGGATCTTGCCCTTCAAGACCGCGGCGCGCGCATCCTCCCAGCCGGCCGTCACGTCGACCCAGTCCTCGAAGCGGCACTTGATCGTCAGGTCCGCCGTCTCGACGCGGCCCGGTGCCGCAGCAGAGCTGCCGTTGTCGATGCGGATGTGCCACGGCTCCATGTCCGCGAAGTCCCACTGGATCACCGCAGGTTGCCCGTTCAGGCCATCCGTCGCGAGGCTGGTCCGGAGCGTGTCGAAGAAGATCTGCATCACCTCGGGATCGCGACCCGGCGGTCCATATTTCTCGCCGAGCAGGTTGGCGCGCATCATCTTGACCGTCTCTTCCGCGCGCTGGCGCGGGGGGATGTCGGTGCGGATCGGCACGCCGTCCAGCTCCTCGAGCGGCATGCCGGCCGCGCGCAGCCGCTGGTCGAGCGACTTCATGCCGTCCTCGAACACGTCCTCGATCTCCTTGCCGAAGAGCTGGACGTAACTCTCGTCCCAGTTCGGCGGGATGAACACCCCCACCGTGTACGGCATCACTTCGCGCAGCAGCTCGGCCACGGCGTCCTTGCAGTCGGGATCCTCCTGCTGCAGGTCGTAAAGGAGCTTGACACCGAAGCCGATGTGCCGCTGCTCGTCCTTCGAGACGTTGCGCATGCCCTCGTAGAAGCCGGGCATGATCCCGCGGTTTCCGAGGTACTCCTCGATGAAGTGCTGCCCAGGAGTCGCGAGCGTCGCCTCGATGACGATGTGGTACAGCGCCACGGCCTTCGCAAGCTGCGGGCGCGAGCGATCCTGGCGCAGCTCGTCGGCCATCTTGTCCAAGCGGTCGAAGGTCTTCTTGAAGCCCCACGTGAGCACGGGGGCAGTGGCCGCCAGGGTCGCCTCGACGTCGTGGCCACGCTCCGCGACCTCCTGCATGAAGCGCGCGAAGAAAACGGCGTGGCGCGCCTCGTCAACCTGCTGGGTGGTCAGGAAGTACCGCTGCTCGGGGTGCGGCGCCGCATCGATGTAGGGGGAGAGGTTGTCGGCGACCGAGTCCTCCCCGTAGTGGAACAGCGAGTAGTTCCAGATCGCGGCGTTGCGCTCCTGCTCCGTGAAGACCTCCCACCAGTCGTGGCGGTCCTGGCTGAAGTCGAGCTTGGAGGCCGACCAGTTGCCGGCCTCCCATCGCTCATAGAGATCGCGGTAAGTGATTTTCTCCGTTACTGACGCGGCGTTCACAGCCGCGGAGATTACATCCGGGCGAAGAGCCCGACCACATTTCCCTCGGGATCCGCGAAGTGGGCGATCGTCGGGCCCTCGGGGACTTCCATCGGCCCGAAGACGCGCGAGCCGCCGAGGCTCTCGGCCTTCTGGAGCGCGGCCTCGACGTCTTCCACACCTACGTAGAACATCGCGTGCCCAGGCTGGCCTTCGGGCGCCGGGCCGATGCCGCCGCCGACGTCGCCGCTCAGGTTGACCATCCCGTAGTTCATCTGGTTGTTGTTGTCGATCTGCCAGCCGAACAGGTCACCGAAAAAGCTCTGCAGCTTCCCGGGGTCCGTGCCGGCAACCTCGAAATGGATCAGGGGACTGCTCATGACTCCTCCTTTGGAGCGTTGGGGTCGGGACCGGGATCGCCACCGGCGGCGGCGATCACAAGACGTGGCATGTACTGGTCCCAACCGTGACCGTGGGCCTCGGCAGCCTCCGGGCTCGGCAGGCCGCTGTGGACCAGGCGGACGAGCGTGCCGTCGCCGTCAGGCGTCAGCGTGATCTCGACCGTGCTCGATCCCGGCGGGGTCGCCGCGTAGTTGCCCTCCCAGCCCCAGGTGAAGACGACCCGGTGCGGTGGATCGAGCTCCACGTATTCGCCGGCGACAATCGCCTCCTCGTTCATCTCGACGCGATAGACGCCGCCGGGCCGCGGGTCGAGCGTCGCGCTCTCGCCCTTCCAGCGAACTATCTTCGCCGGATCGGTGAAGAACTCGAACACCGTGTCCGGGCTCGCGTCGATGTGGACCTCGCGTACGACGACTTGGGTCTGGCTAGTTCCTGCTTCCACGCTTCTTCCTTTCCTCGGATTCCGCCTCGCGCTTCAGCTGGGCGAGGCTGAACGTCCAGAAGCCCTCGAGGAACTCTTTCAGCTCCTTCAGGCCCTCCGGGCGGACGCGGTAGAAGCGCCTCGTTCCCTCACGCCGCTCGCTCACGAGACCGGCCTCCTTCAGTACGCCCAGATGCTGGGAGATCGCAGGACGGGTCACGTCGAACCCAGCGGCGATCTGGCCGGCTGTCAGCTCGCGGTCGCGGATGAGCTCGAGTATTTCCCGCCGGCGCGGCTCCGCCAGCGCCTGGATGGTCGACTGCACGCCGTAGATATTAAGTCATTGCTTACGTAAGTGCAAGCTAACGAGACAGCAGGGCACTGACCGCGGACGCGCCGACGGCCCACGCGGTGCGGCGTCCGTCGCTCGCCCGCGCGAACAGCACGCCGGCGACGCGGCCGCCATCGTCCACGAGCGGCGCACCGGAGTCGCCGAGCTCGACGCTCGTGGCCAGTTCGAGCGCGGGTCGCCGGAACGGGCCCCAGCTCGGCCCGCGGACCGTCGCCTGGACGCGGCGGCGGATCGCGGTGCGCAGCGCAGCGGTGCCGCGACCCCGGCGCACGAGCAGGTGAGTGCCGCTCGCGCTCGCACCCCTGAAGGGCACGGCAGTCAGGCCCGGCACGGCAAGCAGCGCGAGGTCGTCACGGTGGTCCTGGCGCAGCACGCGCGCACGCCGCGCAACGCCGTTGCCGCCGCGGACCACGAGCCTGCGATCGGGCTCGAGGACGTGCGCGACAGTCACCACCCGGCCGGGCGCGACGACGAAGCCGGTCGCCACGTCGGCAGCGCCGGTTGCGCCTTCGAGCTCGACTCGCACGATGGACGGGTCGTGCGGCCGCTCGTCCCCGCTGAGCGCCACGCCGCCCGCGATCGCGGCGCCCAGCGCGAGGCAGACGACGGCGAGACCGTTCCGGCTCACGGCGGCGGGGCGGACGTGGCCCGTACCACGAGCGCCGGCTCGTGAAGCTTGACGGCGCGATCGCGCCGCCCGTCGACCCGCTCGAGCAGCAACTCGAGCGCGTCGCGTCCCATGTTGTGGCGCGGCTGGTTGATCGTCGTGATCGACAGGTGCCGTAGCGCGGCAACGAAGATGTTGTCGTAGCCGACGATCGAGATGTCCTCGGGGATCCGCAGCCCTTCCTGCTCGAGACGGTCGATCGCGCCGACGGCCACCAGGTCGTTGGCCGCGAACACTGCAGTTGGGAGCTTGCCGCGGCGCTTGAGGATCGCTTCGGCGCCGCGCGCCCCGGCGTCCTCGTTGAAGTCGCCGGCAACCACCGACGCGAATCGTTCGAGCCCCGCCTCGCGCATCGCCTTCAGGTAGCCGGCGCGCCGCGGCGCCGCACCGGCGCCCTGGCCGCCGTCGATGTGCACGATCCGCTCGTGACCGAGCTCCACCAAGTGCTCGACCGCAAGATGCGAGCCCTGAGCCTCGTCGGTCATCACCGCGTCGATGTTCCGGTCGCGCATCGTGCGACCGACGACCACTGCCGGCAGCTCGCCCAGCGCGTCGGTGATCTCACCGGTGGCCATCCGCGGGCTCACCAGGATGATGCCGTCGGTGCGGTACTCGAGCAGCGCTTCGAGCATCGCGCGCTCGCGCTGCTGGCGCCTTCCGCCCGTGATGATGAGCACGCGGTAGCCAACGGACGACGCGAGGTCCTCGATGCCGTTCGCGATCTCTGCGAAGAACGGGTTGTGCAGGTCGTTCAGCAGCACACCCACCGTATGCGTCCGATGACTCGCGAGGCTGCGCGCGATCGCGTTTGGGCGGTAGCCGAGCCGTTCGGCCGCCCGCAGCACCCGCTCGCGCCGTTTGGGGCTGACCTTCGGGCTGTCGCGCATCACGAGCGAGACAAGTGCCCGGGAGACCCCGGCCTCGCGTGCCACGTCGTCCATCGTCACGTACGAACGGCGACCATTCACACGAGCGGGCACGATGTCCAGTATGCCATTAGAGCGCTCTAAAGAAGTGTTGCATTCTGCGTGTCGGGTGTGTTACGGTCCGCCTCGTTAGAGCGCTCCAATTCTGCGGGCGCCTGAGGAGGGAACGGAGACTGTTGGATCATCGGACGCGCGTGCGCCGTCTGGCCGGCGCGCCTATCTCTTGGGGGGTCTGCGAAGTTCCAGGCTGGGGTCGTCAGATGGATCCGTCGCGTGTGTTCGGCGAGATGACGGCCGTCGGGCTGGACGCAACCGAGCTCGGGCCCGTCGGATATCTGCCGCTCGATCCCGACAAGCTGCGCGACACCTTGGGCGGTTTCCACATGCATCTCGTGGGCGGCTTCGTCCCGCTGGTGCTGCACGAGCCGAGCCTCAACGGCGCGCGGCGGAGAACGGAGCAAATGGCCGACCTGTTCGCCGCGGCCGGCGCCGATGTGTTCGTCGCGGCGATCGTGCTCGACGACGACTGGGCCACCCCGCGTGAGCTCAGCGACGACGAATGGGACCGAATGGTCGCGCACCTCGAGCAGGTGGACGCCCTGGTCGCCGAACGCGGGCTTCGCCTGGCGCTCCACCCGCACGTGGGCACGCTGATCGAGCGCGACGACGCGGTGCAGCGCCTCTTGGCCACCAGTGACGTCGGCTGGTGCCTGGACACGGGCCACCTGTTCATCGGCGGCACCGATCCTGTCGACTTCGTGCGCCGCAACGGCGCGCGCATCGTCCACGTCCACCTCAAGGACGTCGACGGAAACCTGGCCGCCCGCGTGCGCGCGGGCGAGCTGTCGCTGGTAGAGGCGACGCAACAGGGTCTGTTCAAGCCCCTGGGGCAGGGAGACGCGCGGATCGCAGAAGTGCTCCGCGCGCTCGATGACGTGGGCTACGAGCGTTGGCTCGTGCTCGAACAGGACACCGCCATCACCGGGCCGGAGCCGCCGGATGGTGACGGGCCGGTGCTCGATGTTGGGAGAAGCATCGAGTACCTGACCACTCTGGCTCCCGTAAAAGGAGAGGTGTCAGCACCATGAAGAGACTGCTCGGCAGTCTGGGGCTGCTCGTCGTACTGGCTCTCAGCGCATTTGCGGCGGGTTGTGGCGGCGGGTCCAGCAGCAACACGAGCTCGAGCTCGAGCGGCGGGTCGTCGACAAGCAAGAGCCCCGCAAACGTCGACCTGACCCAGGGCAGCAACCTGAAGTTCGCGATGGTGACCCACAGCGACGAAGGGTCGTTCTGGTCGGTGGTGAAGAAGGGCGCCCAACAGGCGGCAAAGGACGAGGGCGTCCAGCTCATCTGGAGCCCCTCCAACAACGACCCGCAGAAGCAGGCGCAGCTGATCGCGGCTGCGATCTCGCAGAAGGTGGACGGCCTGGCGGTCTCGGTGCCGAACTACGACGCGATCAAGAGCGAGCTGCAGAAGGCGAAGAACGCCGGCATCCCGATTATCACGCTGAACTCGGGCGTCGACGACTTCAAGCAGATCGGAGCGATCACGCACGTCGGCCAGACCGAGACGATCGCGGGCAAGGCCGCCGGCGCGAAGCTCAAGGCGGCCGGCATCAAGAAGGTGCTCTGCGTGATCCACGAGCAGAACAACATCGGACTGCAGCAACGGTGCCAGGGCGTGAAGCAGGGATTCGGCGGCAACGTCGAGAACGTCAACGTCAAGGGCACCGCTGACATCGCGACCACGCAGACGGAGATCAAGTCGAAGCTGCAGGCGGACAAGTCGATCGACGGCGTGATCGCGCTCAACCCGGACATCGCGGCGACGACCGTGACCGCGGTCAAGGGCGCGAGCTCCAGCGCGAAGGTCGCGACCTTCGACCTGAGCCCGGCCGTGATCAAGGACATCAAGGCCGGCAGCGTGATGTTCGCTGTCGACCAGCAGCAGTACCTGCAGGGCTACCTGCCCATCGTGTTCCTGAAGCTCTTCAAGGAGAACGCGAACACCGTCGGCGGCGGCCAGCCGGTCCTGACGGGACCGGGGTTCGTCGACAAGAGCAACGCGGCAACTGTCGAGAAGCTCGCGGGCCAAGGGACCCGCTAGGTGACGTGGCTGGTGGCCGGCCTGCGCAGGCCGGCCACCAGCCGATCACACCAGGGAGAGACATGTGATGAAGCTGAATCCAATGTCGTCGGGGGCGGTCTCGACGCAGACTCCAGGCACAGCCGCCCCGCCGCCCGCCAAGCCGTCCGACGAGCGGCTCGCCCAGATCTCGCCGATGGCCCGGCTGATGCGCCGCCCCGAGATCGGGGCCCTCATCGCGGCGATCGTCATCGCGATCTTCTTCGAGACCCAGAGCTCGCTGTTTCTGAAGCTCGACGGGATCTCGAACTGGACCGATGTCGCGTCGACGATCGGGATCCCCGCGGTACTTGTTGCCCTGCTGATGATCGGCGGCGAGTTCGACCTGTCGGCCGGCGTCATGACCGGGTCGGCCGGTCTCATGATGGGCATCCTCGGCACCGAGCTGCACTGGAACATCTGGCTGGCGATCGTCGCCACGCTGATCGCCGCCACGGGCGTCGGCTTCGTCAACGGCTACATGGTCATGCGGACCAAGCTGCCCAGCTTCATCGTCACGCTCGCCACCTTCTTCATCCTCCAAGGCGTCAATCTCGGCGTGACCAAGGCGATCACGAGCGAGGTCTCGGTCAGCGGCATCGACACCGTCAAGGGCTACAACAGCGCGTACAAGATCCTCGGCGGCAGCTTCTGGCACCCGCATGACTTCCGCGTGACCGTGCTCTGGTGGATCGCCATCACCGCCGTCGGCACCTGGGTGCTCGCGCGCACGCGCGTGGGCAACTGGATCTTCGGCGTCGGCGGTGACGCGAACGCGGCGCGCAACGTGGGCGTTCCGGTCACGCAGGTGAAGGTCGGCCTGTTCATGGCCACCTCGTTCTTCTGCGCGCTCACGGGGGTCATGATCGCCCTGCGGCTCGCGTCGACGCAGGCCGGCCAAGGCGTCGGCGACGAGTTTCAGTTCATCATCGCCGCGGTCGTCGGCGGCTGCGTGCTGACCGGCGGCTTCGGCTCGGCGATCGGCGCCTCCCTCGGCGCGCTGATCATCGGCATGGCGTTCATCGGCATCCAGTTCGCGGGCTGGAACACCGACTGGCGCTTTCTGTTCCTCGGCGTGATCCTGCTGGCCGCCGTCCTCGTCAACAACTACATCCGCAAGCGCGCGGAGGGGGTGCGCAAATGAGCGCCGTCGAAAGCGTCGAGCCGGTGACCACGGGCAACGGCGGCACGCCGCTGCTCGAGGCCCGCAACATCTCGAAGTACTTCGGCAACGTCATCGCCATCAAGGACATCAGCGTCTCGGTGAACGCCGGCGAGGTCACGTGCGTGCTCGGTGACAACGGCGCCGGCAAGTCGACCTTCATCAAGGTCCTCTCGGGCGTGCATCGACACGACGAGGGCGAGTTCTTCATCGAGGGTGACGAGATCCACTTCAACTCGCCCCGCGAGGCGAAGGAGCGGGGAATCGCCACGGTCTTCCAGGACCTGGCGACGGTTCCGCTGATGTCGATCTGGCGCAACTTCTTCCTCGGCTCGGAGCCGACCAAGGGCAAGGGGCCCCTGCGGCGGGTCGACCTGAAGTTCGCGCAGAACACGATGGTCGAGCAGCTCGGGAAGATGGGCATCGACATCCGCGACCCCGACCAGCCGGTCGGGACGCTCTCGGGTGGCGAGCGGCAGGCCGTGGCGATCGCGCGCGCCGTCTACTTCGGAGCGAAGGTGCTGATCCTCGACGAGCCGACCTCCGCGCTCGGGGTGAAGCAGTCGGGCGTCGTGTTGCGTTACGTCGCGCAGGCGCGCGACCGCGGGCTCGGCGTCATCTTCATCACCCACAACCCGCACCACGCGTACCCGGTTGGCGACCGCTTCGTCGTGCTCAACCGAGGCAAGCTGATGGGGAACTGGAAGAAGGGCGAGATCGCTCGCGACGAGCTGATCAAGATGATGTCCGGCGGAGCCGAGCTGGATGCGTTGACGCACGAGCTCGAGCGCGCGCTCGACGTCCCCCCCGAAGACCTCCCGGTGCCCGCGGCGGCGGAGCACGACGACGGCCCGACGCCGGCTGCTGCAGGGTGACGACGGCAGCGGAAACGCAGGGCGCCCCCGCTGACAGCAGCCGGGCCCGTTCCCACATCGGCGTCGGCGTGATCGGCTTCGGCTGGCTGGGGCAGGCCCACAGCCGCTCCATCCTGCGCATCCCGACGCTGTTCCCGGAGCGCGATTTCGAGGCGGAGCTGGTGGCCTGCGGCGACACCCTCCCCGAGCGGCTCGCGGACGCCGTCCACTCGTTCGGCTTCAAACGCGCGACCCCGGACTGGCGACTCGTGATCGAGGATCCCGAGGTCGACGTGGTGGTGATTGCCGCGCCGAACATGCTCCACGTCGAGTTGGTCGAGGCGGCCGCGGCCGCGGGCAAGCACGTCTTCTGCGAGAAGCCCGTGGGCGGCACGCCCGAACAGACGGTGCGCGCGGAGCGGGCGGTGCGCGACGCCGGCGTGATCTCGGGCGTTGGTTACAACTACCGCTGGGCGCCGCTCGTGCGCTATGCGGCCGGTCTGATCTCCGCCGGCCGGCTCGGCGAGATCACCAACTACCGCGGCCGCTTCTTCTCGATGTACGGCAGCGACCCGCTTGGCGTCCTGTCGTGGCGCTTCCTGGTGGACCAGGCGGGCTACGGCGTCACGACCGACCTGATGAGCCACTCGGTGGACCTGGCGCTGATGCTGATGGGGCCGATCACGCGCGTCGTCGGAACAACCGAGACGTTCATCCGCGAGCGGCCGCTGGCGGTGGACGGCGGAACGCATTACGGCCGCGGCCGGCCGGGCGACCCGACCGGGGCCGTGACCAACGAGGACTACGGCGGGATGCTGTGCGAGTTCGCGAACGGAGCGCGCGGCACGTTCGAGGCGAGCCGCTCGATCGTGGGTCCGGAGTCGCAAATGGCCTTCGACGTCTATGGCACGAAGGGCGCGCTCGGCTGGAACCTGGAGAAGCTGAACGAGCTGCAGCTGTACCTGGCCGAGGGCGAGCTGCACACCGGGTACCGGACGGTCTTCGGTGGCGATCGCTTCCCGTATCACGGCAACTTCGTGCCTGGTAGTGCGAACGGGATCGGCTTCGAGGACCTGGTTGTGATCGAGGACTACGAGTTCTGCCGCTCGATCGCGGCTGGACGCGAGCACCGACCGGGCTTCGTGGATGCGGTCGAGTGGGTGAGCGTGCAGGCGGCGCTGCTCAGGTCGGCGCAATCCGGAAAGTGGGAAGACGTCGTATCGCTTAGGGAGGACTGATGGCAGCCACGACCACCGGAACCCTGCGCGTCGGCGTGATCGGCGTTGGCCGCATCGGGCGGATGCATGCGGCGCTGCTGGCGCGAGAGGTGCCGGGCGCGTCGGTGGCCGGCGTGCACGACGCGAACGAGGAGAGTGCGCGCGATGTCGCAATGGGGCTCGGCGTGCCTGCCGCTGCCGATGTCGACGAGCTGTTGTCGAGTCCCGACGTCGACGCGATCGCGATCTGCTCGCCCACGGACACGCACGCGGACTTGATCGTCGCGGCGGCGCAGGCCGGCAAGGCGATCTTCTGCGAGAAGCCTGTCTCGCTGGACCTCACCGAGGTCGACCGTGCGCTGGCGGCGGTCGAGGAGGCGGGTGTGCCGTTCCAGATCGGCTTCAACCGCCGCTTCGACCCAGCTCACGCATCGGTCGCCGCGGCCGTCACCGACGGAACGGTCGGCGAGCCGCACCTGGTGCGGATCACGAGTCGCGACCCGGCTCCGCCGCCAATGGCCTACGTCGAGGTGTCCGGCGGGATCTTCCTGGACATGACGATCCACGACTTCGACATGGCGCGGTTCGTCACCCGCAGCGAGGTCGTGGAGGTGTTCGCGCGCGGGGCGGTCCGGATCGACTCGGGGTTCGAGGCCGCCGGCGACGTCGACACCGCGGTCGTGATGATGGAGCACGAGAACGGCTGCCTCACGACGATCGACAACTCGCGCCAGGCGCTCTACGGCTACGACCAGCGCGTCGAGGTGTTCGGATCGCTCGGCATGGCGGCGTCCGGGAATCCCGTGGCGCACACGGGCGTCGTGCGGACCGGCAACGGAACGCAGGCCTCGACGCTGCCCTACTTCTACCTCGAGCGTTACACGCCCAGCTACGTGCTCGAGTGGCAGGCGTTCGTGTCGGCGGTGACGAGCGGCACGACGCCGCCCGTGACTGTGCGCGACGCGCGGGCGCCGCTCGTGATCGGGCTGGCCGCGTGGCAGTCGGTGCGCGCGGGCCGGCCTGTGCGCATCGAGGAGGTGGACGCGCCTTGAGCGACCCGTTCGCCGAGATGCGCCTGGATGGCAAGGTCGTGGTGGTCACCGGCAGCACCCAGGGCGTCGGCGCCGCGATCGCACGCCGCGTTGCAGACCTCGGCGCCGCCGGCGTCGTGGTGACCGGGCGCGACGCGGAGCGCGGCGAGGCGGTGCGATCGGCCCTCGGGACCGAGGCGGTCTTCGTGCAGGGCGACCTGGCTGAGCCGGACGACTGCGAGGCGATCATCCGCGCCTGCGCCGAGCGCTTCGCCCGTCTGGACGGCCTGGTCAACGCCGCGGGTCTCAGCACGCGCGGCACGATCGACGACACGAGCGTCGCGCTGTGGGACCTGCTGTTTGCGGTCAACGTGCGCGCGCCGTTCCTGCTGATCCAGCACGGCGCGCGGTTGATGCGCCGCACCGGCGACGGCGGCAGCGTGGTGAACATCGTCACGATGGCCAGCCACGGCGGCGAGCCGGTGCTGACCGCCTACGCGTCATCGAAGGGAGCGCTTGCGACACTGACACGCAACGCCGGGTACTCGCTGCAGCCTGATCGCATCCGTGTGAACGGCCTGAACATCGGTTGGACGGCGAGCGAGGGCGAGCACGGAGTGCAGACCGAAACTGGCGCGTCCAGTGACTGGCTCGCGGAGGCGGATGCGAACGCAGCCCTGGGCCGACTTCTGCGGCCGGAGGACATCGCCCCGATGGTCACGTACCTGCTGAGCGACGCGGCTCGGATGGTGACGGGCTCGGTCATCGACTTCGACCAGACCGTGCATGGGCCGGACGGCGAGCACGTGCTGCCGGCGGCGACGGAAGGCCGCGCATGAGGGTGTACCTGACGGGTGCGTCAGGCTTCGTCGGCTCGAATGTCGCGCGAGTGTTCGCCGGGCGCGACGCCGAGCTGATCACCCCGAGCCACGAGGACGTCGACCTCACGCAGCCCGGACTGGTGCACCGCAGCATTCGCGCCACGCGGCCGGAGGCGATCGTGCACACGGCGATCTGGAACGACGTCGCCGGGCTCTCGCGCGATCGAAACCGTGCGTGGGCCAGTTACGTCGAGGCGACGCGGAATGTGGTCGACGCGGCCAACGCGGTTGGTGCGCACGTCGTCCTGGTGTCGACCGACTGGGTGTTCGACGGCACGCAAGGGCCGGCGCAGGAGGCGACGCCGCCGAACCCGATCAACCTCTACGGCTTCCTGAAGGCGCAGTCGGAGCTCGTGCTATCGCTCCGGGCGGAGCGCGGGACGGTCGCGCGGATCGCGGGAGTGCAGGGCGTGCATTGGGCACGGCAGCAGACGCCGCGAGCGCAGGACGCCGGCTTCGGCTATTTCGTCGCGTCGCTTGTCGACGCGCTCACCGCCGGGCAGCGCTTCACGGTCTGGGACGACCCGCGGTTGAACATGCGCGCGACGCCTACGCTGGCGAGCGATGCTGCTGAGCTGATGTGGCGTGCGCTGGAGTTCGAGGTGACCGGCGTGCTTCATTGCGTCGGCGGCGAGCACAGCGACCGCATCGAGCTGGCGCGCAGGGCGGTCGCGGCGTTCGAGCTCGATCCAGAGTTGCTGGCGGTCGGGCCGCCCGAGTCGAATGCGCTGCCGGACGGGCGGGTGCCGTTCGACACGCGGCTCGATGCCGCCTACACGGCCGATGCGCTCGGCGCGAAGCTTCCGGACCTCGACACGGTGTTGGGCCGCCTGCGCGCCGAGCTCGAGAGCTGCCGGAGCGCGGCATGAGCGGCGAGCGCTACGACCTGATCACGATGGGCCGCGTCGGGGTGGACATCTATCCCCAGCAGATCGGCGTGCCGCTGGCCGACGTGACGTCGTTCTCGAAGTTCCTCGGTGGGACGGCCACCAACGTGGCTGTCGCGGCGGCGCGGCTGGGTGCGCGGGCGGCGGTGATCACGAAGGTCGGCGACGATCCGTTCGCCCCGTACGTGCGGCGCGCGCTGGAGGAATTCGGAGTCGACTCGCGCTTCGTGGGCACGCACCCGAAGCTGCGGACGCCGGTGGTCTTCTGCGAGATCTTCCCACCGGACCACTTCCCGCTGCTCTTCTACCGCGAGCCGACCGCGCCGGACATGACGATCGAGCCGGACGAGCTCGACATGGACGTGATCCGCACCGCGCGTGTGTTCTGGACGACCGGCACGGGACTGTCGGCCGAGCCGAGCCGTGCCGCGACCCTGGCTGCGCTGGCGGCGCGCCAGGACGCGCCCGAGGGGACGATCACGGTGCACGACCTCGACTGGCGCCCGATGTTCTGGGCCGAGCCGGAGCGCGCCGGTGCGCTGCAACGCGAAGCGCTGTCTCACGCGACCGTGGCGGTGGGCAACCGCGACGAGGTCGAGGTGACGGTCGGGACGCGCGACCCGCACGAGGCGTCGGCACGCTTGCTCGAACTGGGTGTGCAGATCGCGATCGTCAAACAGGGCCCGGAGGGCGTGCTGGCGCGGACGCGCGACGGCGTGGTGGAGGTGCCGCCGATCCGGCTGGAGGTCGTGAACGGGCTCGGAGCCGGCGATGCGTTCGGCGGCGCGCTCGTGCATGCGCTGCTGAATGGCTGGGATGTCGAGCGCGCGGTCCGGTTGGCGAACGCGGCAGGTGCGTACGTGGCGTCGCAGCTCGCATGCGCGGACGCGATGCCCGACATGGGGACGCTTGCGCCGCTCATAGGCGCTGCTGCCGGCACCGATGCGTCCGCCCCGGCGATCGATGCGAAGGTTCGCGCATGAGCAAGACGATTCGGCTCACTGTCGCGCAGGCGCTCATCCGCTTCCTGGCTGCCCAGGAGGTCGAGCGCGATGGGAAGCGGGAGCGCTTCTTCGCCGGCTGCTTCGGCATCTTCGGACACGGCAATGTCGCCGGCATCGGCCAGGCGCTCCAGCAGCACGGTGACGTCATGCCGTACCACCAGGCGCGCAACGAGCAGGCGATGGTGCACGTCGCCGCCGGCTACGCGCGCCAGCGCAACCGGCTTGGCACCTTCGCGTGCACCACATCGGTCGGGCCAGGCGCCACGAACATGGTGACCGGTGCAGCGCTGGCGACCATCAACCGGCTGCCGGTGCTGCTCCTGCCCGGCGACACTTTCGCCGGCCGGGGGCCGCAGCCCGTCCTACAGCAGCTCGAGGTCCCGCACGATGCGACCGTCTCGGTGAACGACACGTTCCGCCCGGTCTCGCGCTACTTCGACCGCATCCAGCGTGCCGAGCAGTTGCTCGCAGCGCTCCCGGAGGCGATGCGCGTCCTCACCGACCAGGCGGAGACCGGCGCGGTCACGCTCGCGTTTCCGGAGGACGTTCAGGCGGAGGCATTCGAGTGGCCGGTCGCGTTCGTCGAGCGGCGCGTCTGGACGATCTGGCGGCAGCCGCCGGCGCCGGAGGCGGTCACGCGCGCCGCCGAGTTGATCCGCGCCGCCAAGCGGCCGCTGATCGTCGCCGGGGGCGGGATCATCTACAGCGAGGCCACCGAGCAACTGCGCGCGCTTGTCGACGCAACCGGGATCCCCGTTTGCGAGACGCAGGCCGGGCGCGGATCGCTGGTCTCGCAGCACCCACTGTCGCTTGGCGCCGTCGGCGCGACCGGCACCTCCGCGGCAAACCGCCTGGCACGCGAGGCCGATCTGGTGATCGGCATCGGAACGCGCTGGAGCGACTTCACGACAGCGTCGAAGTCGGCCTTCCAGGACCCCGACGTCCGCTTCGTGAACGTGAACGTCGCGGCGTTTGACGCGGCGAAGCACAGCGGCCTCGCCGTTGTCGCGGATGCGCGCGAGGCGCTGACCGCCCTGAGCGATGCGCTCGGGGGTCACGGCGCCGATGCGAACTGGACCGCACGCGCGCGTGGGGAGAAGGCCGCATGGGAAGCGGAGGTCGATCGCCTGATTGCCCCACGCGACGGGGCGCTTCCGCATCAGGCAGCGGTCATCGGCGCCGTCAACGATGCGGCGGGCGACACCGGCGTCGTCGTATGCGCCGCCGGGTCGATGCCCGGCGACCTGCACAAGCTCTGGCGAGCGCGCGACCCCAAGAGCTACCACGTGGAGTACGGCTACTCGTGCATGGGATATGAGATCCCGGGCGGTATGGGCGTCAAGCTGGCCGCGCCCGATCGCGAGGTCTACGTGATGGTGGGCGACGGGTCGTACCTGATGCTCCCCGGCGACCTGGTCACCGCGGTCGCCGAGCGGATCAAGGTCACCATCGTGCTCGTGGACAACCACGGCTACGCCTCGATCGGCGCGCTGTCGCGCTCACTCGGCTCGGCGGGCTTCGGGACCCATTACCGGCAGCAGGCCAATGGCGCCCTCCTCGAAGATGCTGCCGACGGCGCCGGGCCTGCCGGGCCGGCCGAGCCATTGCCGATCGACCTGGCGGCGAATGCCGAGAGCCTCGGCGCGCACGTGATCCGTGCTCGGACGATCGAGGATCTCCGCGTCGCGCTCGCCGACGCGCGCGCAATCGAAGGCCCAGTCGTGATCCACATCGAGGTGGACCGGTATGCGGGCGTGCCGAGCTACGAGGGCTGGTGGGATGTCCCCGTCGCGGAGGTCTCAGACGACCCGCGCGTCCAGGCGGCCCGCCGCGAATACGAAGAAGCGCGGCTGGCCCAGCGTCGCTACGTGGAGATGCCATGAGCGCGCGCGGGCCGTATGCGGACCGTGGGCGCGGCGCAATCGCGACGCTTGCAGCGGAGGCCGCATGACCTCCTTGCTCGTCCATCCCGACCCCGTCGGCAACGTCGTCGTGACGCCCGAGTCCGCGGGCTGGGGCTATGTCGGCTTCGAGGCCTTCCATCTGCGCGACGGTCGCATCGAGCGCGACACGGCTGATCGCGAGTGTTGCGTCGTAGCGATCGCCGGCGCATGCACGCTCCAGTCAGCGCACGGCCGCTGGGTGATTGGCCGTCGCAGCGACCCGTGGTCGGGACCACCGGACGCGGCCTACCTGCCGCCGGGCACGACCTTCAGCGTCGAGGGCGACGCCCAACTCGGCCTGTGCTTCGCGCCCGCGCCATCCGGCGGTGCGACCGCGCGCGTCCTTCCGGGCGACGAGATCGAGCCGGAGCTGCGGGGCCACGGCAATTCTGAACGGACCATCTACCCGATCTTGATGGCTGACCGCGAAGCGGACTCGCTGCTCGTGTGCGAGGTCCTGACCCCCGCCGGCCACTGGTCCAGCTACCCCCCGCACAAGCATGACCGCGACGCCCTGCCCGAGGAGTCCTTCCTCGAGGAGACCTACTACCACCGCCTCAGCCCCGCCAACGGGTTCGCCCTGCAGCGCGTCTATACCGACAATCGCGACCTCGATGAGACCGTTGCAGTCGGCAACGGCGACACTGTCCTTGTGCCCCGCGGCTATCACACGGTGTCGGCGCCACCCGGCTACGAGCTGTACTACCTGAACGTGATGGCGGGCCCCACCAGGACGTGGGCGATACAGAACGACCCCAACCACGAATGGATGCTTCAACCATGAGCGCAACCGAGTCCGCAGCCGCAACGCGGCTCCTCGACAACTACGTCGGCGGCCGCTGGACGGCCTCGTCCTCCTCGGAGGCTCTCGACGTGACCAACCCCGCCTCCGGCGAGGTCCTCGCACGCGTCCCGCTCTCGACGACCGCCGACCTGGACACCGCGGTGAAGGCTGCGCGCGAGGCGCTGCCGGCCTGGCGCGGGGTCAGCACGATCGGCCGCGCGCGCAAGCTGTTCGAGCTGCGCGAGCGCCTGGTCGCGCGCCAGGAGGATCTTGCCCGCTCGGTGACGACCGAGATGGGAAAGACGATCGTCGACGCACGCGCCGAGGTGGCGCGCATGATCGAGATGGTCGAGGCCGCCTGCGCGATTCCGACGACCATGCAGGGCCGGATCCTCGAGGACGTATCGCGCAACATCGACGCCGAGACGATCCGCCAGCCGGTTGGCGTCTGCGCCGCGATCGTGCCCTTCAACTTCCCGGCGATGGTGCCGTTCTGGTTCCTGCCGTTCGCGATCGCCTGCGGCAACACGTTCATCCTCAAGCCGTCGGAGCAGGTGCCGCTGACGCAGCAGATCGCCTTCCAGGAGCTCGATGGGCTCGGCCTCCCGCCCGGCGTCGTCAACCTCGTCAACGGCGGGCGCGAAGTCGTCGAGTCGATCCTCGAGCACCCCGGCATCGACGCGGTCTCGTTCGTCGGCTCGGCACCGGTCGCGCGCATCGTCTACGAGCGCTGCGGCGCCACCGGCAAGCGCGTCCAGGCGCTCGGCGGCGCGAAGAACCACATGGTCGTGATGCCGGACGCCGTCGTCTCAGAGACCGTCAAGGGCATCATCGGCTCGGGCTTCGGCGCCGCCGGCCAGCGCTGCATGGCGGGCTCGGTGGTCGTCACCGTCGCGGACGCCTACGACCGTGTCGTGCCGCCGCTGGTCGATGCCACCAAGGCGCTGCAGGTGGGTGACGGCCTCGACGAGGCGAACGACGTCGGCCCGGTGATCTCGGAGGGCGCGCAGGAGCGCATCAGCGGCTGGATCGAGCGCAGTGACAAGGTGCTTGTCGACGGCCGAGAAGGCGTCCCATCAGCCGGCTGCTACGTCGGCCCGACGATCGTGGAGGTCGATCCCGACGACGAAATCATCGACGTCGAGGTCTTCGGCCCGCTGCTGTCGGTCGTGCGCGTGGACAGCCTCGACGACGCGATCGCGATGGTCAACCGCAGCCCGTTCGGCAACGGCACGTCGATCTTCACAGAGTCAGGCGCAGCCGTGCGCAAGTACAAGCACGACGTCGAGGCCGGCATGGTGGGCGTCAACATCGGCGTCGCCGCGCCGGTCGCGTTCTTCCCGTTCTCCGGTTGGAAGGCGTCGTTCCTGGGGGACCTGCATGCCCATGGCCCCGATGCCGTCGAGTTCTACACGCGCAAGAAGACGATCACGAGCCGCTTCTTCTCCGAAACGGAGAGCGGTCGTTACTTCGTGGAGAACTGAAGCTTCGGCGTCTGCCAGTCGGACTTGAGTCGGCCCTCGAGCTCATCGGCGACCTGAGCGATCGGCAAGCGGATCTGCTCGAGTGAGTCGCGGTCGCGCAGCGTGACGGTTTCGTCCTCCATCGTCTGGTGGTCGACCGTGATGCCCCACGGCGTGCCGATCTCGTCCTGGCGGCGGTAGCGCTTGCCGATTGCCGCCGAGTCGTCGTACTCGGCCGACATCGACTTGCGCAAATCTTCATAAAGGGGCCGCGCCTTCTCGACCATCGCCGAGTCCTTGCCGACGAGCGGCAGCACCGCGACCTTCACCGGCGCGAGGCGCGGATGCAGGTGCAGAACGGTGCGCGGCCGCTCGGCGACGACCTCTTCGTCGTAGGCGTCGCACATGAACGTGAGGAACGCACGGCCCACGCCGAGAGCGGGCTCGATCACGTACGGCACGTAACGCTCCTCGTGCCCGATCCACTCGAGGGTCGTGCCCGACGCCTCGCTGTGCTGGCGCAGGTCGTAGTCCCCGCGGTTCGCGACACCTTCGAGCTCCTGCCAGCCGATCGGGAACAGGTATTCGATGTCCGATGTTGCGCTCGAGTAGTGCGAGAGCTCGTCGGCGTCATGCGCGCGCACTCGCAGATGAGATGGACGAACGCCGAGGCCGACATGCCAGTCCAGACGTTGCTTGATCCAGTACGCATGCCATTCAGGCGCGTCGGCCGGCGGCACGAAGAACTCCATCTCCATCTGCTCGAACTCGCGGACGCGGAAGAGAAAGTTGCCCGGCGTGATCTCGTTGCGGAAGCTCTTACCGATCTGCGCGATCCCGAACGGCGGCTTGACGCGCAGCGAAGACGTGACGTTCTTGAAGTTGACGAAGATTCCCTGGGCGGTCTCCGGCCGTAGGTACGCGACGCTCGCGTCCTCACGCAGGGCGCCGACGTGCGTCTCGAACATCAGGTTGAAGTCGCGCGGCTCGGTCAGGTCGCAGTCGGGGGTCTCGCCCGGGTGCTTGGAGGGCCGTTTTCCGCACGCGCTCTGCGTGATGTGGTCGGCTCGGAAGCGAAGCTTGCAGGTGCGGCAATCGACCATCGGATCCGAGAAGCCGCCGACGTGGCCCGACGCGACCCACACCTGCGGGTTCAGGATGACGGCGGAATCGAGCGCCACCATGTCGTCGCGCTCCTGGATCATCGAACGCTGCCATTCGCCCTTGATGTTCTGCGAGAGCAGAACACCGTAGTGGCCGAAATCGAACGACGAGCCGAGCCCCCCGTAGATGTCGGAGGTCGGGAAGACGAATCCGCGGCGCCGGCTGAGCGACGCGATCTTCTCGATCGTCGCAACACCTTCGAACTGCTCGAGTTGCTCGGCGGCCATCCCCTGAAACTAGCCGAAGCCGGCGTACGGGCCTGCGGTGTGCCGCCGTTACCTCGCCACGGTGCGGTGGCGAGTTGACGCCTCGGCACACACGTGTCTAGCGTTCTGTC
>DATBDN010000228.1:0-4607 GCA_036269895.1 Thermoleophilaceae bacterium
CAGGCGTTGCGCTCGCGTAGGTGATCCTGGACGTGTGATGCGCGGCGATGTCGTGACGCGGCTCGTCTGCAGCCTGTGCTGTGCGGGAGCCCTGCTCGCCGGCGCCAGCAGTGGTCGCGCCGACGCCGCCCGCATCACGACCACGCCCACGCCGGTCCGCAGCTTCGGGGTCTACGTCGACCCCTGGAACGTGACCGACTGGGCCCAGCGAGTCGGGGTCAGACCCGACATGGTCGCCCGGTTCGAAGCTTTCTCGCGCGGGGAGGACCTCGGATCGTTCCTGCGCGAGGCCGAGGCGCAGGGCATGGCAAGCGTGATGGTCTCGTGGGAGCCGTGGAAGCCCGTGCCGGTGCAGCTGGGCGCTGCGCAGTCACTGCCGCAGCGCGGGTACCGCAACCGCGACATCCTGCACGGCGTCCAGGACCAATACATCCGCCGCTTCGCCCGCAGTCTCAAGACCTTCCGTGGGACCGTGTACCTGCGCTACGCGCACGAGATGAACGGCGACTGGTACCCCTGGTCGCACGAGCCGCGCATGTATGTGCTCGCGTGGCGCCGCCTGGTACGGCTGTTCCACGCGGTCGGCGCCGACAACGTCCGCTTCGTCTGGTCGGCCAATCCCAACCAGTACCAGGGCAAGCGGCCGTGGCTGGCCCACCTGCGCGAATACTGGCCCGGCGCCCGCTGGGTCGACTACGTCGGCTCGACGATGATCGACTTCGGCGGCGTGCGGCGCGCGCGTTACCAAATCAGCCGCTTCGCGCCGCGAATGCAGATCCTCCGGCGCGTGTTCGGCAAGCCTCTGATGCTGACGGAGACCAACACCGAGTACGACGGTCGGGTCCAGTGGCTGCGCGACTTCCGGCGCATGCTGCGCGGGATGCCGTGGATCCGCGCTGTCGTGTGGTCGCAGCTGAAAAGCCGCGGCCAGGCCCACCTGAAGGGCTCGGGCGAGCTGAACTGGAACGTCGCGGATGACCCGTCGGCGGCCGCGGCGCTGCGCGCGATCGTGCGCGACGGCCGCCGGCGGCCCGGGGCCTAGGGCTCGGAGGGTCTAGCGCTCCGCGGCTGCGAACAGCCGCGACAAACGGGTGACGGGATCGGCGCTTGCGCCGGGTCGCGAGGCGGTTCCGACGGCCGCCGTGTCACTCGAACCACCGCATAGGCGGTCGAAATGACAAAGCGTCCTGCTTTGACCACCCTATGGGTGGGTAATCCAGGAAGCTTGTCGCGATGCAGCCGCCTAGGGTGTAAAGACTGAGCACGTTGTTCATCCGGGCCTCCTTGGAGGCTGAGAGGTGCCTAAGCCACTCAGAACCAAGGAGGACACCGGATGAAGCTCCACCGTAACGCCGCCCTCAGCCTGAAGAAGCGCGAGCTGCTCATCGGCCGGGTGATCGACGAGCACTGGTCGCTGGCGCAGGCGGCCGCGGCCGCCGAAGTCAGCGAGCGGCGCGCCGGCGAATGGGTGCGGCGCTTCAAGGCCGAGGGCGAGGTCGGGTTGCTCGACCGCTCGTCGGCGCCCAAGCACGTCCACAACCGCACCCCCGAGGAGCGCGTCCAAGTGATTGCCGCTCTGCGACGCCTGCGCATGACCGGCACCGAGATCGCCGAGGTGCTGGCGATGCCCCAGACGACCGTGGCCGGGATCCTCAAGCGGATCGGCATGGGCCGCCTCGGCCGGCTCGGGCTCGAGCCCGCCGAGCGCTACGAGCGCAAGCGTCCAGGTGAGCTGATCCATATCGACGTCAAGAAGCTCGGCCGGATCCAGGGCGGCGCGGGCAAGCGCTGGCGCGAACTTCCGAAACAGCACTACAACCCGACCACCGGCGGCCGCCGCCAGCCCCGCAAGAACACCGTCGGCTGGGAGTTCGTCCACGTCTGCGTCGACGACGCCACACGGCTGGCCTACGTCGAGGTGCTCTCCGATGAGAAGGGCGCGACCGCTGTCGCCTTCCTTGGTCGCGCCGTTCGCTTCTTCCGCCGCCACGGCATCAGAGTCGAGCGCGTGATCACCGACGGATGAAAGTCAAGTGCTCTGGACGGCTTGGTCCTCCTATGCAAGAGTCGGTGCGGGTGCGGGTGACTGACGGAGCAAAGAGCAGGCGTTTTGGGGCTCACCGAGCCTGCCGCGCGGCTTGCCGCATAGACGGCCTTTGAGATGCGCGCCCCGGTGTCGCGCCCGCACCCACCTTCTTCGCTGGACCAGTTGCCCGCCAGTCGGCGGTGAGCCGGCGATAGCTGGTCTCCGCCTGGCGCGAGAGCTCGCGCTCGGCATCCCAGAGCTTCTTCGACTTGCCACCGGCGACGCCCGCCTTCCCCTTGCGCGGCGGAGCGCCGGCGAGCAGCTCGAGCTGGCGGATCTTGTTGCGCGTCATCGACGGGCGCTGGAACGCGTAGTCCTCCTCGCGCGTCAGCAGCTGCCAGAACAGCACGACCAGCTTGCGCGCGGTCGCGGTCGCGGCAACCTGCGAGCCGCGACGAGCCCGGATGCGCTCGAAGAAGGCGCGCAGCGGTCCCGGCGTCCGCGACACCTTCCAGGCAACCTCACCGAGTACGTGTCGCGCCTCGGCGGCGCCGGCCTTCGAGATCCGGCCGTGGCGGGCCGGCTCGTTGCCCGACTGGCGCACCTTCGGGTCGAGCCCGAGGTAGCTGACGAGCTTGCGCGGCGAGGAGAAGCGGCCGATCTCGCCGACGCTCGCTATGAACGTCGCCGCGGTGATCATGTTGACCCCCGGGACCGTCATCAGCCGCTGGATCTCCGGCGACCCGAGCGCCTGCTCGGCCAGGACCCTCTCGAGCGCGTCGATCTCCGAGTCGAGGAAGTCGATCTGGCGCAGGCAGCCCTCGAGCGTCAGGCGCTCGTCGAGCGGCAACTCGAGCTCCGCCAGCCAGCGGCGGCCGGCCTTGCTGAACAGATGCACGACCGGCGGCCGCGGACAGAGGTTGCGCGCAAGCACCCCGTGGGTCTCGTTCTTGGCGCGCGTCCGCGCTCGCACCAGTCGCGCCCGGCGCGAGGTCAGCCGGCGCAGCGCGCGCGTCTGCTCATCGGGTGCCCAGACCTCCTCGAGGTATCCCGACGCCAGCAACCGCGCGAGCGTGCGGGCGTCGAGGCGATCGGTCTTTGCCTTCGCCTGGCTGATCGCCGCCAGCTTGCGCGTGTTGGCGACGACGACACGAGCAACGTGCGGTTCGATCAGCGCGGCGATCGCTGCCGCCCCGCTGGTCGCCTCGAGCGCGACCTGGTCGTCGGGCTCCAGGCTGCGCGCGAACAGATCGAGCGCTTCGACCCTGGTCTCGATCCGGCCCGCCGAGCGCACTCGGCCTTGCTCGGCGATCGCCACCTCGCAGAAATCGCGATGGACGTCCAACCCGATGAAACGCATTGCTCTCCCTTCGATCGATGTCGACTTAGGGAGCGCGGCGGGACACACGACAGTGACGGATTCGTGCTCTCAGCACACCCGGGCGGGTCGCAGGGGCGGCCATGAACAACGTCGGGCTCGCAGCCCATCGGTTAGAGCGGCCTGCCCGACCGCGTCTCCCTAAACAGCCCCTTGTCCCGGGAGCTCGATGCTCGCGGCGGGGCCGGACGCATCTTCATGCCCCGACAACGGAAGCGCTTATCGCTCAGCGATCCATGCGATCGCCTGCCGGATCCTCGGCGTCCGCCACCTGCGCACGCGGCCTTACCGCCCGCAGACCAACGGCAAAGCCGAGCGCTTCATCCGCACGATGCTCGGCGGCTGGGCCTACGGCGCCGTCTACGGCTCTTCGTCCGAGCGGACCGCTGCGCTTGACGGATGGCTCTGGCGCTACAACCATGAGCGTCCGCACGGCGCTCTCGGCCGCAAGCCGCCCTCAGCTCGGCTCGCCGAGCTGAACAACGTGCTCGGGTCTTACATCTAGACGACGACGGTACGGCGTAAAACACCGCTCGCCCCCACTGCTCCGGAACACCCGCCCTGACGCCTCGTGCCGTTCGAGGAACGACCCCGAACGGCACGACCTACTCCCTGTCTGAGGAGGCGCCGGAATCCTGACGGGTCGCTTTGGATCGCATCTTTCGGAACTTAGGGTAGAACGCGGCCCTGCTGACTCCGTCGCTCGAACGAAAGGCGGAGACGACTGCGATCGTAGGCCTCAGACGCTGGACCGACGATCCAGAGCCGCAACCGCGGATAAGGCCGTCACCGCTACGAATCGCAGGCGGATTGTTCGTGATCGTGGCCGTCGCCCTATCCGCCGCCGGCGACGCCGGGGTCTGATGGCCGCCGTTCCGTGGGGTGCAACCAGCGCTTGACGTCGGCATCGAACGCGGTCCTGAGAGCGAAGGACCGCCTCCGGTCCTTATCCAGACCGTTAAGACGAATCGTGTCCCAGAATATGTCCCCGACTGTGCAAGTTTGTGTCGACCTCAGAGGAGGTAAGGAGACTTAACACTGCCTGACCTTCGGCGACACGACCTCAAAGGCGTGACTCCAAAGCCGAAGGTTGCGGGTTCAAGTCCTGTCTCCCCTGTAGCTGCCTGCCGTGTAAGGATCCGGTCCTGCCACTCGCGCTCGTAATCGACGACGACAAGGCCGTGCGCGATCTCGTTGCGCTCC
>DATBDN010000229.1:0-9822 GCA_036269895.1 Thermoleophilaceae bacterium
GTTGTTGCCCTTGCCGACGACCACGCGGATCGGCTTCCCCGGCAGCGCGCGCTCGGCGACGATCCGCGCGAGCCCGACCCCTGCGCGCTCCATCAGGTCGAGCGACGGCACGCCCTGCTCCTCGATCGCCCAGGCATCCACGGCGCGCATCTCAGCGGCCTCGTAGAGCGGGTCGAGCCAGTCCGGCAGCGCCATGGCGGCGCGAGGTTACCTACTCGACGGTGACGGTCTTCGCCAGGTTCCGCGGCTGGTCCACGTTCAGCCCACGCGCCCTGGCGATCCGGTAGGCGAGCAGCTGCAGCGGGATCACCGCGAGGATCGGCTGGAGCAGCCAGTTCGTGCGCGGGACGTACACGACCTCCTCGGCGGCCTCCTCTGCCTCGGTCGAGCCGTCGGTCGCGACCGCGATCACGTGGGCGCCGCGGACACGCACCTCGGCGATGTTCGAGAGCACCTTGTCGAGCACGGGGGCGTCGGTCGCCACCGTCACGACCGGCGTCCGCTCGTCGAGCAGCGCGATCGGCCCGTGCTTCATCTCGCCGGCCGCGTAGGCGTCGGTCGGGATGTACGAGATCTCCTTCAGCTTCAGCGCGCCCTCGAGACAAACGGGCAGCCCGATGTGGCGACCCAGGTAGAGGAAGAAGCTCGAGTCGCGCCAGTGCTCGGCGAACTTCGACACCGCGGGGTCGACCCGGCTCACCGTCTCGTCGACAAGGTGCGGCAGGCGCCTGATCTCGTCGGCGAGCGAGGCGATCTCCTCCTGGGGCAGCGAGCCGCGCACCTGGGCGAGCTTCAGCCCGAGCAGATACATCGCCGCCACCTGCGCGACGAAGGTCTTCGTGGCCGCCACGCCGATCTCGATACCGGCGCGCGTGAACAGCACGCCGTCGGCGTCGCGCGTGGCCTGGGAGCCCATGATGTTCGTGACGGCCAGCACCTTCGCCCCGCGGCTCCGGGCGAGCCGCATCGCCGCGAGCGTGTCGAGCGTCTCGCCCGACTGGGAGATGCCGATGACGAGGTCGCCGGGCCCGACCACAGGATTGCGGTAGCGGTACTCGGATGCGATATCCATGTCGACGCGGACGCGCGCCCACTCCTCGATCGCGTAGCGGCCGACGAGGCCCGCGTGGTACGACGTGCCGCAGGCGACGATCACGATCCGGCGCAGCCCGGCGAGGAACTCGTCGGTGATCCCGCCGAGGTCACCGAGCTCCACCGTGTCGCCGTGGACGCGGTCGGCGATCGTCTCGGCCACGGCATCCGGCTGCTCGTGGATCTCCTTCAGCATGAAGGTCTCGAAGCCGCCCTTCTCGGCAGCATCGTCGTCCCAGTCGACCTCGGAGATCTCCCGCGTGACCGGCTCGCCGGATACGGCGTCGAGGAACTGGGCGCCTCCGGGGCGGATCACGATGAGCTCGTCGTCACCGACGATGCCCACCTTGCGCGTGTGCTTGAGGAACGCGGGAATCGCCGACGCGATGAACGTCTCGCGCTCGCCGACGCCGACCACCAACGGACACTCCTTGCGCGCGCCGACCAACACGTCGGGCTCGTCCGCGTGCATCGCGACGAACGCATAGTGGCCCGACAGCTCTGCGTAGGCGCGACGGACGGCCTCGACCAGGTCGCCGTCGTAGCGGCGCGCGATCAGGTGCGCGACAACCTCGGCGTCAGTCTCCGATGTGAACGCGGCGCCGTCCTGCTGCAGCGATTCACGCAGCGTGGCGAAGTTCTCGACGATCCCGTTGAGGACGATGTGGACGCGGTCGTCGTTGTCGTAGTGCGGGTGGGCGTTGGCCTCGGTCACGCGGCCGTGCGTCGCCCAGCGCGTGTGGCCGATCCCGGTCGTCGCGTGCGACTCGGCGGTGGCGACCCCGACGCCGGTGAGCGCATGCTCTTCGACCGCGTCCTTCAGGAACTGAAGGTTGCCGACGGCGCGCACGGATTCGATGTGGCCGTCAGCAAGAAGCGAGAGGCCGGCGGAGTCGTAGCCGCGGTACTCGAGCCGTTCGAGACCCTTCAGCAGGAGGTCCCGGCAGGGACGCTCGCCTACGTATCCAACGATTCCGCACATGCCCGGCCCCCTTCCATAAAAATGCAAGAAGCCGCTTCGATGCGGCTCCGCAGGACCCTCCCTGAGAGGCCCGAAGCGTAGCACCGAGCTAGGTCAGCTCACGCTCGACCGTCGCTGCCAAACGGCCCGCAATTTCCGCACATTGCGCCCTTTCCGGCGCCTCGACCATCACCCGTACGAGGGGTTCTGTACCTGACGCACGCACGAGCACGCGGCCGCTGCCGGCGAGCGCCTGCGACTCCCTGTCGACGGCCTCCCAGACCTCGCGCGCACGCTCGAGCGCGTCGCGATCTCCGACGCGAACGTTCAGCAGCACCTGTGGCAGCTTCTCCATCGCGTCGCGCTCCGTCAGGTCGCGATCGCGGATTGCCTCCAGCGTGAGCAGCGCCGCCGCCACGCCGTCACCGGAAGGCACAAAACGCGTCTCGATGATGTGACCGGACTGCTCGCCGCCGAGCGCCCAGCCGCGCTGAAGGAGTTCGACGATGACGTTCCGGTCGCCCACCGGCGTGGTCACAACGTCGATGCCGGCCTGCTGCATCGCACGGTGGAAGCCGAAGTTCGTCATCACCGTTACCGCCACGCCGGGTCCCGGCAGATCGCCGCGCGCGTGCAGGTGCAGCGCCGCGATCGCGATGATCTCGTCGCCATCGACGATGTTGCCGTCGCCGTCCACCGCGAGCACGCGGTCGGCGTCGCCGTCGAACGCGAACCCGGCGTCGTAGTCGCCCCCCGCGATCGTCTCCGCCAGACCCTCGATGTGGGTCGAGCCGCAGCCCGCGTTGATGTTGCGGCCGTCGGGCTCGTCGGCCACGACGTCCACGCGGGCGCCGAGGCGCCGGAAGATCTCCGGTCCCACGCGGTAGGCGGCGCCGTTCGCGCAGTCCAGCAGGATGCGCTTGCCCGACAGGTCGAGGTCCTTGAAGCGCAGCTCGAGCTCGCGCAGGTAGTCGTCGGCCGCGCCGCGCAGCGCACGCGTCCGGCCGGCGCGCTCGGCCATCGTGGCGGGCTCCTCGGTGGCGAGGACGGCGCGCTCGATGCGTGCTTCCGTCTCATCGTCGAGCTTGGTCCCGTCGCGCCCGAAGAACTTGATGCCGTTGTCGTGGTACGGGTTGTGAGAGGCCGAGACGACGGCGGCCAGGTCGAACCCCAGCCGACGTGCGAGCACGGCGGCACCGGGCGTGGGCAGCACGCCGCCGAAGACAGCGTCCCCACCCGCGGCCGTGATGCCCGCAGCCAGAGCGGCCTCGAACATCTGCCCCGACTCGCGCGTATCGCGCACGATCAGGACCTGTGGCGCATCCGAACCGGCGACGCCGACGGCGGCGTGGCCCAGGCGCAGCGCCAGGTCGGCCGTCAGGAAGCTGCCGGCACGTCCCCGAACGCCGTCCGTTCCGAACAGACGGCGACCAGCCACTGCTTCCGCACCCACAGGGGTGGCCTCGGTTAGCGCTTCGAGAACTGCGGCCGCTTGCGGGCCTTCTTGAGCCCGGCCTTCTTGCGCTCCTTCTCGCGCGGGTCGCGCGTGAGGTAGCCGCGGCGCTTGAGCTCGGTGCGCAGCGTCGGCTCCGCCTCGACGAGTGCGCGGGCGATGCCGTGGCGCAGCGCGCCCGCCTGCGCGGACACGCCGCCCCCGTGAATGCGGGCGACGACGTCCATGCGCGCGAGGTTCCCGGTCGCGTCGAGCGGCTGGCGCGCTTGCGTCTGGAGGCGATCGCGCGGGAAGTACTCCTCGAGCGTCCTGCCGTTGATCGCGTAGACGCCGCTGCCCGGCTTCAGGATGACGCGCGCGATGGCGGTCTTGCGCTTGCCGGTCGCCTGGTAGCGGGCGTCGGCCGCCAGCTCGAGCGGGCTGCGGATGGCGGGAGCCTCGGGCTCAGGAGTGGCCTCGGACCCCTCATCGGTCTCCTCCGCGTACTGCGCGTACTCGTCGCCGTCCGTCTCGGCGGTCGGCGGCTGCTCGAGCACCAGGTCAGGCTCCAGATGGGCACCCGGGATGACCTCCGGCTCCTCCGGCTTCGGTTGCTCGCGTCGCGGGGGCCGCGGACGCTCTGCAGGCGCCTCGGCCGCAGGCTCGGCGGGCGTCTCAGCGGCAGGCTCGGCGGGCGTCTCACCGGCGGGCTCGGCGGGCGTCTCAGCGGCGGGCGCTTCCGGCGTCTCAGCGCCGGGCTCTTCCGGCGTCTCTGCAGCAGGCTCGCTCGGCTCGTCGGCGGCGGCCTCGGCCGGAGCCTCCTCGGGGCTCTCGGCGGACGGGGCCGGGGGCTCGTCGGGAGCGGTCGTCGGCTCGACGTTCTCCTCGTCGGGCGTCGGCGTCTCGTCCGTCGGCTGGTCCTGGCTCTCGTCGTGAATCAAGTGTTGATCTCCAAGGGTTCGGGCTTCTGCGCCACGTGCGGGTGGTCGGGCCCGGCGTAGATCTTCAGCTTGCGCAGCTGCTGGCGCGCGAGACGGTTGCGCGGGAGCATGCCCTTGACCGCGAGGCGTATGACCTCCTCGGGCCTGCGCTCGAGCATGTCATTGAGGCTGCGCTCCTTCAGGCCGCCTGGGTAGCCGGAGTGGCGGTAGTACTTCTTGTCCTCGCGCTTGTTGCCCGTCACCGAGACGCGTTCGGCGTTCACGACGATGACGAAGTCGCCGACATCGCAATGCGGCGTGTACTCGGGCTTGCGCTTGCCGCGAAGCGTGTCCGCGATCTGGGTCGCGAGCCGACCGAGCGTCTGACCGGTCGCGTCTACGACGACCCAGTTGCGCTCGCGGTTCGCGGGTGTGGCCACAAAAGTCTTCATTTGCAGACCGGAGAGGGTAGCGGCCCAATCAGGGATCCGCCCGCGCCGTCTCATATACTGCCGCCCGCTTGTAGTACCTGCCGAATCCCGGCCGGACATCGGACGGGAACGGGGGACCCAATTGGGGGCGCTGTCTGGCGGCACCCCCTGGGGCGAATCGACCGGGTTAGCCGGTCGTAGCGCTGCCGTTTCTGCGCGAGCCCGTCAGCTCACCCCGTAGGCACTGGAAACGAGAGGGCACAGTGATTCGGGGCATTCGCACGCATGCGACGTTGTTGGCATTGGCCGTAGGCCTCATGCCTGCGACCGCTCATGCCGCGACCGGTGGTGGCGGCGCGCTCTACGTCGCGCAGCCGTCCGTGGCGAAGGTGTCGTGCGTGAAGACCTGCGCCACGAAGAAGCGGATCCAGGGCGGCTCGACGGCCAAGATCACCGGTCAGAACCTGGGCGGTGTGGTCAAGGTCGTCTTCAAGGGCAGCGGCCAGAAGACCGCAGCCAAGACCGCCGCCGTGAAGTCGCACAGCGCGACGGCCGTGGTGGTCGGCGTGCCGATCGACGCCCAGACCGGTCCCGTGCTCGCGCTCGCGTCGGGCGGCGTCCAATCCGCTCCGAGCAAGCCCGTGCCGATCCTCCCGCCGCCTCCGCCGGAGACGCAAGCCCAGTTGTCGCCGGCACCCGGCTCGCCTTCGCTCGAGACCGCGACCTCCGCCGCGCGCTGGTATGTCGGGTCGCGCCGGGGGATCCTCTTCTCGTACCGCATCGACGGCTCGTCGCCGCTGGACGTCGACGTGGACCTGATCCGTCAGTCCGACGGCACGGTCGTCCAGACGTGGCACCAGGCACAGATGACGCCGGGCGACGTGCACGCGGTCCGCTGGGACGGCACGATCAACCACGTGGTTCAGCCCGAGGGGCGCTACGCATTCCGCGCGATCGTCCAGACCGGCGACGTCGCGCAGAGCAGCGCTTCGCCGGACGATCCGAACCGCGATGCATTCCAGCTCTACGACCACATCTTCCCGGTGCGCGGCAGGCACAACTACGGCGGGCCGGCGGACCGCTTCGGCGCTGCGCGCTCTGGTCACAGCCACGAGGGGCAGGACGTGCTGGCGAACTGCGGCACGAAGCTCGTCGCCGCGCAGGGCGGCACCGTCAAGTACGCCGCCTACCAGTCCGCGGCCGGCTACTACATCGTCATCCACGGGGCCGACGGCACGGACAACGGCTACATGCATCTCGCCGAGCCCAGCCCGTTCCGACAGGGAGACGCCATCTACACCGGGCAGCAGATCGGCGTGGTCGGCGACACGGGCGACGCGACCGCGTGCCACCTGCACTTCGAGATCTGGACCGCTCCGGGTTGGTACAGCGGCGGCCACGTGATCGACCCGTTGCCCGAGCTACAGGCCTGGGACGCCGTCTCGTAGCGCGGTACGTCCGCGCCTGGCGCGTGTTCGTACAGGCGTGAAGCGCTTTCTCCTGCTTGCAGCATCGAGCCTCCTCGTCGCGGCGGCGCCCGCCGATGCGAAGGTCCACGGCTGCACGCTCCGCGGCGCCAAGGTTGTCAAGCAGTCTCACTCCTCCGTCCTCTTCGCGCGGCACGGCCTGGTCTACGGCTGCCTGCGCAGCAAGGGCTCGATCTACCGGCTCTCGCACGTGCAGGAGCCGCGCGTGGTCACGAAGGTCTTCTCGACGCGGTTGCGCGGACGCTACGTCGCGTACGGCGAGCTCTATTACGGGCCGGCGGGCGGCGACGACATCGTGCTGATACGAGTTCGCGACCTGGTGACCGGCCGCGTCATCCACAGCGCCCAGAACGGCTTGAGCTCGCAGGCGCAGCAGATCGGGTCGATGGTGCTGAAGACCAGCGGCTCGGTGGCCTGGACCACCCGCGACTACGTCAACTGGTACCCGCCGCGGCCCGAGGAGCTGCAGGTGCTGGCGCTCGATGGCAGGCTCACCGACAAGCTTGTGCGACCGCGGCCGCTCGACCGTGGCGCCGCGATCGAACTCCGCTCGTTGCGCGGCGGGAGCGGGCGCACCGTGCACTGGCGCAACGCCGGCGCGGCGCGCTCGGCCGAGCTGCGGCGCTGACTAGCGGATCCCTATCGAGGCCACGTTCAGAGGGCGCGGCCGCGCCGCCCAGTACGTGAGCACGACCCGCAGTGGCTTGTTGTGGACGTTCGCGATCTGCACGTGGAGCGGCAGCGGGCCGTCCCCGCAGCGCGTGGCAACTCCGTTGAAGCGGCCATTCAGCCAGAAATGGACGCCGCAGTCGCTGATGGGGGCCGTCCGGACGTCCTGGTCGGACGGGAGCTGCGGTGTGTACCTCACCGAGACCCCCAGGTTCGGTTGGGCGAAGCGCGGCCTCGAGTCCCAGGCGACGTGGCTGTTGCCTGAGGTAGAGCTCCGGACCCGGAAGACGTGGATGCACGGCCGCGACGGCGTACAGGGCGCGGTCCGCGGTACGGCTTTCGCTTGATCGCGCGCCTGCGAGGCGGGCAGGAAGCTGAGCGCCACGACGACCGTCAGGCTGACCAGGACGAGGCGCGGCATCTGGCGCAACGCTGCCCGCTGCGCCTGTGCGATGCAATCGCCCGTCTGCGGTAGCTAGAGGGCTACTCCCACTCGATCGTGCCGGGCGGCTTCGACGTGATGTCGAGTACCACTCGGTTCACGTCGCGCAGCTCGTTGATCATCCGCGAGGCGACCTTCTCGAGCAGGTCATACGGCAGCCGTGCCCAGTCGGCTGTCATCGCGTCGTCGGACGTGACCGCGCGGATGACGACCACGTAGCCGTAGGTCCGGCCGTCGCCTTGGACGCCTACAGAGCGAAGGTCGCCCGGCAGCACGCAGAAGGACTGCCACAGCTCGCGGTAGAGGCCGGCGGCGCGAATCTCGTCCTGCAGGACCGCGTCGGCGTCGCGCAGCAGTTCGAGCCGCTCCCAGTTGACCTCGCCGCCGACGATTCGAATGGCCAGGCCGGGGCCAGGGAAGGGCTGGCGCCAGACCAAGCGCTCCGGCAGGCCGAGCTCCAGGCCGACCTGGCGCACCTCGTCCTTGAACAACGAGCGCAGTGGCTCCACGAGCTGGAACTCGAGGTCCTCCGGGAGCCCGCCGACGTTGTGGTGCGACTTGATGACAGCCGAGCCGTGGCCGCCACCGGACTCGATCACATCCGAGTAGAGCGTGCCCTGCACGAGGTACTTGACGTCCTCGATCTTCGTGGCCTCTTCCTCGAAGACGCGGATGAACTCGGCGCCGATGATCTTGCGTTTCTGCTCCGGGTCGGTGACGCCCTTGAGCCGATCGAGGAAACGATCCTTCGCGTCAGCAACGACGAGTGGGACGTGGAAGTGGTCGCGGAACGCGGCGACCACCTGTTGGCCCTCGTTCTTGCGCATGAGCCCGTGGTCGACGAACACGCACGTGAGCTGGTCGCCGATCGCCTTGTGGACGAGCAGCGCCGCGACCGACGAGTCGACGCCGCCCGAGAGGCCGCAGATGACACGGCCATCGCCGACCTGTTCGCGGATGCGCGCGACCTGCTCGTCGATGACCGACGCAGCGCTCCAGTTCATCGAGCAGCCGCAGATGTCGTCGAGGAAGCGCCGGAGGACGTCGGTGCCGTAGGGAGTGTGGACGACCTCGGGGTGGAACTGGATCCCGTAGAGCTTGCGCTCGGGCGCCTCGAGCGCGGCGACCGGCGACTCGGTGGACGACGCGAGCGCGGTGAAGCCCGGCGGCGCCTCGTAGACCGTGTCACGATGGGACATCCAGCAGCTCTGCTCGTGCGGCAGCTCGCGCAGCAGGCGCCCCTCCTCGCGGACCGTCAGCTGCGAGCGCCCGAACTCCCCGACCTCGGCCGACTCGACGCGACCGCCGAGGTTGAGCACCATCGCCTGCATTCCGTAACAGATGCCGAGCACCGGAATGCCCAGCTCGAGCAATTCGTTGCGGAGCTTGGGCGCACCGTCGGCGTAGACCGACGCCGGTCCCCCCGAGAGGATCAGCCCGCGCGGGCGGCGGCGTTTGATGTCCTCGATGTCGACCGTGTGAGGGAGGAGCTCCGAGAAGACACCGCACTCGCGAACGCGACGCGCGATCAGCTGCGAGTACTGCCCGCCGAAGTCCAGGACGAGGACTTCGTCGGTCTTCGTGATCGGGCCAGCCTCCGCCTCGGTAGGGGCGGCATTGGGCGTCGTCGTCGCCTCCATCTAGTTGGAGCTGACGGTCTCGAGAAGCTGGTCTGTGGTGAGCGTGTCGGTGGTTGGCGCCGGGGCGGGTGCTGCTGCGCCCGTAGCCCCCATGCCGACGGACTGCTCGCGCTGGAGCGATTTGCCCTCGCTCTGCAGCGCCGGCGCGACCATGACTTCAGCCCGCTGGAAGTCGAGGATGTCCTCGTATCCGCAGGTGGCCATCGACGTGCGCAGGCTGCCCATGAGGTTGAACGTGCCGTCGTTCTCGAGCGCCGGCCCGTTCAGGATCTGCTCGAGCGAGCCGTTCCGGGTCGTCTTGACCCGGGCGCCGCGCGGCAGCGTCGGGTGGAAGGTCGCCATGCCCCAGTGGTAGCCCTTGCCCGGCGCCTCGTACGCGCGTGCGAGCGGCGAGCCGACCATCACGGCATCGGCTCCCATGACAATCGCCTTCGCGATGTCGCCACCAGTGCGCATCCCGCCGTCGGCGATGACCTTGACGTACTCACCCGACTCCTTGAGGTAATCGGTCCGCGCTTCGGCGACGTCCGAGATCGCAGTCGCCTGCGGAACGCCGATCCCAAGCACGCCGCGCGTGGTGCATGCGTGGCCCGGTCCGACGCCGACGAGCACGCCCTTCGCGCCCGTGCGCATCAGGTGCAGACCCGTCTGGTAGGACGCGCAGCCGCCGACCACGACCGGCACGGGCACCTCGCGGATGAACTCCTTGAGGTTGAGCGGCTCGGAGGTCTGCGAGACGTGCTCCGCC
>DATBDN010000230.1:0-13498 GCA_036269895.1 Thermoleophilaceae bacterium
GAGCGAGATGGCCGAGGTTCGTTCCAGCACCAGGATGTTCGGATCCAGCGCCGCGAGTGCCGACAGGTCACGTGTGATCCGGCGACCGGTCGCGCTGCCGCCGGCGTGGACAACTCGCCGGCGCGAGTGCCCGCCCTCGAGACCAAGGGCGAGCGCGCCGTGGCGGTCGGCGTCGAAGCTGATGCCCAGTTCCTGCAGGTGACGCACGCGCTCGGGCGAGTCGGCGCACAGCACGCGCGCAGCCGATTCGCGCGACAGCGCGCGTCCCGCCTTGAGCGTGTCACGCAGGTGCAGCTCGACCGAGTCGTCCTCCGCAAGTGCCGCGGCGATCCCGCCCTGTGCCCAGTAGCTCGCCGACTGCGCCAGCGGCGAACGCGACACGAGCACCACGCGAGCACCCGCAGCAGCGGCGACGACGGCTGCGTAGAGGCCGGCGGCCCCGGCGCCGATGACGGCGACGTCGCCGTCGACCGTGTCGATGTGGCGGGCGGGCGTCACGGACAGGCAGCGCTTACGGTATCGGGGCATGCCGCCGGGCCTGTATTTCCATCACCGGTCCTCGGTCGAGCACGAGACCGGCGCGCATCCCGAGAACAAGGCCCGCATTCCTGCGATTGAGAACGAGCTCGCGCGGCGCGACTGGCTTGGCTGGGAGCGGCGCGAAGCGCCGGCGGTCGAGACGTCGCAGCTGGAGCGGATCCACCCGGCAGAGCACATCGAGCACATCCGTGCGACCTCCGCCGCCGGGGGCGGCTGGTTCGACGCTGACACGGTCGCGAGCGCCGGGTCGTGGGACGCAGCCGTTCATGCTGCCGGCGGCGCTTGTGCGGTCGTCGACGCGCTGATGACGGGGGAGGCGCCGACCGCGTTCGCCGGGCTGCGGCCGCCGGGCCACCACTGCGAGACGGCGCGACCGATGGGGTTCTGTCTGTTCAACAGCGTCGCCGTTGCTGCGCAGCACGCGCTCGACGCGCACGGGGTGGAGCGCGTCGCAGTGTTCGACTGGGACGTGCATCACGGCAACGGAACAAACGACATCTTTCACGCGCGCCGCGACGTGCTCTACATCTCGATCCATCAGTCGCCGCTGTATCCCGGGTCCGGGCCCTTGCGGGACGTGGGGTCGGGCGACGGCGAGGGCTACACCGTCAATCTCCCGGCGCCGCCGGGGGCGGGCGAGCCGGTGTGGCTGTCGCTGGTCCAGCACGTCGTCAGCCCGATCCTGCGGTCGTTCGAGCCCGGCCTGATCCTCGTCTCCGCCGGTTTCGACGCGCACCGCGCCGATCCGCTCGCGCAGTGTCGACTCGAGACGGAATCGTTCGCGAAGATGGCCACGCACGTGGCGTCGACCGCGCGCGGGCTCGGCGTTCCGTTCGGCGCGGTGCTGGAGGGCGGCTACGACCTGGATGCCTTGGCTTCGTCGGTGGCGGCGACGCTGGAGGCGTTTGGTTCCGACTCGGCGGAACCGGAAGACGTCGCGAGCGACGAGCTCACCGACAATGCGGCCGGCGTGATCCGGCAGTACTGGCCGCTGTGACACCTGGGGTCAGGCACTTGCCGGCGCCCCGGAAGGGTGTTACGGCTTCGCGCTCGCGTCCTTCGACACGAAGCGCGGGTACGCATCGACGAACTCGCCCTTGCCACGGTCCGTCGCTCCCTGCGACTGCGCTTGTTCGATCGAGTCGTACTGACCGTCGAAGACGACCCAGTAGCCGGGCTTCAGGGTCGGGAAGTCGTCGGAGTGGAGGACCGCCGCACCGGTGATGCCGGCCGCCTGCGCCTTCTTGAGCTTGTCGTCGGCCGCGGCCTTGGACGGCAGCGACGCGAGGATCACCGTGAAGGCGCTCTTGCCGGGCGGCCAGCCCGAGGGACTGGTCGAGGGGGCGGGCGTTGCTGTGCTCGTCGTCCCGGACGGCGTGGCGGGGGTGCCGCCGGCTGGGGCGGGCGTGCTTGCCGTGCCGGATGTGGTCGGCGCGGGCGTCGGCGTTGAAGCCGTCGGCGGGGTGTCCGCCGGTGCGGTCGCCGGCGCGGGCTGCGTCGCTGCCTGCGCCGGAGGAGCTGCTGCGGTGGTCTTGTTCGTGTCGTTGCCGGCGGCGACTAGCGCTATGGCAACGCCGAACCCCGCGATCAGCAGGATCGCCCCGGCGATTGCGGCCGGGAGCCGCCACGCGGGCGGGCGCCGGTAATCGAGCGCGAGCCGGTTGCCGCACTCCAGGCACATGAGCTGGCCGCGATCGGCAGGAGCCCCGCAATGCGGGCACGTGAGCGTGTCGGGCGCCGCGTCACGTGCCTCGTCCGCGGCTGCGACCTCGTGCTCGTTGGTATGCGGATCCGTGACAGTGCTCATGACTCGCGTCCCGTGGTCGCCGGGATCTCCGCAGCCGGCGAACCGTTCCCGTTGGCCGGGCGAAGTTCGGTCGTAGGCGCATCCGCCTCGCGTCCATCCGCCTCGCGTCCATCCGCTTCGCGTGCATCCGTCAGCGGCGTCTCCGGGGCTGCTTCGGCGTCGACGCGTGGCGCCGCATCCGGGCGGCCGTCGAGTGGCGTTCCGCATGTGGAGCAGAAGCGGGCTGTCGTCGATGTCAGCGTCCCGCATGTCGGGCAGGGGCCGGCTACGCCCTCGGCGATGATCGTGTCGAGACCGGCATCCGTCTCGAGCGCATCCGCAAGCGCGCGCGTCTCGGTGTCCGTCGCGGCCGCTTCCGTCGCCTTCGTCTTCACCACCGGCGGATTCTCACGCCCATGCTTGTGCGCCTCCAGCACCAGGGCGCCCAGCTCCAGCAGCTGCGCCTCGCGCAAGCGCCGCAGCTCGCGCAGCCGGCGCCGCATGCGACCACGGTCGCGGGCACCTGCCGGCGCGACGGCGTCGGCGCCGCGCTCGATGCCCGCGGGCACATCCGACCCGCGTGCCGCGCTGTCGACGCGACGACGCAGTCGGTTCTTAAGTCCTGTCAGCGAGGCAGATGGCATTGACGTCTCGATGGCTCGGCGCGAGAAGGGCACGGACAAGTGACCGGAGCCTCCCGGCACTTTATCGTCGCCTTCCCGGTCGGAATCGCGGCTAAACGAACCTTGCAGTTCACGAAGTGAGGTCAACGTATGTCTGGAACACACGTCGAGCCATGCGGTCGCGGCCGAACAACGAAGCCCGTGCACGGCCGTCTAGACGCGGGTCGGGCGCTGAGAGGTGCTCGCTCGCAACCCGCGCCCACGTCTCGCGCTCATACGGGGCGCACAAGGCGCCCCGGATGCCCGCAAGCGCAAGCGGAGCGATTCCCACGTCTGTGGACAAAACCGGCACCTCGCATGCCAGCGCCTCCAGCGCGGCCAAGCCGAACCCCTCGCGCTCGGACGTGATGGTCACCGCCGACGCCGCATTGATGTAGAGCGGCACACGCTCCGGGGCCACGCGCTCATAGACCAGCAGCTGCGCGTCGACGGCGCGCGCCAGATCACTCGCCCGATCGTGGCGCTTCTCGGGACGCGCTGGATCCGCGGGAAAGAGGAGATAGCGCCCGTCTCGATCTAGTCCGAGCTGCGCGCGCGCCTCGGTGCGCGGGATCGGGCGGAAACGATCGAGGTCGATCCCTGTCGGCAGCACGGCCACACACCGCGTTCGCCCGGCCCCCGGCAGCCGCCGCCGGGCCAGATCAGCGGACACCGTCGCGGGAAGCGCCGCGACCCGGGCGAGCGCCTGCGACATCCGCCCAACCACGGGGTGCTCCAGGTCGGTCCCGTGAAACGTCACCACGAGCGGTGCGCGCCGCCCGAGCGCGCGCGCTGTCCAGCCACCGAGGCCGTGGTGCGCGTGCACCACGTCAAAGCGGTCGCGGCGGTGCACGCGGCGCAGCCCGCGCGCAGCCGTCGCGAAGTTGGCGCCGCCCGGTTCGAAGCGGAACACCTGGACCTCGACGCCTTCGATTCGGCGCAGCGATTCGACCTGATCCGCCACGAAGCGGCCGCGCTCCGGGTGCTCGGGGCTGGGGTAGAGGCTCGTGACGACGAGGACCCGCACGCGCGGTTTGTAACAGCCGCATCTGGTCCCGTAACGCCCGCGGGCGGAGCATCGCAGCCTCCCAGACATCGACCAAGGAGGTCGCAGATGTACCGCGCATTCGGATATCTACACGCACGCCTGCTGCAACTGCGCAGCGAGGCCGGTCAGGGCACCGTCGAGTACGTCGCTCTGATCCTGCTCGTCGCGCTTGTCATGGCCGGCGTGATCGCAGCCATGAAGGGCTTCAAGACAGACCAGGGCAAGGACCTCGGCGACGCGATCATGGGGAAGATCCGGGAAGCGGTCGACAAGGTCGAGTTCTAGACGTCGCGTGAGCGCGCCGGCGTCAATGCGTGCGGTTGCCGTACCGGTCCGCGGCGGCGACGATCGTCAGGGTCGTCGCCGCTCGCAGCGGCACCGCGATGAAGCCGCGCCGCGACCGCGCTGTGACGCGCCGTCCCGCGACGATCGCCGTGACCTGCCCGCCCGACGCCGAGTGCGGATGGGTCACCAGATCGTTGGCATCGTCGAGCGGCGGATAGTCCAGCGCAACGCGGGCGTGGTGGTGGGCGATGCTGACCACCCGCGCCGCCAGCTTCGTCGACGGTGAGACCTTGAACGGCGCCGACTTCAAGCCATAGCGGTTGGCCGTCACCGCGAAGCGATAGGTGCCGGGCGCGGCGTCGATCGGCACCTGCCACTGGGCGGTGTAGCGGCCCTGGTCGTCGACGCGCCAGATGATCAGGAGCCCGAGGTCGTCCGCGACCGTGCGCCATTTGCGGCCGACGCGGCGCTCGATACGCACGAACGGGCGGTCGAGCGGCCGGTCCATACCCCGCCGGCCGCCCTGCCAGCCGAAGCTCGCGCGCGTCAGCCGTTCGGTCGCGACCGGCGGCGCCGGCACCGTGCCCGAAGCCGCCCCGGCGCTGTACGGGGTCATGTCGGGCGTGACGCCGTCGGTGGCGTCGACCGGGTGCGGGTCCGGCCCGGGTTGACCGGCGGCCAGGCGCGCCGTCAGATCGGCCAGCCCGTCGCGGATCGCGTACGAGCTGTACTTGCCGAACAGCGTCGAGCCACCCTCATAGTGCTGCTGGTCGTACTCCTCCGGCGTGGTGAAGTAGTGGATGTACTCGTTTGCGTAGCCCGCGATCACGACGCGCTTGATGCCCAACGGGCGCGCCGCGGCATAGACCGCTGTCCGCGTGCGCCGGCCCATCTCCACCGTCATCTCACCGGGCACCGAGACGAGCATCCGGTCACCCAGGTGGATCGCCAGCAGCGGCACGGAGGTAGGCCACGAGGCCTCGGGCGGGCCAAGCGTCTGGATCTTGCGGCCCTGCGGCCCGACGTCGAGCGGCAACCGGTCGCCCTCGTAATTCACGTGCGTGATGTCGTAGAGCGGGCCGCGACTCTCCTCGGAGCCCGTAAGGAACGGGAAGCCCACCGATGGCGACGTCGCCACAGCGCCTCCGCCCACAACCTCCTGTCCGCAGAAGCACTCGGTCGTCCAGCGCCAGTCGAACGCGGGGTGACCGCTCAGCCGCCGCCCTGCCGCGCGCCATGCCTTCAGCATCGCTCGCGCCTCGGCCCGTCCTACCTCGTCCGCCTTCGCGGGCCCACGGCGGCCGAGACCGGCAGACATGTCGCCGGCGTCGGAGTTCCCGTAGGCGCCGACGACCTCCTGGCTCCGCGGCACGTGTCCCGCGCGCCGCACCGCGGCCTCGAACACGCGGGCGGCCGGAGCTTGGTGGTCACCGGAGTACACGCCGAACGTGTACGGGTCGACGGTGCCGTGATCCGCGAAGTCGAGCCAGCCGCCGAGTGGGATCCGCCGCCCGCGGCGCACGCGGTCCACACGCAGGACGTCCACGCGCGGGTCGATCGTGCGCGGGTAGCCGCCAGGCACCATGTCGACGCGCCCTTGGCCGTAGGCAAGATCCTTGCCAAAGTCTGCAAGCAGCGCCTCCAAGCTGCGGTTCTGGGTGACGCCGAGCAGCGTGGCGGCACCCCAGCCGGCCCGTGCCGGTCCGCGATCGTCGTCGGCGCGCGCGACCGCCAACGCGACCCGATTGATCAGGAAGCCGTAGAGCTGGCGGTCGGTGTCGACGTTGAACGACGTCGGTGTGCCGAGAGTCGGCGCGACGAAGTTGTCGGAGCCGAAGGGGGACCAGCCGGCCGGCCCCGAGTGCGTGTGAGAGGCGGAGATGAGGATGTTGCGCTCGCTGAACCCGCGCGCCGCGAGGAGCTTGCCCACCTCCACGACTAGCCCGCCGGGCGTGAAGCCGAGGTCGGTGGCGACGAGCGCCAGCTTGCGCCCGCCCTGCTGCAGCACGATCGCGCGCGCGTACAGCCGCGTGTGCTGTCCGCGCGCGACGGCGTCCGAGCGCACGTAGCCCATCGTGTAGAAGCCGGTCGGCGGCGTCACGTCGGAGCGCCCCGCGCCCGCTTGGAGCGCATACGCATTCGCCGGCACGACGCCCACCCCAGCCAGCACCAGCACTGCGGTCAGCCCCCGCCGCATGGGCGGAAGGCTACGGCCGGAGATGCTCGAGCGCCAGCCCGAACTGCTTCGCGATGCGCTCGCCTACCAGCGACCTGTGACACGCCTCCGGATCGCGCTCGACGCACAGCAGGGCGACGGCGCCGTCGGCAGGCATCGACTCGACGATCTCGGCAAGGTCGACCTGGTCGAGCCGCTCAGCGGTGAAGCGCGTCACGTACTCGGGAGCCAGCCGTTCGCGCGAGCGCTTGCCCACGCCCTGTCGCGCATCCTCCGCGTACTGCAGATGACGCAGCTCGGTGGTCGGCGCCAGCTCCGGCAGGTGCTCATAGGTGATGCCTGCGTCGACCAGCGCAGCCTGCAGCCGCTTCGAATTCGCCCACGCGTACTGGCTTCCGCGCACACCTCGGCGCTGGCGCAAGTCGAGCAGCTGCTGCACGCCCGCCTGCCGCAGCGCATCGAGGAACCCCGCGAGTGTCCAGTCGTAGACGCCGATTGTTACGAGCCTTGCCACCCTCGGATGCTCGCAGCCCGGCATGCCAAGATCAGGGAGGTGGGAGCAGCACCAGATCGACACGGGCCGGTTGCCGTTTTCGACTCAGGGGTCGGAGGGCTGACGGTCCTGCACGAGTGCCTCGTGCAGATTCCGCATGAGGATTTCCTGTACCTGGGCGACACTGCCCGCTTCCCCTACGGCGACCGCACGCTCGGCGAACTGCGCGGGTTCGCGCACGAGCTGGCCGACATCCTCGTCGGCGAAGGGGCCAAGATGCTCGTTGTGGCCTGCAACTCCGCCGCCAGCGCCGCGATGCCGGGCCTGCGCGCGGATCTGGCCGACGTGGTCGACGTGATCAGCGTCGTCGAGCCGGAGTCGCGACTCGCAGCCAACACCACGCGCAACCGGCGCATCGGGCTGCTGGCCACGCCGACGACCGTCGACAGCGGCTCCTACCAGCGCGCCCTGCGCAGATCGGCGCCCGGCTGCGAGGTCGTCGCCGTGGGCACGCGCGAGCTCGCGCCGCTGATCCAGCGCGAAGGCGAGTGGTGGGACGAGGATTTGGTCGATTGCGTCGATCGCGTCTGCGAGCCGCTGGTCGACGCGAAGGTCGACACGGTCATCCTCGGCTGTACGCATTACCCCCTGATCCGGCCGATCCTGCAGCGCCGGCTCGGCCGCCGGGTGCGCCTGGTCAGCTCTGGCGAGGCAATCGCCGAGACGGTCCACGATGCGCTGCGGATGGACGGGCTCGATCGCGACGACGAGGGTCGGCGCGGCGACTACAGCTTCATCTGCACCGGCGACGCGGGCGAGTTCAAGCGCATTGGCGGGCGTTTCCTCCAGATGCCGCTGGGGCAAGTGCGACGCGTGGAGGTACGCGACCCGCGCGAGGTGGCTGCATGAGCCGGCCCGATGGTCGTGCCAACGACGAGCTGCGGCCGATCACGTTCGTGAACGACTTCGTCCGCAGCGCGACGGGCTCGTGCTTGATCGAGCAGGGCAACACGCGGGTGATCTGCACGGCCTCGGTGCTGGACAACGTCCCGCGCTGGATGGCCGGCCAGGGCCGCGGTTGGGTGACCGCCGAGTACGGGATGCTCCCGGCGTCGACCGGGGAGCGCAAGCAGCGTGACGTTTCGAAGGGGCGGCCGGACGGACGCACGGTGGAGATCCAGCGGCTGATCGGCCGCTCGCTGCGCGGCGTGGTGGACTTCGAGGCACTGGGCGAGCGCACGGTGTGGGTCGACTGCGACGTCCTGCAGGCGGATGCCGGCACGCGCTGCGCGTCGATTACCGGCGGCTTCGTGGCGCTCGCTCGGGCATTCGCCCAGCTGGTCGAGAGCGGAGACCTGCCTGCGCCGCCGCTCACGCAGTCGGTCGCCGCGATCTCGTGCGGCATCGTCGAAGGCCAGGCACGGCTTGACCTCGACTATGTCGAGGACTCGACCGCCGAGGTCGACGCGAACGTCGTGATGACCGGGGACGGCGGCCTGGTCGAGGTGCAGGCCACCGCCGAGCGCACGCCGCTGTCGCGCGCGCATCTCGACGAGCTGCTGGGGCTGGCGGCGGTGGGGATCGAGTCGCTGAAGACCGCGCAGGCCGAGGCAATCGCCGCGGTCGGCGTGAGCTCGTGAAGCTCGTACTGGCGACGCGCAATTCGCACAAGCTCCGCGAGTTCCAGGAGGCGCTTCCGGGCATCGAGATCCTGCCGCTGCCGGACGACGTCGAGTTGCCGCCCGAGACCGGCGAGACGTTTGCCGAGAACGCGGTCGAGAAGGCGCGTGCGGCCCACGCCGCCACCGGCCTGCCCGCGATCGCGGACGACTCCGGCATCGAGGCGGCTGCCCTGGACGGGCGGCCGGGCGTGCGCAGCGCGCGCTTCGCCGGCGAGGACGCCACCGACGAGCAGAACCTGCAGAAGCTGCTCGACGACGTGCCGGCCGACGGCGATCGCAGCGTCGCGTACATCTGCGCTCTGGTGCACGTGACCGCCGATGGCCAGGAGTGGCTGTTCGAGCGTCGCTGCACAGGGCA
The DNA here is from genome assembly GCA_036269895.1 of Thermoleophilaceae bacterium. Classification (GTDB taxonomy): domain Bacteria; phylum Actinomycetota; class Thermoleophilia; order Solirubrobacterales; family Thermoleophilaceae; genus DATBDN01. Next base: position 9,031 of record DATBDN010000230.1, read on the forward strand.
GCTTGCGGCGGAGCCGCGCGGCAGCGGCGGCTTCGGCTACGACCCGGCCTTCATCCCCGATGACTACGACGACGACCGCACCATGGCCGAGCTGACGCCCGATGAGAAGCACGCGATCAGCCACCGCGGTCGCGCCGCGAACGCGTTCCGGGAGTGGCTGCAGAAGCGCCGATGACAGGCGATCGGGGCACCACCCAGACGGACGCGGCCGCACTCGCGAACGACCGGCGCAAGACGCGCGCCGCGATGATCTCGATCGCCTCGAACGCCCTGCTGATCGCTCTGAAGATCGTTGCGGGCGTCATCACCGGCTCGGTGGCGATCCTGACTGAGGCGGCGCACTCCTCGATCGACCTGCTGGCGTCGGTCATCGCCTTCTACTCGCTCCGCAAGGCCGCCGAGCCCGCCGACGAGTCGCACCCGTACGGCCACGCGAAGATGGAGAACCTTGCGGCGGCGATCGAGGGGATGCTGATCCTCGTCGGCGCGGGCGTCATCGTCTACGAGTCGATCCGACGGCTCGCGGGCGGCGCCGACGTCGACGCGCTCGGGCTGGGCATCGCGGTCATCGGCCTCTCGGCGCTCGCGAACTTCGCCGTCTCCGGCTATCTCTACCGCGAGGCGCGTGCCACCGACTCGCCGGCCCTCAAGGGCGACGCAGCGCACCTGCGCACCGACGCGTGGACCTCCGTCGGGGTGCTGATCGGACTGACCCTCGTTGCCATCACCGGCATCGACGCGCTCGACTCGATCACGGCGCTGGTCGTCGCGGGCGCGATCGTTGCCGCGGGGGTGCGGCTCGTCACGAGCTCGTCGCGCGTCCTGGTTGACGAGGCGCTGCCGGATGAGGAGCTCGACATCGTGCGCGAGATCATCGGCCGCCACGAAGGGAGCGAGGTCGTCGGCTTCCACGCGTTGCGAGCCCGCCGCGCCGGCAGCCGCCGCTACGTGGACATGCACGTGCAGTTCCGCGAGGGAACGACCCTCGAGCGCGCCCACGAGCTCGCACACGAGCTGCAGTCGGAAATCCGCGGGCGCCTGGGCGGCGGCGCGGACGTCCTGATCCACCTCGAGCCCGAGAGCGCCCTACGTCAGGTTGACCGCGGCCGCCAACCCGACGGCGAGCACCACCCCGAAGTACCCGACGTAGCCGTTGACGAGCAGCAGCAGGGCCGCCACGAGGCAGAGCACTACGGTCGCTAGCCAGGCGATCTTCGGCGCGGACACGGCGGCTATTGTGGCGACGGTGTCGGCGCCAGCACTGACTCCTGAGCTCGCGCTCCAGTATCTGGGCGAGCTTTCGACCGACATCCAGGCGTCGGTGGTCACGTCGGCGGACGGACGCACGGCGGCAGCGAGCAAGCCCGGCGAGGCCGGCGATCGGCTGCGTGAGCTCACCCAGCAGCTGTTCGAGCGTGCCGACGCCGCCGACTCGCAGGTGGCGACTCAGGTCGAGGTGTCCACGGGCGACGGCGCCGTCTTCGCCGTCCGCGACGAACGCTGGACGATCGGGGTCGTGACGGGCCGCTTCGCACTCTCGTCGCTGATGTTCTACGACCTGCGCAGCGTGTTGGGCGACCTGGAGGGGAAGCCTGCGTGAGAGAGAGACGCGGGGCGATCGGGCGCGCGACCGAGTTGGCCGAGTCGGTGATGGCGGGCGTCAAGCGCCGCCAGGCCGCACGGACCCCGAAGATCCTCCTGTACGACGAGGCCGGGCGGCCGCGCACGCTGGATGCGTCCTCCGATGCGGGGCTCGCGCTGGTGGAGACGGCGCGGGCGATGGTCGAGATCGTTGGGCCGGACGACACGCACGTTGCGGACATCCCGGAGGAGGAATGACGCTGATCGGCGAGGAACTCGCCGGCCGCGCGCTCGAGCGCGCGCTCCAGCACGGCGGCGACTTCGGCGAGGTCTACGCGGAGGACCGCTACGGCTTTGGACTCGGCCTCGACGACTCGAAGCTCGAGCGCCCGCAGACGGGCCGCGAGCGCGGCGCCGCGGTGCGTGTGGTGCAGGGTGACTCGACGTACTTCGGCCACGTCGACGGCTTGGCCGAGGAGGACATCATGCGCGTCGCCGAGTCCGTCGCGCAGGCGGTCGGCGCCGGCGATGCGCGTCATCCGGCGGCGCTGACCGCGGCGAAGGGCGAAGTCGTGCACCCGATCGCAGAGCGGCCCGAGGAGGTCGAGGCCTCGCGCAAGGCCGAGATGCTGCGGGAGTGCGACGAGCGCGCTCGCGCGCAGGGCGCGGAGGTCGCGCAGGTGATGGCCAGCTACGCGGAGAACCGCCGCATCGTCGAGATCTTCAACTCGGACGGAATCGCGGCCGCCGACGATCGCACGCGCGTGCGGCTCGGCGTGCAGGTGGTTGCCAGGCGCAACGGCCGTGTGGACACCGGCCACGAGACGCTGGGCGGGCACATCGGCTTCGAAATCCTCGAGCCGGACCCGGCCGGGGTGGCGGAGCGGGCGGCGCGGAAGGCGGTCATCGCGCTGGACGCGGTCGACGCGCCGAGCGGGAAGATGCCGGTGGTCGTGGGGAACGCGTTCGGCGGCGTGCTGCTGCACGAGGCGGTCGGCCACGGGCTGGAGGCCGACCACATCCAGAAGCGATCGAGTGTCTGGGCCGGGAAGCTCGGCGACACGGTCGCCGAGGCGTTCGTGACGGCCTACGACGATGGCCGCATGAAGAACGAGTGGGGCTCGGATGGCATCGACGACGAGGGCACGCCGACCCAGCGCACCACGATCATCGAGGATGGAAAGCTCGTTTCCTACCTCTACGACCTGCTGCGCGCGCGCAAGGACGGGGTCCCCTCTACCGGCAACGGGCGCCGGGAGTCGTTCCGTTACCTGCCGGTGCCGCGGATGACGAACACCTACTTCGCGCCGGGCGCACAGACGAAGGACGAGCTGATCGCGGGCGTCGAACGCGGTCTCTACGCGGTCTCGTTCGGCGGGGGCCAGGTCGAGCCCGCGACCGGCGACTTCGTCTTCGGCGTCTCGGAGGCTTACCTGATCGAGAACGGCGAGGTGACCTCGCCGGTGCGCGGCGCCACGCTGATCGGCAACGGGATCGACGCGTTGGCGGCGGTCGATGGCGTCGCCGACGACCTCGAGATCGCAACAGGCTTCTGCGGCAAGGCGGGCCAGCGCGTCGCCGCCGGAGTTGGCCAGCCGCACGTACGGATCCGTGCGCTGACGGTCGGCGGGACAGCCGGATGAGCGAGGTCGATCTCGAACAGGCCGCGGCGGGCGCGGTCGAAGCGGCGCTTGCCGCCGGGGCATCCGACGCCGAGGCCTGGGCGGAGCACGGCGTCGAGCGCGAGATCCGCGTCTACGAGGGCTCGGTCGAATCGCTGACGGACGCCGCCAGCCACGGCATCGGCATCCGCAGCTTCAACGACGGTCGCTGGGGCTACGCCTACGGCACCGACCTGTCGGACGACGGCCTGCGCTCGCTCGCCGAGGCGGCCGCCGGTGCCGCTGCAGTCGCCGACTCCGACGAGCATGCGGGCCTGCCGGACGAGTTCGGCGCAGCCGACGTCGCGTCGCTTGCATCGCCGGCGCTCGCGGAATGGGACACCGCGCGGAAGATCGAGCTGGCGCTCCAGATCGAGCGCGTGGCGCGCTCGCACGACGGCGTCTCGCAGGTGGAGGAGACGATGTACGCGGACGCCTCCGGGCGCGTTGCGCTCGCAAACTCGCGCGGGTTCAACGCGGCCTACGAGTCGACGATCGCATACGCGTGGGCGTCGGCGTTCGCGGGCGAGGGCAGCGACCTGATGACCGGGCTCGGCGTCGGCATGGGGCGCGATCCGGCCGCGATCGATCCCGAGGCCGTCGGCGCCGAGGCAGCCGGGCGCGCAGTCAGCCTGGTCGGCGCGCGGCAGCCTGAGGGCCGCCGCTGCCCTGTGGTGCTCGACACCTTCGTCGCCGCGAGCTTCGCCGGCTTCATCGGCGGGATGCTCTCCGCCGACGCGGTGCAGCGCGGCCGCTCGCTGTTCGCCGACCGCGAGGGCGACGAGGTGGCGGGAACGGGGTTCGTGCTCGCCGACGACGGCACCGACCCCGACGGACCGTCGACCGCGCCGTTCGACGGGGAGGGAGCCGTGCGCCGCTCCACGCCGCTGATCAAGGACGGCCGTCTCCTGACCTTCCTGTTCGATGCGCGGACCGCCCGCAAGGGCGGGCGCGAGACGACCGGCAACGCCGGCCGCGGCTCGTACCGCGTTCCGCCATCGGTCTCGACGACGAACCTGGTGCTCGCGGCGGGCGAGGCGACGCTGGAGGAACTGGTGGCGAGAGCCGGCAACGGGCTCTACGTCACGAGCGTCGCCGGCCTCCATTCCGGCGTGAACCCGGTGTCCGGGACGTTCTCGGTCGGCGCGACCGGGCGCCTGATCGAGAACGGCGAGCTGGGGCGGCCGGTGCGCGAGATCACGATCGCCAGCGACCTCGTCTCGATG
>DATBDN010000231.1:0-2779 GCA_036269895.1 Thermoleophilaceae bacterium
CCGTTCGGGCCCATCAGCGCATGGGTCTCGCCCTTGCTGATGACGAGGTCGACGCCGTGGAGGATCTCGCGCTCCTCGGTCCGGACGTGCAGGTTCTGGATCTCGAGGCTCATGCGGCCTGCTGCTCCTTCTTCGGGGTTAGGTCTTCAAGCGTCATGTCGGTGAGAGTGCGGACGATCGAGCCCTGGACGCGCGTCCAGAGCAGCTTCGTCGGGCATGGCGCGTCGCCCTTGGCCTCGCGCGAGCACATGCCCTCGGGGGTGATGCACTCGATCGGAGCCAGGTGGCCCTCCAGGGCCGAGACGATCTCCGCCATCGTGATCTTGCTCGCGGGGCGCGACAGCGTGTAGCCGCCGTGCGCGCCACGCCGGCTCTCGACGAGGCCCTGGCGGCGCAGGCGCTGCACCAGATGCTCGAGGTAGGCGAGGGGAAGACCCTCGGCCTCGGCGATCGAGCCGAGGGAGACAGGCCGGGCAGCATCCGTGCCGGCCAGGTGAGCCATGACACGCACCCCGTATTCAGCCTTCGTCGAGAAGATCACCCGCCAAATCCTACTCAGCGGGTCGGAGAAGCCGAAGATCTAAGTCACTTACTGATAGGGGTCAGACCCTTGAGCGTAAGTGACTTAGATCTGGGCCAGAACTTCGGCTGCTGCTCGTTCGCCGCTGCGGACGGCGCCGTCCATGTAGCCCGCCCAGTAGTCGGATGTCTCGGTTCCGGCCCAGTGGACTTTTCCAACCGGTGCCCTTAGCGCCGGCCCGAAGTCGATCAGCGTCCCGGGCGGGAGGACACCGACCGGGCAGCCGCGCGCCCACGGGTCGCTCGGCCAGTCCTTCTCGTGGACGGCCTTGACGTTCTGGGCCTGTGGGTCGTCGAAGAACTGCTGGAGCTGGTTGAGGCACGCCTGCCTGCGCTCCGCCGCCGGCCGCGGTGTCCACGTCCGCGCCTCGCTGCCCCCGATGAAGCCGAGAACCACGCCTGGGGACGCGTCCTTCGGCGACGCGTCGAAGGTCACCTTGATCGGGCCGATGTTCGAGATGCACTGCCCGGAGAGGCCCTTGTCGCGCCAGAACGGCGCGTCGTACACAGCCTCGAACTTGCGCAGGGTGCCCTGCGGGATCCGCTGCATCAGCTGGTCGCGCAGGTCGGTCATGCCGCCGTGGTAGACGATCCGGCCCGCCAGCGCCGGCGGCATCGCGACGATCACGCGCTTGCCGGAGACATGGAACTTGTCGGTCCACACGCGGACGCCGAAGCGCCCCTGGTCGATCCGGCGGACGGGCGCGTTCTTCAGCACGCGTCGGCCGAGCTGCTGGGCCATCTTGATCGAGATCAGCTGCGCGCCGCCCTCGATGCGCGTCTCCTGCGCACCGCCCCGGGTGTTGAAGTTGCGCTCGAAGGTGCCCGTGTTCTGCTCGTTGCCCGACGAGGCGATGTAGAAGAGCGTGTACAGCAGCGAGATCTCGCGCGCCTCGGCGCCGAAGATCGGCTCGCAAGCCGCCGAGACCAGGTCGAGGAACTCCTTGTTGCCGGTCGAGTTCTGGCGGACCCAGGTGTCGAGCGTCTGCGAGTCCCACGTGGCCGCGTTCGGATGCGCCCATGGCTGCTTGACGTCGATCCCCGACGCCATGTTGTCGAGCTGCGCCACTACCGCGACGACGTCCGCGACGATCTCCGGGTCGGCCGGCGCCGTTCCCAAGACCGGCGTGTTCGAGGGGAACGTCTCGCGGCGGCCGTCGCTGCGGATGAAGACGTTGTTCCCGCTGTTGTAGGTGGGGAACGTCCCGATGCCAAGCTCGTTGACAAGCGCGGCGACGTGGTCCTGGGTCGGGCCGATGAAGGTGCCGCCCAGGTCGGCGACCTCGCCTCCGCCGATCTTCTCGTTGAGCGTGCGTCCGCCGACGCGCTTCTGGGCCTCCATCACGATGACGGACTTGCCGGCCGCGCGGATCTTCCGCGCCGCGGTCAGGCCCGCCAGGCCGGCGCCGACGACGATCACGTCGGCCTTCCTGAGCGGTCGCCGCTGCCGCGATCTTGCCGCTGCCGGCGCTGCGCCGGCGGCTCCTGCCGCGGCTGTTGCTGCCCCTGTCTGAATCAGCCGGCGCCGTGTAGGCCGCCACTCCCGTGCCCCCATGCGGGCGAAGGGTAAGCGCTATTGCTTCTCGAGGACGCGTATGTCGTGCGCCAGATCCTCGGGCGAGGTCTGGTTGATCGCGACCGCCACTCGCTGCAGCCCGTTGCGGTCGACGAGCGTGATGTAGGCCTGGTGCTCGGAGTCGCGTAGCTGCGGCTGGATCGCGAAGCCGCGCCAGACGGGTTGGAGCTGACGTCGCGTCCCCAGCACGTAGCGCATGCGGCCGGTCATCTTCTGCTTCGCGAGGAACGCGCGCGCGCTCGCGCGCGTGTCGCCGAACGGGTCGACCGAGATCGCGAGCGCCGGGATGTCGTGCCCCACGTCGTCGAGCGCGCCCCGGATCATCTGTGCCTGCAGCGGACACGTCTCCTTGCAGTGGGTGTAGGTGTACGTCACGACCACCGGCTTGCCGCGGTACTCGGCCATCGAGACGCGCTTCGCGTTCTGATCGGTGAGCGTGAACTCGGGCGCGTGCACGCGCGGCGGCAGCGTCCCGCCGCGGAACGGCGAGTCCGAGGTGTGCACCACCGGCGGGCTGTCGGTCTGGGCGCTGATGCGTGAGATCGCGAAGACGGCGATGACCGCGAACAGGGCACAGGTCGTCGCGAAGAGAGCCAGTGCCAAGCGTGAACTCACGTGCCCGAG
>DATBDN010000232.1:0-35118 GCA_036269895.1 Thermoleophilaceae bacterium
CGCTGTTCTCCGTCGTCAAGTTCGCCGGTGCCGCCTACCTGATCTATCTCGGAGGACGGCGGCTGCTCGGGCTCGAGCCGAGCGCGCTCGTCGCGCCGCAGCAGAGACGCAGCCGCCGTCAGCTCTACCGCGACGGGGCCGTCGTGAACATCCTCAACCCGAAGACGGCACTGTTCTTCTACGCATTCCTTCCGCAGTTCCTCGACCCGGGACGCGGCTCGGTCGCCCTTCAGGCGCTCGTCCTCGGGACGCTGTTCGTCGCGATCGCACTGTTGTCGGACAGCTTGTGGGCAGTGGCGTCCGGGTCGGCGGCGACGTGGTTGAAGGATCGGCGCGTCGCCGCGACGGTCGAGCGCTGGGTTACCGGAACGGTGCTGGTCGGGCTCGGCACGGCGGCCGCACTCAGCGGCGCGCATCGCTCGAAGTGAGCATCGCGATTGCGCGCGTCGGCGAGGGCGACCTCGGCGACCTGCTGCCGCTGATGCGCGGCTACTCGGACTTCTACGAGGTCGAGCCGAGCGACGAGGCACTGCTGGCGCTCGCGCGCGCACTGATCGCGAACCCCCAGTTCGAGGGCGTGCAGCTGATCGCGCGCGACGGGCAGGACGGGACGGCGCTCGGCTTCGCGACCGTCTACTGGCTGTGGTCGTCGAGCCGCGCCGCGCGGGTCGGCGTGATGAACGACCTGTTCACGGCGCGCGAGGCGCGGCGCCGCGGGGTGGGGGAGGCTCTGATCCGCGCGTGCCTGGAGGAGGTGCGGGCGCGGGGCGCCGCGACCCTGCAGTGGCAGACCGCGCCGGACAACCGCACGGCGCAGGCGCTCTATGACGCGGTCGGCGGAATCCGCGAGCAGTGGGTCGACTACTACCTGGAGGCATGACGCCGCACTCCTGGCCGCGTCGCCCGGGTTTTCGGGCCGAACCCGCTTAGGATGCCCGGCAATGGACGCACACGAACTCGGACAGATCCCGCTCTTCAGCGACCTATCGGAGGACGACGTGGATGCGCTCGCGACCTACGCGGACGAGGTCACTGTCTCCCAAGGCAAGCACCTTGTCGACGAGGGGGGCTACGCGTACGACCTCTTCGCGATCGTGGAGGGCACGGCACAGGTGATCGTCGGTGGCGAGGTAGTGGCGGAACTGGGCCCGGGTGACTTCTTCGGGGAGGCGGGCGTGCTCGGGAAGCAGCAGCGCAACGCGACCGTGGTCGCGAAGACGCGCATGCGCCTCGTCACGCTGACCGGCTGGGACCTGCGCCGCATGCGGCGCCAGCTCGGGCCGGTGATCGACAAGCTCGAGCAGGCGATCCGGCAGCGCGGCGGCAACCCGGTGCCCGAGAGCTGACCGTCTCCGAGAAGGACAAGATGCTGGCCGGCGAGCTGTACCGCGCCGGCGACCCCGAACTGGTCGCAGAGCGCGCCCGCTGCGAGCGCCTGCTGCGGGCGCTCAACTCCGAGCCCGACGAGGACGCGCGCGAGCGCATCCTGCGTGAGCTGCTCGCAGCGCTCGGGAGCTCGTCCTACATCCGGTCGCCGTTCTTCTGCGACTACGGCTACAACATCACGCTCGGCGATGGCGTCTTCCTGAACTTCAACTGCGTTGTGCTCGACGTGGTTGCGGTGACGATCGGCGACCGCACGCAGATCGCCTCAGCGGTGCAGATCCTGGCGGCCGACCACCCGGTCGACGTCGAGACGCGCGCGTCCGGGCTCGAGAACGGCCGCCCGATCGCGATCGAGGAGGACGTCTGGATCGGCGGCGGCGCGATCCTCTGCCCGGGTGTGACCGTCGGGCGGGGGAGCGTGATCGGCGCGGGGAGCGTCGTGACGCGCGACATCCCAGCCGGCGTCGTCGCGGTTGGGAACCCCTGCCGGGTCCTCCACGAGCTCGGCACTTGACAGGAAGTGTGAGTGAGTGCATACTCACTCCCTCGTGGAACCCGCCAGCGTCCGGACTCTCTCGACCGCCGCCGACCGCCGTGAGGCTGTCCTCGCGGCCGCCATGCCGGTCGTCGCCGAGCGCGGGATTGCTGCCACGGCCACCGCTGAGATTGCGAAGCGGGCCGGCATCTCGCACGCGTACCTGTTCCGGCTCTTCCCGACGAAGAGCGAGTTGGCGGTCGCGGTCGTGGAGCGTGCGAACCAGCGCATCTATGACGCGTTGGCGGCAGCGGCCGCGCGCGTCGACGGGAGTGGGGAGGAGAGGCTTCACGCGATGGGCATGGCCTACAGCGAGTTGCTCGAGGACCGCGAACTGCTCTTGCTGCAGCTCCACTCGCATGCCGCGGCTGGGCAGGATCCCGCGATCCGAGCGAGTGCGCGCACGGGTTTCGAGCGGCTGGTCGCCCTGGTTGAGCGCGAGAGCGGGGCTGACGCGGTCATGGTCGGGCGCTTCTTCGCGACCGGGATGCTGATGAACGTGATGGCCGCCCTCGACGCTGGGTCTGTCTCCGAGCACTGGGCCGACGTCCTCGCGAGCTACTGCGCGTCGGGTGACCTGCCCTAGCGATTTTTTTTGACCCATCAATGAGTAAGTACTCACACACAGTAAGGAGAGCGGAATGAGCCGCCGCACCCGCTGGACCCTCGCGATCGTGTCGATCGCGCTGTTCATGACCACCCTCGACAACCTCGTTGTCACGACGGCGCTGCCGTCCATTCGCAACAGCCTCGGCGCCTCGATCGAGTCGCTCGAGTGGACCGTAAACGCGTACACGCTGTCGTTCTGCGTGCTCCTTCTGACTGGCGCGGCGCTTGGCGACCGCTTCGGCCGCCGGCGCATGTTCGTCATCGGCATCGGCGCCTTCACGCTGTCGAGCGCGGCTGCCGCGCTCGCGCCGACAACCGACGCGCTTGTGGCAGCGCGCGCCCTGCAAGGCGCGGGTGCCGCGCTCGTGCTGCCGTTGACGCTCACGCTGCTGTCGCAGGCCGTCGACGAGAACCAGCGCGGCCTAGCGCTTGGCATCTGGTCGGGCGTCTCCGGCTTGGGCGTCGCACTCGGCCCGCTGGTCGGCGGCCTCGTGACCGACGGCTTCTCGTGGGAGTACATCTTCTGGCTGAACGTGCCGATCGGCCTGGCGCTGATGCCGCTCGCGGCGCGCCGCCTGGACGAGTCATACGGCCCGGACCACGAGCTCGACCTGCCCGGCCTGGCGCTGGCAGGCTTCGGCCTGCTCGGCATCGTCTACGGGGTCGTGCGCGGCAACGCGCTCGGCTGGACCTCGACCACGATCCTGGCGTCGCTCGCGACGGGCGCGATCCTGCTCGCGGCGTTCGTCGCGTGGGAGCTGCGGGCGCCGGCTCCGATGCTGCCGATGCGCTTCTTCCGCTCGCGCGCGTTTGCCGCGACCAACGGAGTCTCGCTGGCGATGTTCTTCGGCGCCTTCGGCTCGATCTTCCTGTTGGCGCAGTTCTTCCAAACCGCCCAGGGTTACTCGCCGATCGAGGCGGGCCTGCGGACACTGCCGTGGACGGCCATGCCGATCTTCGTGGCGCCCGTCGCCGGCGTGCTCAGCGACCGGATCGGCTCGCGGCCGTTGATGGCAAGCGGCTTGGCACTCCAGTCGATCGCGATCGCGTGGCTCGCGATCGTGAGCGAGCCGACGGTCGCCTACAGCTCGCTTGTCATCCCGTTCGTCCTGGCCGGCACGGGCATGGCGCTGGTGTTCGCGCCCGCCGCGAACGCCGTGCTCGGCTCTGTGCGCGCCTCCGAGGCCGGCAAGGCATCGGGCGCGACGAACGCCATCCGCGAGGTCGGCGGAGTGCTTGGCGTCGCGGTGGCAGCGTCGGCGTTCGCGTCCAACGGGTCCTACGCGACCCCCGCCACGTTCAACGACGGGCTCGTGGCGGCTCTGCCGATCGGCGCCGCCGTGCTGGCGGCGGGTGCCCTTATCGCGCTGCTCGTCCCGCGCAGGAGCCGCTGCGCGGAGCGGCCTGCGGTGCGGGTCGCGGAGCCGGCGGCGGCTGCCTAGGAGCTCAGAAGCTGTGGTTGCGCAGAAGCGCGAGCGCTTCCGGCAGCGTCGCGGATGCGCCGGCGGCGCCCTGCACGTTCACAGCCGTGAGCACGTCGGCGACGAAGGTTTCCGGCGGCACGACGAGCTGAAGCGCCTGCTGGCGCCGCCTCAGCGCGTCGGCGAGATCGAAGATCAGGTGCACTCCGGAGCTGTCGAGGTAGCTCGTCTCGGAAAGGTCGAGCACCAGCCCGAGCGCCGAGTTTGGCACCGCCTCCTTGAGCTGCGCTGTGAAGCCGGCGGCGTTCGAGGCGTCGACCTCGCCGACTAGCCGCGCAACCGGTGGATCAGCGGCCAGGTCCATTTGCAGGTCCGCGAGCATCAGGCGGTGATTTTCCTACGCATCCGGACGGCGGTGCCACTTTCGCTGGGAATGACCTCGACCTCGTCCATGAAAGTCTCCATCAGGCCGAGGCCGCGGCCGCGGTTCTGGCCACGCGGCGGCCGCCAGCGGCCGTGGTCCCGGATGACGAGCACGACGTCGTCGCCGTCACGCAAGCCCTCGAGGTCGAAGGTGCGCTCGCCCGGCCCATAGGCGTGCTCGATCGCGTTCGTGCAGGCCTCGCCGCTCGCGAGCAGGACGGCCTCGATGGCGCGGACATCTGCGCCTGCGTCGATCAGCCAGCCGCGCAGCAGGCGCCGGATCGCTGCGAGCTCCTCCGGGCGCGCGGCCACCTTCAGGTTCAGTGTCTCGTTGGCCGTGACGGCGCGCTGCACGGTGAGGATGGCGACGTCGTCGGCTGGCGGGTCGGGGCCGATCATCCGCGCGATCAGCGATTCCGCGAGCAAATCCGGCTCCACGGGGGAGGCGGCGGCAGCCTTCTGCAGCGCCTCCTGCCGCGTCACCAGGCGCTCGCCGCGGCGCTCGACCAGGCCGTCCGTGTACAGCACGAGCGTGGTGCCGGGCTCGAAGGCCACGCGCGTCTCTTTGACACCCGGCATCACCGACGTGCCGAGCGGTGGCAGCAGCGGCGACATGATCGTCTCGGCAGTGCCGTCCGGCCGCACGAGCACGGGCGGCGGGTGCGACCCGTTCACGAAAGAGAAGAACTTGCGCTCCGCGTCGACGACGCCGTACAGGTATGTCGCCATGCGCGCGGTGCCGGCCGTCCGCGCGAAGCGCGCCAGCAGCGGCGCGATCGCCGCAGGGGAGAGACCCTGGACCGCGAACGCCTGGAGCGCACTGCGCAGTGCCCCCATCAGCGTGGCCGCCTCCAGCCCCTTTCCGACGACATCACCAATGGCGACCCCTACGCGCCCGTCTGGCATCTCGACGACGTCGTACCAGTCGCCGCCGACCATGCGCTTGGCGGCGGCAGGGAGGTACCGAGCAGCGAGCAGCAAGCCGGCGGGCTGTGGCAATTCGGTCGGTAGGAGCGACCTCTGGAGCGTCTGCGCGACCCGGTACTCCTCGATCAGGCGATCGTGCTCGATCGCCAGCGCGGCGCGGTCGGCAACCGCCTGCAGCAAGTCGATGTCGTCCTGGCTGAAGACGCGCGGCGTGAGCGTGCCCACGTGGAGCACGCCGATCAGCCGCCGTTCGGCGATCAGGGGCACGCCCAGCAGAGAGCGGATGTTCTTCTCGTACAGGAGCGGATTCACGGCGTCGCCCGGCGCGAGGGCGGGGATCATCACGGGCTGCATCTGCGCAGCGACGCGGCCGGCGAATCCGGCCCCGATCGGCACTGTGAAGCCGCGCTCGACCTCTTCCTCGAGGCCCTTCGCGGCCCGCGCGTAGAGCGCATCGCCCTCGTCGTTCACGAGCAGGATCGCGGACGTGTCGGTGCCGAGCATGTCCACGATGCGGTCCAGCAGCACCTGCAGCAGGTCGTCGAGCTCGAGGTACGCGAGGGCGCTCTCGGTGACCGCCTGGAGCTGCCGCAGGCGGTCGAGGGCCGCCTCCGCCTCGGCGCGCGCACCGCGCTCGGCCTCGAACAGCCGTGCGTGATCGATCGCGAGCGCGACGCGGTCGGCTACGACCTGCAGGACCGTCCTGTCGTGCTCGTCGAAGTTGCGAGTCGTGAGCGACCCGACGTGCACGACGCCGAGCAGTCGGCCCTCGACCACGAGCGGGACGCCGAGCAGCGAACGGATCTTCTTCTCGTACAGCAGTGGATTGACCGCGTCGCCCGGCGCGAGGCTCAGGATCGTCACCGGCTGCATCTCGGCGGCCACGCGTCCGGCGAAGCCCTTGCCGACGGCCACCCGGAAGCCTTGTTCGACTTCCTCCTCGAGTCCACGAGCTGCACGGGCCGCGAGCTCGTTCGTCTCCTCGTCCAGCAGCAGGATCGCCGACGTGTCGACCTCGAGCGTCTCGACGATCCGGTCGAGCAGCGCCTGCAGCAGCCGGTCCATCTCGAGGTACGCGAGCGCGGCCTCAGTGACCCGCTGCAGGCTCTCCGACAGGCTTGCCGGCTGTCCTCTCATTCCCCTCTACGCTCGATAACGGCGGTTATGGAAACTCACCTGGAAACTTCCGTGAGGCGGCCGCTTTCGACGTCGTAGACGAACCCCCTCACCGCGTCGGTCTTGAGAAGAAACGGGCTCTCCTGGAGCAGGCGGACCGACTCGCGCAGGTTCTCCTCGAGATCGTCGAAGGTGTGCGCCTGGAACGGCGGCGGCTCGCCGGCGTGCTGTTCGAGTCGCTCGCTGAGCTCGTCGTCGCTGAACTTCTGCATCCCGCAGTCCGTGTGCTGGATCAGGACGATCTCCTCGGTTCCCAGCAGGTGCTGCGAGATCGCGAGCGACCGGATCGCGTCGTGCGTGACCGCGCCGCCCGCATTGCGGATCACGTGCGCGTCGCCCTCGGAGAGCCCCAGAGCGCGCGCCGGATCGAGCCGCGCGTCCATGCACGCCAGGACCGCGACCTTCTTCGCCGGGCTGCTCGGGCGCCCGGGCGCGTCGAACGCGGCCACGTAGACCGCGTTGTTCTCCAGAAGGTCGTCTGTGTCGCTCACGCAGCGGTTTCTACCGGGAACTGCTCCAGAATCCACGCGGCATCCAGCGGCCGGCGGCGCCAGTCGCGATTGCCGATCGTCAGGTAGTCGCCCGTCCGCGGGTTCAGCGGCAGCCGCCGCTCGGCCGGATACCACCGGTTGTGCTCATCGATCAGCTCGTTGATGTCGTCGAAGCGCCAGTGCTCGGCCAGGTCGCGCCAGTACGCCGCAAACCCCTCCGGGTTGTCGCCGTGGTGCTCCTGGGCCCACTCGTACGCACGTTCGAGGCGCTTGTGGTGGCGATGGATCCCACTCTCGATCTGGTTCGCGCGTTCGATGAAGCGCGGGATGACGCCTGCCTGCAGGTACCGCTCGACGGAGGAGACGTTGCGCAGCGAGCGCCGGGCGATGCGGCGCCTGGGCCGGTTCTGACTGCTCACCAGATCTCGCCCTCCACGAATTCGACCGAGTTACCCGCCGGGTCGCGGAAGTACACCGAACGTCCGCCGCCCCAGTCGATCTCGCGTTCAATCTCGACGCCCTTCCCGCGCAGGTGCGCGCAAAGCTCGTCCAAATCGTCAACGCGGAAGGCGACGTGACCCTTGCCAGTGGTGCCGTGGGACGGGACGAAGCGGCCCGGCACCGAGCTACGCTGCGGGTCGAACACCAGCAGGACACCGCCGTCGCCGAGGCGGAACGCCGCCGAATGCTCGTCCGGCGCGTCGATCGCACGCAGGCCCACGACGTCGCTGTAGAAGGCCACGATCGCCGGCACGTCGCCGGCGTAGAGCACCGTCTCGTAGACCCCGTGGATGGCGGCCACGATCGGATGATCGCAGCGCCTAGAGCGCGCCAAACAGGTGCAGCACGAGGAACGCGAGCAAGGCGAGCAGGCCGAATGCCGCGGCGCGCGGCGCCCAGACCGCGAGCTCCGACCGATGCTCGTGGTGGTCCTCCGGCAGGTAGCGCGGCTTCGGCGGGTGCAGCGGCAGACCGCGCTCGTGCGCGCGGACGATCTCCTCGCGCTC
This sequence comes from Thermoleophilaceae bacterium, assembly GCA_036269895.1. Classification (GTDB taxonomy): domain Bacteria; phylum Actinomycetota; class Thermoleophilia; order Solirubrobacterales; family Thermoleophilaceae; genus DATBDN01. The sequence continues at coordinate 7,976 of DATBDN010000232.1, forward strand.
TTTGACCGCGTGCTCGCGCTCCTGGTCAGCGTGCTCGCGCTCGCCGACAGCCTTGCGCCGGGCGTCCTCGGCGCGCTGCCGGGCCTTGATCGCGTGGTCACGCTCGGCAAAAGCCTGCTTGCGATCGTGCTCGGCTTGCTTGCGGGCGCGAATCGCGTCGTCGCGCACGGCGAGCGCTTCGCTGCACGCCGCGATGGCCTCGTCGCGGGCCTCCTTGGCGTCGTCGCGCTCGAGGTAGGCGATCTCGCGCTGGCGCTCCACGGAGGCGCGCAAGGTCGCAGCCTCGGCGAGCATCTTCGTGGCGGACTCACGCTCCCCCGCACGCGCGTCAGCAATGGCCCGCTCGTGCGTCTGGCGTTCGTGCTCGAACTCGCCACGGAGCCTGCGAAGGCGCTCGAGTGCCTCGTCCCGCTCGCGCCGGAAGCCGTCACGCTCTCCGCGGAGCCGGTCGACGCCGGCGCGAGCCGAAGCGAGCTCCGCGTCGAGACGCTCGAGGTCGGCGCGAGCCGAATCGCGCTCGCTGCGAAGAGCTTCGGCGAGGTCCGGCGTGGCCGGCGCACCGGGCTTCGCGGGCGCATCCCCGGCCTTCGCCTCCGCAGTGCGGGCCGCGGGCTTCGGATCCGGCTTTGTGGCCGGCGCCTTTGCCTTTGCCGAACCGCTCTTCCGAGGCTTCGCCGGCGCGGGTGCCGGCTCCGGTGGCTCCCCCGGCTCGATCCGCGGCGCCGGCAGGTCCAGGTCGATTCCGGACGCCACGTGCAACGTGGCCGACTCGAATTCCACGGGCTCGCCGTCCCAGCGGAACGCGGCGACCCATTCCTCGCCGTCCTCGGGCGCCCACGGCTTGTGCTCGAGCAGCGCCAGCAGCCGCTTCGGCCCCTTCTCCCCCTTCAGGATCAGCGTCGGCCGGATGAACCGCCTGCCGCGCAGTCCCGTCCAGTGGCCGGCGATCTCGATGCGATCCGGCGCCGCCCACTCGAAGCGATCGAGCTCGAGCGCGCCCTGGTCGCTCTTGGCGGTGACCGGCATGGATGACCCTGCCGTCATCGGCTGCCCCACTTCCCCATCCGGTGGTTATGCCCAGGCGCCCCGGCGGGTACGCCGGAAACATGAGTTCGCAGACGGTCGCAGTCCTCGGCGCCGGCGGCACGATGGGCGCCGCGATGGCCCGGAACATCAAGAACGCGGGAATGCAGGTCCATGCCTGGAATCGCACGCGCGAGCGCGTGCAACCTCTTTCCCAGGACGGCATAACGGTCGTCGACTCCGCGGCGGAAGCGGCGGACGGCGCCGACGTGATCCTCACGATGCTCTCGGACGGCGACGCCGTGCTCGCCACGGCAGAGCAGTTCTCGAGCACAGCACGCGACGGCGCGATTTGGCTTCAGATGAGCACCATCGGCATCAAGGCCACCGAACGCTGCATTTCGACAGCCAAGGACGCCGGGCTGGTTTTCGTCGACGCCCCGGTTCTCGGGACCAAGCAACCCGCTGAGGAAGGCAAGCTCGTTGTGCTCGCCTCCGGTCCGGATGAGGCGCGAAAGCATGTCGAACCCACCTTCGACGCCGTCGGCCAAAAGACCTTGTGGATCGGCGAAGCCGGTCAGGGCAACCGCCTGAAGGTGGTGGTGAACGTCTGGATCGTGAGCGTCGTCGAGGGCGCCGCCGAGACCCTGGCGCTGGCGGAGGGGCTCGGCGTCGACCCCAAGCTGTTCTTCGACGCCGTCGAAGGCGGGGCGCTCGACCTGCCCTACCTCAAGGTGAAGGGCACGATGATGATGGAGCGCAGCTTCGAGCCGTCGTTCCGGCTGGCGCTCGCCGCCAAGGACGCTCGCCTGGCGGCGGAGGCGGCGGAGGATGCCCATCTCGACCTCCCGCTGCTCGAGGCTGTCGCGAGCCGGATGTCCGCCGCCTCCGACGACCATGGCGACGAGGACCTGTCCGCGACGTTCCTGTTGAGCGCTCCTAACCGTGCGCAGTCACCTTCCGGCGAGTCATGAAGCGCGCAGCGCGCGCACATCCGGGAGCGGCGTGAGCGACTGCTCGAGCTGATCGCGGTAACGCTCGTAGTTCGGCGGCAGCGTGAGCGCCTCGCCGAGCGTTTCGAGCGGCTCGTCGGTCGTGAACCCGGGCCCGAGCGTCGCGATCTCGAACAGCACCCCGCTCGGCTCGCGGAAGTAGACGGAGCGGAACCAGAAGCGGTCGATCACCGGCGTTGGGTGCATGCCAACGCCGCGCACGCGCTCGCGCCAGGCCTCCTGCTCATCCATCGTCGACGCCCAAGCCACGTGGTGGACCGTGCCTGCGCCGGATAGGCCACGTTGCGCCGGCGGCGCGTCGTAGGTCACCCAGCCGCGGCGCTCGTCGCCCACGGCATTCCAGGTGTCGTCGCCCTGCGGCTCGAAGCCGAGGCCTTCTTCCAGCAGTTGCCTGCTGTTCTCCGGCGCGGAGCTGTACGCGCGCACGCCCTCGAACCCCTGCAGACGGTGCTCCTGCGGGATCTCGGGATGCTCTGCCGTGAGTGGCGCATCGGGCGCGTCCGTGACCATCAGCTCCAGGCCGAGCCCCTCGGGGTCCGCGAAGCGCAAGCTCGAGCCCTCAGGGTGGGTCTCGATCCCCTCGCCGCCCAGGCGCTCGGCCCAGTAGTCGAGTGACTCGTCGGAGGCGACACGGAACACGGTCGTGTGCACCATCCCGTCGCCGGCGCGCCCGCTTGGCGCACCTGGATACTCGAAGAACGTGATGTCGGACCCCGCGGAGCCCTTCTCGTCGGCGTAGAACAGGTGGTACACCGTCGGGTCGTCCTGGTTGACCGTCTTCTTCACCATTCGCAGTCCGAGGACCCGCACGTAGAAGTCGACGTTCCTGGGCGCCTCGCCCGTGATGCACGTGACGTGGTGGATGCCCTCGATCTTCATGCTTCGGACCCTACTCCGAGCCCGGCTCGACCAAGTCCAATTCGCGCTCCAACTCGCCGAGCGCGTCGCCGCGGCCTATCTATGCCGGCTACTCGCCGTCGTTCGGCTCTGGACCGCCATCGCGCACGGCGGCTGCGTCGCCGTGCTCCGGCTGCTGCGGATCCTCGCCGCCGCCGGGCTCCGTCTCCTCTACAGGCGGATAGATCCGCGCATTCGAGTTCCCCTCCTCGGGGAGCTCTTTCTCATCTATCTCGTCGCTCATCGGTTCTTCTTCCGGTCCACCGCCCGCTCGAGCTGCTGCTTGTTCATCCTCGAACGGCCGTCGATGTTGAGCTTCTGGGCCTCGTTGTAGAGCTGGTCGCGCGTGCGTCCCTTCGACCTGCTCGTGCCCGAGCGCTCTCCGCCACGCTGTCCCGGTGAGAGCCGGTCCTGCGTCGACGTTCTCGAGGCGGTCCGCGACTCACCGTGGCGGGCGCGTTCCTTGTTGACAGTCCGCGCCGCGATCTCCTCAGCGGTGTCCTCGGACTTCCCCTGTTCCTTGACACTCTCCTTCACGTGCTCGTACTGACGGGCGCGCTTGGTGCCTTTTTTCACTCCACGTGGTGGCATAGCAATTCCCTCCTGTCAGGACGCGCGCTGCACCGCGCGCTTGAGCTCTGACTTGCCCATCTTCGAACGACCCTTGATGTCGAGCTTGCGTGCTCGCTCCTCGAGCTCCTTGCGCGTGGGCTCGTCACCGCGGCGGACGGCGTTGGCCTCTTGGCCAAGCGCGGTGCGCGTCGAACTCGACAGGTGCTTGAGCGTCTGCTTGGACTTCGCGCCCGCCTGTGCCTTCTTGACGTTCTTTCGCGCGGCCGCGCGCTGCTTCTCGGTGGCCATGTGGTTCGGTTACCCGACCAGTCATGTCGTGAACGTCTGGCCGCGGACTACTGCTCGTCGTCTTCCTGGTCGCGGATATCCGTCGCGACGCGCTCCTGGAACGGCTTGAGCTTGTCGAAGAGCTCGTCGGGATCGACCTCGTGCTGTGGCTCGCTCTCACCGATCAGCCAGGGCGCGGCCTCTACCGCGGTGCGCCATGCGGCTTCTTCCGCGTCGTGCTCTCCGTCCTCGCCTGACGCCTCGGCCGCAGCCGGCTGGATGCCGTCCAGATAGACGTTTGTGAAGCCGTTTCGCTCCTCCTCGTGGAACGCGATCCGTGCACGCCGGCCCTCGTACTTGGCCGCCTCGTTGCCGATCTGCGGCCGGAACGTCGTGTACTCGCGCCCGTCGCTGTCCTTCAGCACGAAGCGACGGTTGCCATTGCGCGTCTCGTTGACGTCGACGCGCTCGACTTTGACCTCTGCCTCCACGCCTGTGTGTTACCCGGCGCGCGACCTTTCCTCTGCCAACTGCACGATCGACACGTACGGCGAGCCGGTGGCGGACTGCAGGCCGATCTCGCAGGTTCGATTGCTGGAGACGTAGGCGGCGAAGCTGCGTGGCGCAAGCTCCGCGGCCTGCGCTGCCGTCGCCGAGGCGGTGAGCTCGGGATGCAGCATGCCTCGGTCACCGGCAAAGCCACAACAGAAGGCCGAGGGCGGGACGTACACCTCCTCGGCCACGGTCTCCGCGACGCGCTGCAGCTTCACGGTCGCATCCATGTGACGGGTCGAGCAGGTTGGATGGACGGCGACCGAGGTGGTGCGCGGAATGTCCAGCTGCGGGAGCAGGTGGTCGTGCAGCCAGTCGACCGAGTCGAGGATCTCGAGCCTGCCGTGGCGCTCTGCCTGCTCCTCCGGGAGAGAGCCGGGGAGCTCGTCGCGTAGCGCGCCGGTGCAGGAGCTCGCATCGACCACGAGCGGCAAGCGGCCGCCGTCGGTCCAGCGCCAGATCGCCTCTGCCGTCTTGGCCGACATGAAGGCGTGCGCCCGCGGATGCCCCTTCGAGGCGAATGGCGTCGCGCAGCAATGGCCGGGCGCGTCCGGCGGGATCCAGACAGGCTTGCCGGCGCGCGCGGAAATGGCGACGAGCGCCTCGACGACGGTCGGCGCGAATCGGTTCGCGGGCGCGGCCGATCCGTTGGCGGACGGCGCGCCGAAGATCCGGTTCACGCATGCGGGCAGGTAGACAGCGACCGCGCCGTCGCGGCTCGTCGCCGGCATCCGCGCCGGCGCCGGCTTCGGCATTGCCTCCGGCCACGTCGGCACGAGCTCGTGCGATACGGCTCGGCGCAGCAACTCTGTCGCCCCGCGAGCCGCCCCGCCCCGCGTTGCATGTCCCGCGCGCAGCCCCGCGCGTGCTGCTCGCTCCACCGCCGCCCACCGCTTCGCGAGCGCCAGTGCGGTCTTCTCGCTGCGCTCGCTCGCCTGCCTCACCCGGAACTCCTTCACCAACTTGCCCGTGTCGATTCCGACCGGACAGGCCAGCCGACAGGTGCCGTCGGCTGCACAGGTCTCGAGAGCGTCGTACTCGTAGTCCGCGAGCAGCGCATCGAACAACGCGGACCCTTCCGGCTGGCGGGCCATCTCACGACGGACGACGATGCGCTGGCGCGGTGTCGTCGTGAGGTTGCGGCTCGGGCACACCGGCTCGCAGAAGCCGCACTCGACGCACGCGGTGGCGTCGCCCGCATCCTCGATCGGCGGCTGCGTCTTCAGGTTGCGCAGGTGCACGCCGGGTTCGCGGTTCAGCATCACGCCGGGCCCGAGGATCCCGTCCGGGTCGGCAAGCTGCTTGACACGCCACATCAGCTCGACCGCCTTCGGCCCCCACTCGCGTTCAAGGTAGGGCGCCATGTTCAGCCCGGTGCCGTGCTCCGCCTTCAGCGAGCCGTCGTACTTGTCGACGATCAGCTCCACCAGCTCGCCCATGAAGGTGTCGTAGCGCTCGCGGTCGGACTCCTGGTCGAACGATGGCGTCAGCGTGAAGTGAAGGTTGCCAGCCGACGCATGGCCGGCCACGCCCGGCAGGAAGCCGTGCTTGCCGAGCAGCGCCCGCAGGTCCTCGGCGCACTCGCCGATCCGGCCCGGCTGCACGCAGACGTCCTCGGTGATCAGAGCCGTGCCCGGCGGCCGCATCTTGCCGATCAGCCCGAACAGTCCCTCGCGCACGCGCCAGTACTTCTCAGTCAGCTCCGGGTCGCGTGTCCAAGTGGCGGGCTCGAGCAGCTGCGTGTCGGCCAGCACCGATGTCGCTGCTTCCTCGAGCGCGGCGAGATCGTGCTGCTCGTCGGAGCGCAGCTCGACCAGCAACAGCCCGGCGTCGGGGTTCAGCTCATCCCACTCCTCCGGCATCCCGGGGAAGGCGTGGCGAGCGACCTGGAACATCGCCGGCAGCACCAGCTCGACCGCCCGCGCGCCAACCTCCACCAGGCCCGGCACGGCGGCAGCGGCCGTGCCCAGATCAGGGAACGACAGCAGCGCCGTCGTTCGGTGCTCGCCCTCGCGCACGCAGTCGAACACCGCCTCGGCCACGAACGCCAGCGTGCCCTCGGAGCCCACGAGCAGCCGCCGGAAGATCTCGAGCGGGGTGTCGGCGTCGAGAAACGCACACAGCCGGTATCCCATCGTGTTCTTGATCTCGAACTTGCGCCGGATGCGCTCCGACAGCTCAGCGTCGGCCCGGATCTCGTCGCGTATCTGTTCGAGTCCGCGTGCGAGCTCGGGCGCTTGCCGGGCGAAATCCTCCTCGGCGCGCGGCTCGGCTGTGTCGATGACCGTCCCGGACGGCAGCACGAACGAGAGTGAGCGCACCGTGCTGTACGAGTCCTCCGTCACGCCGCAGCGCATGCCGCCCGAGTTGTTGGCGATCACGCCGCCGACGGTCGCGATGTCGGTGCTGGCGGGATCGGGGCCAAGCCGCGACCCGTACTCGGCCAGCACCCGGTTCGCGTAGCCCAGCACCGTTCCTGCGCGCACGCGCGCCCGCTCGCCGTTGTCGAGCACCTCTACGCCGCGCCAGTGGCGGCGGACGTCCACGAGGATCCCGTCCGTCTGACCCTGGCCGTTCAGGCTCGTACCGCCGCCGCGCAGGACCACCGGCGTGCGCGTCCGCCGCGCATACTCGAACACGTTGGCGATGTCACCGGTGTCGTGAGCCATCACGACGACCTTCGGGATCAGGCGGTACGGGCTTGCGTCCGACGCGTAGCGAACCAGGTCGATCGGCCGCGACAGCACGCGCTCCGCGCCAAGAAGCTCGACCAGGTCCGACCGCATCGGCTCGGGCGTGCCGGCGGCGAGCGACTCGGGCGCGCGGTCGGGATACGGCTCCCCCGCCGGGCGTCCGATGCGGCGGATGTCCGGCGCGAGCCAGTCCATGGCGCTCAGAACATTGCCATGCCCGGCGCCACCCGGACCTCGATCAACTCCGGGCGGGGCGACGCGATCGCATCGCGCAGCGCCTCACGCGTGTCCTCGACGCCGCTCGTCCGGCGCGTGCCGACGCCGTAGGCGGCGGCCAGCTGCGCCGACTCGAGCCGCGGCAGGTCCAGGCCCGGCGCTCCCTCTACCTGCTCGAGTCCCGCGAACCACTTGAGGATCGCGTACTCCTCGTTGCGCAGGACGAGCACCGTCACCGGCACGTCATAGGCCACGGCCGTCCAGAACGCCTGCACCGCGTACTGCACCGACCCCTCACCCACGATGCAGACGACCGGCCGATCCGGCTGCGCCATCTGCACGCCCAGCGCGGCCGGGAGGCCGAAGCCCAACCCGCCGCCGGCGCCGAAGTACCACGAGCCGGGCATCGAGAGCCTCAACCGGTTGCGCACCGCAAGCGTTGCCGACGGCGCCTCGACCACCGCGATCCCTTCGTAGGGCCAGACGTCCGCCAGCGCCTGCACGGCCGCCGACGCGCTGATCGGGTCGGTCGCCTCGGGCTCGGGCGGCGGCGGAAGCGGCTCCGGCGCCTCGCGGTCCGACTCGGTCACGGCGTCCACCAGCGCCCCGAGCGTGGCGCGTACGTCGGCCACGACCGCGTCGCCCATCGGTGCGCGTTGCGCCTCGTCGGGGTCGCTCGTGATCGCGAGCAGGCGCGTTCCCGCGGCCAGCAGCGGGCCGGGAATGTTCGGGTAGTAGGCGAACACCGACGCCCCGGCCACCAGCACGAAGTCGTATGGCGCGAGCGTCTCACCGAGCGGCCCGATTGCGGGCGGGAGCAGGCCGCGGAAGTTCGGGTGGTTCTCCGGGAAGCCGATGCGCCCGCCGCCAGGCGCGGGACTCGCCCAGACCGGCAGCTTCTGCTTCTCCGCCAGTTCGATCGCGAGCTCCCAGGCGCCGGAGGCGTCGACGTCCGGCCCTGCCACCATCGCCGGGTTCGTCGCGTTCTCGAGGAACGCCGCGATGTCGGTGATCCAGGCCTCGGCCGCCGTCGCGACGCCGGTGACCGTACGGCCCGTCACGTGCTTCACCGCGTCGTCGTCGACTTCCGCGTGCCAGTCGTCCATCGGGATCGAGACGAACGCCGGTCCCTTCGGCGACAGCGACGCCGCGTGGATCGCGCGGCCGATCGCATGCGGGACGTCCTGCGCGCGTGGCGGCTCGTAGCTCCACTTCACAAGCGGGTGCGGCACCCGCGTCGCGTCGCGGTTGGTCAGGTTCGCCTGCAGCGTCATCAGCGACCGCGCCTGCTGCCCGGCGGTGACGACCAGCGGCGAGTGGTTGGCCTGCGCGTTGAAGATCGCGCCCATCGCGTTGCCGACGCCCGGCGCCGTGTGCAGGTTCACGAATCCGGGTCGGCCGCCGGCCTGCGCGAAGCCGTCCGCCATGCCGACCACGACCGCCTCCTGAAGCCCGAGCACATAGCGGAAGTCGTCGGGGAAGTCGGCCAGCATCGGCAACTCGGTCGACCCAGGATTGCCGAAGATCGTCGTGATGCCGTGCTCGCGGAGCAGGTCGTAAGTCGCGTCCTTGACCGTGGCCACAGCGCGGCGGGACTCTACGCCTCGCGCGCCATCGCCGGCCGGGTCCGGCGCAGCGCCTGCGGGCGCGTCATCGTCGCGGCCGTGACGAGCGCCACCGACGCGACCAGCGCGTACGGGACGATGTCGTGCGTCGCGTGCGCGAGCGCGCCGCCACCGGCGGTGGCGATCGTCTGCGCGGTCGCCCATGCGAGGTTCATCAGGGCGAAGGCATACGTGTGCTCGAAGCCCGCTTCGTCGGAGCCAGAGCCGAGCAGCACCAGGCCCGGCGTCCACAGCACGCCGATGAGCGGTCCCGAGGCGACGCCGATCAGAGCGAGCAGCGCGACGCTCTGCGGCACCGATGCGACGAGGACGACCCCGGCACCGGCGACGAGGCCGAAGCGGGCGAGGCCCGCCCACCCATGGCGGTCGGCGCGGCGGCCGGCGACCGGGTTGACAACCGCCTCGAGCGCCGAGGCGAGCAGCCACGTGACGGCGATCACGGCGCCGGACGCGCCGAAGCGGTCCATCCGCAGCGGCAGCAGAACGTTGATGACGCCGAAGCAGAGCGCCGTGCATGCGACCAGCCAGAGCCCGCGCGCAATCAGCGGCTGGCGGATGGCTGCCCGCAGGCTTCCCCCCTCCTCCGCGCCGGCCGCTGCGCGCCTCGGCTGGAGCAGCACGAGCACGAGCAGGACGGCGGCGATCACGCCAACGGCCCCGAACGTCGCCGCCGGGCCGATGGCGCGTGCCACGGCCCCGAGCACGGGACCGAGCAGGGCGCCACCGGTGGCTGCAGCCATGGCGGTACCCATCATCGCCCCGCGGCGGTCCCGCGGCGCGACGCTCGAGAGCCAGCCCATGCCGCCGGTCCACGACAGCGCGCCGCCGATGCCCTGCGCGAACCGAGCCAGGTCGAGCACCACGATCGAGTGCGCCAGGCCGAACGTCACGCTCGTCACTGCGAGCAGCGCAAGGCCGGCGACCAGCAGCGCGCGCGGACCGACGCGTGCAGCCAGCGCACCGGACGGAATCGACGCGACCAGCGTCCCAGCCGGGTACGCGCCGACCAGCAGGCCGGCGCCGGTCTTCGTCAGGTCGTTGTGGTCCGCGTAGTACGGGAGCAGCGGCGTGATTGCCGCGTAGAACGACGTGTCAACGAGGACGATCGCGCAGATGAGCAGCAGCAGCCGCCGCATCCACCGATCGTAGGCCCCTCGTCAGCCGTGGCTCCGCGTCGGCGGTGGGTCGGCCCTGTAGGTCGCCTGGACGCCGCGTACGAGCGCGTCCCGCTGCGACTGCGACAGCCGCGCGTCGGCGTGCACGATCTTGTACTGGACTGGCGGCATGCCGCCGTCGCGGATCGCGCGGACGACCTCGTCGACGCTCGGCTGCGGCTTGTTCCACTCCGAGAAGTTCAGGTGCTGGCGGCCGCCATCCACGTCGCGTTGCACGAGCCACGACGCCGGCGCGACGTTCGAGTACCAGCGCCAGTTCGTGAGGTTGCTGTGGCAATCGTTGCAGCCGCCCGCGACCAGCCGCTCGGTCGCGGCGCTGTTCCAGTGCGGCGCGCGCGTGACGGGCGGGTTGGTGTGCGAGCGGCCGTACGGGACGAGCTGGATCAGGAGCAGCAGCGCGAGTGCTCCGAGCGAAACGCGTGTCGCAAGCCGGCCCTTGGTCATTCGGCGCATGCTCCCCCGGGACTGAAAGCGCAGCTAAACACGTGCGACCGTATTCTCGGGCCGGTGACGCACGCCGTGGTCCTGATCAGCGCGGAGCGGGAGGCGCTTCGAACGCTGGGCGGGCAGCTGGCGGAGATCGACGGAGTCGCAGAGGCCTGGTCGGTCACGGGCGAGTGGGACTTCGTCGCGATGATCCGCGTGGCCGACCCCGATCAGCTCGCGAAGGTGGTGACGGAGTCGCTCGCGCAGCTACCGGGTATAGCCAAGACGTACACGATGACCGCGTTCCGCACGTTTTCCGAGCATGACCTCGAGGCGATGTTCTCGATTGGGGGCTGAGAGATGTTCGTCGTGATCTTCTTCCTGCTGGGGCTGTGCTTCGGCTTCGCGGTGCGACTGCCGTGGGCGCTGGGCGTGTTCGTGATCCCGCTGGCGCTGGTCGTGGCCGCTACGGACCGCAGCATCTCGGCGATCCTCATCGGCTTCGTCGTGACGGCGATCGGACTGATCGCCGGCCTCGTTCTCGCCACGCGCGTCGACGAGCGCACGGCCTAGCTCCACAGACCGCGCGGCTAGGTCTCGTTCAGAGCTGGATCTCGCGGCCGAGCAGCGCCATCGTGACGGCTTCGACGCGGGTGCTCGCGCCCAGCTTCTCGCGGGCGTTGCGGATATGGGTGCGCACCGTCTCGGGGGACAGCACGAGCCGCTCAGCGATCTGTTCACCGGTCAGGCCGCGCGCCAGCAGTGCCAGGACCTCGCGCTCGCGCGGGCTCAGCGCACGCGTGCGCCGCTGCGGGCGCGTGCCGTCGCCAATCAAGCTGCGCACGGCCTCCGCCAGCGCGGGGTCCCCGATCTCGATCGAGACGCCGACGATCCCGATCAGGTGCCCATCCTCAAAGATCGGCGAGTCCTTCACGAACGCGGTGAACGATGTCCCGTCCTTGCGGCGCACCCGGAACGCTCCCTCCCAGGATTGGCCGCGCTGGATCGCGTCGATGATCTGCTCCGCCGTCCGCCGGTCGTCGTCGGGGACCGTCAGGTCGCTCACGTGCCGGCCGACCGCCTCGTCGCGACTCCACCCATACAACGCTTCTGCACGGGCATTCCAGGTGGTTACTACGCCGTCGGCGTCCGTCGCGATGACGGCGAGGCCGACCTGGTCCAGTACCTGGTCGTCACTTGGCATCCCTGCGTGGGGAACCCGAAGCTCCGAAGTGGTGACGTCCGACACCAGAACAGGATACGCCGGATCGGCCTATCCCGGGGCTTTCCGGCAATTCTGGACGGACATGGGACCTGCCTAGTACCCTTCTCCGCCGTATGCGTTGTCGTTCTGGCGATCGGTGTTCCCGGCCTGCGATGCCCGGAAGCCGCTTTTGTAAGGAGCATGCTGAGCAACTGCGTCGTATCCGCAAGGAGCTCAAGCAAGAGGCCTCTCAGCGAATCGGACGCGGAAAGCCCAAGCGTGGCGCTACTTGCTGCCGCCCTGGCTGCTTCCAGCCCCGCGTCCCCCCGTCTGCGTACTGCGATGAGTGCGCGGCGGCGGGTTACGTCGAAGATCCGGCGTAGCGATTAAAGCCGCGGCGCACGCGCCGCGAGAGCTGTAGCGGATTGTTCCACCCACGCGGTGCCGGGGTAGCGAGACCGGGTGTCTGACCTGTGCTCGATTCAGTTACCAAGGACCACGATGAGGTGAGGGTCATCCAGCCGACCTGGCACTGCCTACTGCGCTTCCGGCAGCGGGTGAAGGTCGAGCGCGGCACGGACGCAGCCGTCGAGGCGCTGCGGGAGTCGCTCCGGCGGGCCGACCTCACGCGCATGCCGCCCGGCTGGATCGCCGGTCGCGAGCGAGGCGCCCAGATGTGGGCGCTCGACGGCGACCTGGCCTACCCGCTGAGCCCGGGCCCGAATGGCGCGTGGACGGCGGCGACCGTGCTCAAGCGCGGCGCACGATGAAGGTCGTGGTGATCGGCGCCGGACCCAACGGGCTCGTGTGCGCCGCTCACCTGGCGGCGGCCGGCGTCCAGGTCACGGTGCTCGAGCAGGCGGACTGGGGCTACGGCGGCCTTTCGTCGGCGGACGGTCCCCTGCCGGGCTTCCGTCACGACATCTGCGCCGCTTTCTTCCCTCTGACGCGCGCCTCCCCCGCGTTCCGCTCGCTCGGGCTCGAGGAGATCGAGTGGATCGACCCGCCGACCGTGATGGCGCACCCGTTCCGCGACGGCAGTGCACTGGCGCTCGAGCGCGATGTCGGCGCTACCGCTGCCGGCCTGGGCGCTGCCGGGCCGCGCTACGAGCGCTTCATGCGGAGGCTTGTGCAGGACCACCGCCCGCTGATGGACGCAGCGCTGCTGCCGTTCCCGCCCGGGCGCGAGGCGGTCCAGGCAGCCGCGGGGCTGCGCGCCGACCTGCCGCGACTGGCGTGGCGCGCGCTGCTGCCGGCGGGCGCGATGGGGCGTCGCTGGCTGGGCGACGACCGCAGCGCCGCGTGGCTGGCGGGGTCGACAGCCCACTCCGACCTCGACCCGACGAGCCCCGGTGGCGGAGCGTTCGCGCTGGTGCTGAACCTGCTCGGCCACGCCGTCGGCTGGCCGTTCCCGCGCGGAGGCTCAGAGGCGATCGGCGACGCGCTGGCGGCGCGGATCCGCGCGAGTGGCGGCGAGGTCCGCCACGGCGCGACTGTCGAGGAGATTCTCGTCTCCGGCGGCCGCGCATCGAGAGCACGCCGTAACAAAAGGGGTCAGAGCACTTTTGTAACAGGCGTCCGAGTCGCAGGCGGCGAGCCGATCGAGGCGGATCACGTCGTCGCGACGATCAGCGCGAAGCCGTTTCTACGGATCCTCCCGCCCGATGCGCTGCCGCGCGGCATCGAGCGCAGGCTGCGGCGCTGGCGCTACGACGCGGGCACGTTCAAGGTCGACTTCGCGCTCGAGCGGACGGTGCCGTGGACGGCGGAGGCATGCCGTCGCGCCGGCGTGGTGCACCTCGGCGACAGGCTCGGCGACTTCACGCGCTCCTTCCGCGCAGCTCGCGCAGGCGAGTTCCCGGAGCGGCCGGCGCTGGTGATCGGCCAGCACTCGCTGTTCGACCCGACTCGCGCCCCGGACGGCCAGCACATGCTCTACTGCTACGCGCGCTCGCCACTCCAGCTACGGATCCCGGGCGAGCACGCAGCCGACATCGTCGAGGAGCGCATCGAGGAGTTCGCGCCGGGCTTTCGTTCGTCGGTGCTCGCCCGGCAGGTCCGTTCGCCGGACCTGGTCGAGGCGCACGACCCGTCGATGGTCGGTGGCGACCTCGGGGGCGGGAGCTACCAGCTGTACCAGCAGGCGTTCCTGCGCCCGCACCCGCGAATGTGGCGAACGCGAACGCCGGTGCGGGGCCTCCTCTTCGCCAGCGCGTCGGTACACCCGGGGGGCGGCGTGCACGGGACGCAGGGCCTGGCGGCGGCGCAGGCGATCCTGGGCGAAGCCCGCTAGCCGACGGTCGCCAGCAGCGGCGCATCCGCGCCGTCGGCGACGGTGATGGCCTCGCCCGCGTTGCACATCGCCAGCACCGCTCCGCCGAACCCGCCGCCCGTGAGACGAGCGGCCAGCGCGCCGGCTGCCTCGGCACGCTCCACGAGTGCGTCGACCTCCGGCGTCGACACCTCGAACCGCTCGCGCTGCGAGATGTGCGAGCCGCGCATGAACAGTGCGGCGCCGTCCACGTTGTCGCCCTCGAATGCGTCCGCCACCGCGCGCACCGCGGCGCTCTCGTAGAGCACGTGCGACACACGCGCCGGCAGCGGCGGCGGCAGTTCGTCGACGGCCGCTGAGCCGTCCGGGAGGTCGCGGCACAGGAGCTCGACGCCGAGCAGCCGCGCCGCCTCTTCGCACTCAGCGCGCCGCTGTTCATACCCACTCACGGCGTTGTCGTGGCGCACCTGCGAGTCGAGGATCGCGAACTCGATGCCGCGCGGCAGCGCTACTTCGGTCGTCTCGAGCGTCGCGCAGTCGATCATCAACGCGCCGTGCTCCGGCGCCAGCGCCGAGCACAGCTGGTCCATCACCCCCGTCCGCACGAAGCGGGTCTCGGCGCGGTGGCAGGCGAGCGCCAGCTGCCGCTCCGACAGCTCCAGGCCGTGCAGCGACCGCAGGGCCCGCGCCAGCGCCACCTCGAACGCCGCGCTCGATCCGAGGCCCGCTCCAGCCGGCAGGTCGGCGGCGGTCCGGATGCGCAGGGCATCGCTGACGCCCAGTTCCGAGCACACCGCCTTCGCGAGCTCACTGCTGCGCCGATCGACCTGCTCGCCGTCGATCTCGAGCCCGGTCGCCGGCTCGACCGAGATGCTCACTCCGAGCGCGAGCGCGGCGGGCAGCACGAGGCCGCCGTTGTAGTCCGTGTGCTCGCCGATCAGGTTCACGCGTCCCGGCGCACGCCCCACCGCCTCGCTCATCGCAGCCACGCCCGCAGGACGTCCTCGCCTGTACCGACGATCGCATCCTCGACGACCACGCCCGGCGCGACCTGCGCCCCCGGCAGCACGAGTGCCCGGCGGACAAGCGCGCCCTGTCCGACCCGCGAGTACGGGCCGATCATCACGCCTGGCTCGATCAGCGCGTCGTCGGCTATCTCGCATGGCTCGGCCACATGCGCGAAGTGCAGATTCGCCGCCAGCAGCTCATCCGGGTCACCGATGTCCGACCACCACGCCTCGGTCTGGAAGGCAGCGACCGGAAGCCCGGCCGCAAGCAACGCCGGAATGAGCTCACCCGCGATGTCGAACGGGCGGTCGCGCGGGATCAGGTCGAGCACGGCCGGCGTAAGGCAGTAGACGCCGATCGAGGCGAGGTCGGTGAAGACGTCCTGGGTTGCCGGCTTCTCGACGAACCGCTGCACCAGCCCCCTCTGGTCCAGGTCGACGATCGCGCACGTCTCCGGGCGCTCGATCCGCTTCACGGTGATCGTCGCCACGGCCCCGCTGTCGCGATGGCGCCGCATCAGCGCGGCGACGTCGATCTCGTGCACGCCGTCGGCAGATGCAACCAGGAAGTCGCCGCCCGCCTCGAGGAACGGCCGCGCGCCGGCCAGCGCGCCGGCGGTGCCGCGCAGCCAGTCCTCGCGCAGGTACACCGGCCCGGCGCCGAGCACGCGCTCGATCAGGTCGGCGCCGTGGTGGAGGTTCAGCGCAACCGCCTCCACGTCCAGGCCGGCGAGCCGTTCCAGAAGCCGCTCGGCCACCGGCCGCCCGCCGACGGGAGCGAGCGGCTTCGGCAGCGCATCGGTCAGCGGCCGCAGGCGCGTGCCCGCGCCCGCCGCCAGGACGAGTGCCCTCAGCCGGCGTCCTCGCCGCCCGGCTTCTCGCGCGGCAGCTCGAACCAGACGCACGTCCCTTCCGCGCCGCTCACGCCCCAGTCATCCGCGAACAGGTCGACCAGGTACAGGCCGTAGCCCCCGCCCCGGTCCGTCTCCGGCAGCTCCGGCACCACGTCCGCGAAGCCCGGGCCTGGATCGCGCGCCTCGAGACGCACCTGACTGCTGGTGAGCGCTATGCGCAGGTCCACGTGCTCGCCCTGCCGCGCGCCGCCGTGGCGGACCGCGTTCGTCACCACCTCCGACACCAGCAGCTGCAAGTCGTAGAGGCGTTCGGCCGAGACGGCGTCACCCAGGAACCGCGCCACAACCGCTCGCGCCAGACCGATCGCCGAGGGGCCACCGCCGACGTCGAACTGCGCCGCGCGCACGAAGTCACGCGGCACCTGCACCGCCACGAGCGCCATGTCGTCCTGCGGCTGGAACTGGGCATGCGCGACCGCCGTGTGCTCGATCGCCTCGGCGATTTCAGACGCATGCAGCGCCGGGCTGAGCTCGCCCAGCAGGTTCGTCAGCCGCTCGTCGCCGAAACGATCGCCGTCGCGGGAGACGTCGGTGACCCCGTCCGTGTAGAGCAGCAGCGTGTCGCCGGACTCCAGCCGCAGGTCGTCGTCCACCAGCGGCGGATCGTGCACGAACCCCATCAGCAGCCCCGGCCTGCCGGCCTGTTCGATACGGCCGGATGCTCGTTTGACGAGTGCGGGCGGATGTCCGCCGAGCGAGAGCTTCACGTCGAGCCCGCCGTCGCGGAGCGTCACGAAAGCGAGTGCAACGCTGCAGAACTCCTGGTCGCGGCGCCGCTCGAGCAGCGCCTCGTTGAGCGCGTCTAGTGCGGCGCTGGGCGTCGCTGCGTTGGCCGTGGCCGTGCGCAGCGTGTAGCGCGCCAGCGCCGTGACGGCAGCGGCGGGCGCGCCCTTGCCCGAGACGTCCCCGATGACAACCGCCCACCCGTTCGGGCCGCGGCCGAAAACGTCGTAGAAATCGCCACCCACTCGATTGAGCTCGCCGGCCGCGCGGTAGCGGACCGCCACGTCGATGCCGGGGATGCCCGGGATCTCGGTCGGCAGCAGCTCAGCCTGCAGCGTGTCCGCGATTCGCGACAGCTCCGTGTAGAGGCGCGCGTTGTCGACGGCCATCGCGGCCCGCCGGGCGAGTTCTTCGGCCAGCACCAGGTCGCTCTCGTCGTAGCTGCGACCGGACTCCGCCGCGACGATGCTGATCGCCCCGAGCGTGCGGCCGCGGGCGACCATCGGCACGATCATGATCGAGCGCAGTTGCAGCTGGCGGATCAGGTCCAGGTGTTCCTCGTCGACCGCGGCCCGCTCGACGAGATGCCACGGGATCTCCGGATACAGCTCGGAGCGGGCTGTCCTGATCACGTTCGGCACGCCGGTGGCGGCGTTCACGTCGGGCGGGTAGCGCTCGCTGATCTCCCGGGCCCACTGAACCTTGGCCGGGTCCACGTGCGCCACCGCGAGGTTGCGGAAGCCGCCGTCGGGCTCGACGATCTCGACGCCGCACCAGTCGGCCATCTGCGACACGATCAGCCGGGCGACGTTCTGCAAGGTTGTCTCGTAGTCGAGCGACGCATCCAGGAGCGCGCTCGCCTCGGCCAGGAAGCGTGCGCGCAGCTCGGCCGCCTCGGCTGCCGCGCGCGCCTCACGCTCGCGCTCCAGCGCCTGCGCCAGCTCGACCGCGGCGCGCTCCCGCTCGGTGATGTCGGTGACCACGGCGCCCATGCCGATCACCTCGCCGTCGGCGCTGCGCACCGGGTAGTAGCTGGCGTTGAAGATCCCGGGGTTGCCTGGATCGCGGGGTGTCGCGACCCGAACCTCGAGGTTCTTCACGGGCTCCCCTGTCTCGACCACGGTGCGAAGCAGGTCGATGACCTCGGACCCCGCCTCGGGCAACACCTCTTGCACGCTGTGCCCGACGTGGTCGTCCGGCATCCGGCCGTTGATCTCGGCGAGCGCCGCGTTCACCCGCACGTAGCGGAGGTCGCGGTCGAGGAACGCGAGCCCAACCGGGGCCGTGGCGAACAGCGTGTCGAGCAGCGCCAGCGAACGCTCCGCCTGGTCGTACAGCCGCGCGTTGTCGATCGCCACCGCGAAGCGCCGCGCCAGGTGCTCCGCGAACGCGAGGTCGGCCCGGCCGTAGTGGCGGTCGTCGCGCCGCGAGATCAGCGTGACAGCGCCGAGCGTGCGGCCGCGAGCGACGAGCGGCACGATCATGTACGAGCGCACCGCCAAGCGGTCGTAAAGGTCCTGCTCACCGGGCTCCAGTGGCAGCAGTGGAGCACCGGACGCGTCGCTCATCAGCACCGAGCGGTTCTCGTGGAGGGCGGCCTGCGTGCCCTGCGACTGGTCGGCTCGCTGGCGGTAGCGGCTACGCAGCTCGATCAGGAACGCCTCGAGCTCAGGCTCGTCCATGCGGCTCGTCATCTGGCGCGTGGTGCCTTCCGGCTCGAGCACGTCGACGCCGCACCAGTCGGCCACCTCTGGCACGAGGAGATCCGCCACTCGCTGAAGCGTTGCCTCATAGTCCAGCGACCCCGCGAGCACGGCGCTCGCCTCTGCCAGAAAGCGCAGGGCAGCCTCGGCATCAACTACGGGTCGCTCGTACCCCGCGCTCGTAGCGGTTTCCATCTGGCCGGGAGAGTACGGACTCCCGGCCGCGGCTTGAAGGGTCTACGCCTGTTCTGGTGCTTCCTCGCCCGGCCAGCTGCCGGTGAGGTTGTAGAAGCCCTTCCGGGCGCTGTGGTCCACGAGGCCGCGAACCGCTCGGAAGATCGCGCCCTCGATCAGGAGCGCGAGGACGAGCTTCACGATCGAGATCTCCCGGTGCTCGGCCTCGGGCGCTTCCTCCTCGTCGAACAGCCGCCAGAGGCCGTCGAAGACCTTCTCCGCCACCTTGCCGGCAATCAGCCCGGTGATGATCGAGAACGGCAGGAACAGCAGTTTCATCTAGCCCTCCTTCGGGACTGCGCGCGGCGGGAGCTGGAGCTCGCGCTCCGCCGGCAGTCCGGCGGCCAGCTCACGCTGACGCTCCAGCTCGGCATTCATCTCCTGGCCGAGAAGCACGGCGATGTTCGAGATCCACAGCCACATCAAGAAGACAATCACGCCGCCGAAGCTGCCGTATGTCTTGTTGTTCGGGAAGAACTTCACGTACAGCGCGAACGCCGCCGAGGCCACGATCCAGATGATCACAGCGAGCACACCGCCGGGCGTGATCCACTTGAAGCCGGGGTGCTTCACGTTCGGCGAGGCGTAGTAGAGCAGCGAGAAGATGAAGCTGATCACCACCAGGATGATCGGCCATTTGACAACGTCGAAGACGGTCTGCGCCGTGCCTCCGAGGCCCACCGCCTGACCCACCTTCTGCGTGACCGGACCGGTCACGACGATCGCCGCCGCACACAGGGCGATCAGTACCAGCATGAAGAGCGTGACGAGCATCTGCAGCGGGCGCAGCCTGTAGAAGGGACGCCCCTCGGGGGTCTCGTAGATCGCGTTCGACGCACGCATGAACGCGCCGACGTAGCCCGAAGCCGACCACAGCGCCAGCGCCAATCCGACGATCAACGCGATGCCGGCGGCGCTCTTGTGCGACGAGATCTCGGTGATCGCATTGAGCACGATCTGTTTCGCCTGGCCGGCGGCCGGAATCGACTGGATGTTCGACTTGAGGCCGTTGATGGTCGATTGCCCGAGCAGCCCGACGATCGACACAAGCGCGATCAGCGCCGGGAACAGCGCCAGCACGCCGTAGTACGTCAAGGCGGCAGCCCAGTCGGTCAGGTTGTCCTCGCGGAACTCCTTGACCGTCCGCTTGAGGACCGAGCCCCAGCCGCGCCCCTGGACATCGGTCGGGGTCTCGGGGGCATCTCCGTTGCCATTTGGGTTGTTTCGTCTGGCCATTGACTGCGGGTACCCGTTCAGGTCTTGGGTAATGCGTCAAGCGCCCCACCCAGATGGGTCAAGCGCTCGATGAAGACGTGCGCGCCGGCGAGATCGTCGCGGCTGAAATGGCCCAGGAGGGCAGCGGCGATCGCTCCATCCGCGAGCGCGCAGGCCACGTCGCCCGGCGCGTCGCCGATCACGACCGTTTGCTCGCGCGGCCAGCCGCCGGCGCGCTCACGTGCCACCGGGACGAGCTCGCGCCGGTCCTCCGCATCCGAGCCGAACGCACCCTGGCCACGCGCGAACCACCGCCCCAGCCCGGCCGCGGCCAGTTTGTGGTGGGCGACCGCCTCGATGTTGCCGGTCAGAAGCGCCGACACGTGTCCGGCGTCGGCGGCCCATTGCAGGGCCTGCTCCGCCCCGTCCATCGCGCCGCCCCGCAGCCGCGTGAGGTCGGCCGCGCGGTACAGCTCCCACACCCGCCCGATCCACTCTGGCCGCCGCTCGTCGAGGGCGGCGCCGTCGACGCCGGCCAGCGCCAGCACCTCGCGCGCGATCCGCTGATCGGTCTTGCCCCACGGCCCCACGCGTGACACCGCGTCATCGGGCAGATCCACCCCGTAGACATCCCGCAGCGCCTGCACTAGCGCCGCGGCGTGCTCACGGGCACCGCCGTAGCGCAGGAGCGTCCCGTCGATGTCGAATAGCAGCAGCAATCGTTCGTCGTTCACATCGGTCATGCTCGCCAAATGATCTTCCGTCAGGTCACACATGACGATCTCGGGTGCGCCTCGTACCTGATCGGCGACGAAAAAGCCGGTGTCGCCGCGGTCGTCGACCCCCGCTTCGACATCGACGAGTACCTCGAGCTGGCGCGCTACCTGAACGTGCGCATCGAGCACATCCTCGAGACCCACAACCACGCCGACCACCTGTC
This sequence comes from Thermoleophilaceae bacterium, assembly GCA_036269895.1. GTDB lineage: Bacteria > Actinomycetota > Thermoleophilia > Solirubrobacterales > Thermoleophilaceae > DATBDN01. Next base: position 28,648 of record DATBDN010000232.1, read on the forward strand.
CGGCCATGGGCGCCTGGCCGCGGCGACGGGCGCCACCATCCATGTCCACCGCGACGCCACCCCCGACTACGAGCACGACCCGATCGACGACGGCTGGGTCCTGGAGCTCGGCTCGGTGCGTGTCAGAGCACTTCACACGCCGGGGCACCGCCCTGAGCACACCGCCTTCGCGCTGGCGGACACCCGGCGCGGCGACGACGAGCCGTGGGCGGTGCTCACAGGCGACACGCTGTTCGTCGGCGACATCGCGCGGCCCGACCTGGCAGTGGAGAAGCGCGAAGGGGCCCGCGACATCTTCCAGTCGCTGCACGAGCAGCTCCTGTCGCTGCCCGGCGAGACCGAGATCTGGCCGGGCCATCTGGGCGGCTCGCTCTGCGGAGGGCCCGGCATGGACATGAAGGTGTCGTCGACGATCGGCTTCGAGCGCCGCCACAACGACCTGCTGTCGATCGACGACGAGACGGCCTTCGTCGACCAGGTCACGGCCGGCCTGCCGCCCCAGCCGCCGAACTTCGAGCGCGTAGTGGCGCTGAACCGCGGGCCGCTCGTGACCAACGGGCCGCAGCTGCTGCCGTTGGCCCCGTTACAGGTGGAGCGGGCTCGCGACGAAGGCGCGCTGCTGGTGGACGTCCGCACGCCGTTCCAGTTCGACGACGCGCACGTCCCCGGCGCAATCTGCATTCCGATCGTCGAGGCCGGCTTCGGCACGAAGCTCGCATGGGTGGTGGACCATGACCAGGACATCATCCTGATCGGGCGCGACGACGACGACGCCGAGCACGCGGCCGCACTCGCCACGGCGATCGGCCTGCGCAACATCGGCGGCTACCTGCACGGCGGCATGACGTCGTGGCGCGTCGAGCACAAGGAGGTCGAGTCGATCGAGCGCATCGACGTCGACGGCCTGCACGCGCGCCGCGACGAGGTCCAGATCCTCGACGTGCGCGAGCAGTCCGAGTGGGACGAGGTGCGCATCCCGGACTCGCTCCACATCCCCTACCACGACATCCACGAGGTCCCTGCAGAGCTCGACGGCCGGCCGGTCGCTGTCATCTGCGCCTCTGGGCGCCGCAGCGTCGTCGCCGCCAGCCTTCTGCAGCGCCTCGGCCGCAAGGATGTGATCCACGTCGTGGAGGGCGGCGTCCAGACCTGGGCGCGGAAGGGCTACGAGGCCAGTCGCGCGACGTAGGCGCGCTGGTCGGGGTCGAACCACGGCGGCTCGCCGGCGTGCGCGTTCTCCGTCGGGCGCCCCGGCCGGGACGTCGCCGGAATCGCGCAGGTGCAGCGCGGGTCGCTGAGCACCCACTTGAGCAGCGCCTGAGCCCAGGTCTCGACCCCGAGCGCGGCCAGGTCGGCGGCGCCAGGCGGCCGGCGCGTGAGCGCGCCCTGCGCAAACGGTCGCATCACCAGCACCCCGGCCCCAAGCTCCTCGGCGAGCGGCAGGATCTCGCGTTCCGCCTCGCGCTCGCCCGGGTTGTAGGGCACCTGGACCGCGTCCACGCGGCCGCTGCGCATCAGCGCGGCGAGCTCGCGGAAGCGGCCGGGGCTGTAGTGGGTGGCGCCGACGAGCTGCACGCGGCCCTGGTCGCGCAGCTCCTCGGCGAGCGCCAGCTGCGTCTCGACTGCGAGGAGGTTGTGGACCTGGTAGAGGTCGACGCGGCCGCCGAACCAGCCGAGCGCCCGCTCGGCCTGTGCCCTCCCCTCCTCACGCGAGTCGGCCCAGATCTTGGTCGCCACGAATGTCTCGTCGCGGCGGGGACCCAGTCCCTGGGCGAGCACACGCTCCGCGCGGCCGTACATCGGCGAGCTGTCGAACAGCGTTGTGCCGGCGTCCAACGCCTCCGTGACGATGTCTTCACGGGACTCGCCGACATCGAATGTCCGCCACGTCCCCATGCCGACGCACGGAACCTCGACGCCCCGCCCGAGGCGTCGTAGCTCGGGCATCAGTCGCCGGGCTCGACCATCAGGCGGCGGTCGCGCACCCGTACGACGCAGTGGCCGCTCAGCAGCTTCACGAGCTCATTGCCGACCAGCTCGCGGCGCCAGCCGTGAAGCGTGCGCACCTCGGCCTCGCCGTTGTTGCGCCGCAGGGCGCCAACGACAGCGGCGATGTCCGACTGCGTCGAGACCAGGTCGACCGCAACCTTCGCCTCGAGCGCGCGCTGGCGCACGAGCGCCTGGCCCAGCGCGATGAGCGGCGCATCGCCCTGGTCACCCGCCTCGATGTCCGGCAGGTCGGGCGCCTCCGGCGCCTCGCGCCCGCGTGCCACCGCCGCCAGCAGGTCGCGCTGCCAGCGCTGAAACGTCTGCGCCGGCATTCCGCGGATCTCCTCCAGCGCCCGCCGGCCTTCCGGCTGCCGGCGCGCGGCCTCCACCAGCACGTGGTCGGGCAGGACCGACGACGCCGGCCGGTCGACCTCGCGCGCGAGCTGCTGACGCCACTCGACCAGCGTCAGCGCTACTGCGCGCTGGCGCTTGCTCAGCCGGCGCACGCGCGGCAGGCGCGCGAACTGCTCCGCGGGCGAGCGCTCGTCGCTGGCGGCTTCGAGCGCCCGGCACTCCTCCTGGGCCCACTCCAGCCTTCCGCTCTCGCGCAGGCGCTGCTGCAGGGCGTCGGTCATCGGCAGCAGATGCTCGACGTCGGCCCGCGCGTACTCGATCTGCTCCGGGGTCAGCGGCCGCCGGTCCCAGCGGCTGAAGCCCTCGGCGCCCTGCGCAGACACCCCGAGCAGCGAGCGGACGAGCGAGTCGTAACCACTCTGGGCGCCGTAGCCGGCGAAGCCGGCAGCCACCTGCGTGTCGAAGATGTTGCGCACCTCCGTGTTCCAGCTGCGCTTGAGCAGCGCCACGTCCTGCCGGCCCGCGTGCATGACGACTTCGATCGACGGGTCGGCCAGCACCTCCGCCAGCGGCGACGCGTCGAGGTCGGCCAAGGGGTCGAGGATCTCGATGCGATCCCCGACGACGATCTGGACCAGGCAGAGGAGCGGGCGGTAGCGCCGCTCGGAGACGAACTCGGTGTCCAGGCCAAGGCGACGGTTCGCCCGCGCCTGGTCCGCGAGCTCGGCGACGATGTTCATCCCTGGCGTCATACCCACCCTCACGACGATTCCACCCTAAGCGGGGACGCGTGAGCGGCGCGCGGTGGCGACGATGATCCCGCTGAAGATGCAGGCGACGCCGACCAGCTGCAGCAGCGACGGCGACTCCCCGAGCAGGATCACGCCGAGGATGACGGAGCCGACGGGTTGCACCGTCAGCAGAACGGAAGTGAGTGCCGCCGGCAGTCGCGGCAGCGAGAGGGAGATCAGCAGCCAGCCCACCACCTGCGAGCTGAGGGCGAGCAGGACCAGCCAGCCATGCGCCGGCCACGACGGCACCAGGTCGATGTCGCCGATGACCAGCCCGCCGATCAGCGCGAAGACGGTCGCGAAGGCGGTCGCCTCGAACAGCGGCGCGACCGGCCGCTGCAGGTCGCGCCCGGACTGGCGCAGCACGAGGATGAAGCCGGCGTACGTCAGGCCGGTGGCGATCCCGAACACGACGCCGCGCGCCGGGTCGTTGCCATACGCCGCCGAGCCGAGCACGCCCGAGATCAGGAGGATCCCGAACAGCGCGATAGGGACGGCGGCGATAACGCGAGGGTCGGGACGCTCGCCAAGCGTGAGCCATGCGACCAAGCCGACCAGCACGACCTGGAGGTTGCCGAGAACGGTGGCGAGCCCGGCGCCGACGTCGTGGATCGCGTAGTGCCAGCAGATCAGGTCGGCGGCGAAGAACACGCCCGCCCACATCGACAGCCTCAGCTCGCGCCGGGTGCGCGGGCCGTAGCGGCGGCGCTCGATCCACGCGAGCAGCCCGAGCGCCGGCAGCGCGTACGCGCAGCGGAAGACGGCCGCGGTCGCGGGCGCCACGTCGGCCTCGCGAACGAGGATCGCCGAGAAGGCGATCGTCAGCGCGCCGGCGACAGCGACGCGCCCCGGGTGGCGCGAAAGGATCAGAGCTGATTTGTAACAGCGCACGCTGTTACAAAACTGCTCTGATCCCGTTTGTTACGGCTAGTTGTTCGGCGACGCCGAGGAGATGTCCGCCAGCGCGGAGCCCTGGTCCTTGGCCTTGGCCAGATCGCCGAGCGAGACGACGCCGGCGGGCTTGCCGTCGTCGACGACCGGCAGCCGGCGCACGTCCGCCTGCTCCATCTTCTTGATCGCGTCCTCGACCGAATCGTCAGGACTGAGCGTCTCGAGATCGGTCGACGCGGCCTCGCGCACGCTTGCGTCAGCACCATTGCCCTTCGCGATCACGCGCACGACGATGTCGCGGTCGGTGATGATGCCCTGGACCTCGTCGTTCTCGACAACGAGCACGTTGCCGATGTCGTTCTCGGCCATGATCTTGGCGGCGTCCTCGATCGTCGCGCTTGCGTCGACGGTCTTCGGGTCACCACTCATGATGTCGCGAATTGTGTCTGCCATGTCTCTCCTTCCGAATTGGGGTACAGACTGCGGGTACCCGACGAAGTCCATCTGACACACAGCCGTACACTGGCTCGTCCAGTGGCAAAGCAGCGACAGACGCGGATGCAGTACCAGCTCGGGAGCCTTTCGGTGATCCCGCAGCTCGAGGACCGGAGCGACGAGCAGCTCCAGAGCGAGTCGAAGCATCGCGCCGCCGCTAAGGCCATCCTCGGAGCGCGGGCAGCGGAGCGCTATGACGCCGAGGCCGCCCGGAAGTACTTCAACGAGGCCCTGGCCGCCTGCCACCCGCAGGAGCGGCCGATGCTGCGGCAGATGATGAAGGCGGCCCTGGCCCAGGCCGAGCGGCGCCCCGACGAGCTGCGCGAGGCGATGGAGAAGCTCGGCCAGGAGCCGCCGAGCAACCGCCAGCTGATGCTGCTGCGCCTGATGGGCATGATCGCGCCGCCGCCGAACTCGAGCTTGCTGACACGCGCGCGCGGCATCCTCGTGCTGATCGCGCTGGTAGTCGTGCTCGTTGCGATCGGGTTCGGGCTGGCCAAGCTCATCGCGCTGCCGTTCGGCGGCGTCGGCACGTTCGGCGGCATCCTGCTCGGACTGCTGATCGTCGCCGCCGTGCTCGGGGTGCTCGCGCTGCTCGGCCGACGGAGGCAGGACAAGGCGCGCGCAGCACAGCGCGAACGCGTGGAAGCCGCGCAACCGCGGCGAACAATCCGCCGCTAGCGCAAGCGCAACCCCATCCCGCCCGTTCACAAGGCATGGGTCACCGCTCACTGCCGTCAGTTCTGCTTGCGCTGATAGCGACGCTGTGCGTCGCCGTACCGGCACTCGCACACGTCGAGCGCGCCTCGTATTGGCCTGACCCCAAGCCCGACTGCTCGATCAAGCCGTGCACTGGCGGCAAGGTGCCCAAGATCCGCTCGCTCGCGTCGGCGCTCAACGGGAAGCTGCCGGGCAGGACCCGGGTCGTCTGCCGGCGCAACTCGCTCAAGCAGCTCAGGGCGTCGGTCGCCCACGCGATCAAGTCGGGCTACTACATCCGCCCCACCGACCATCGCTCGTTCACGAAGAAGCAGGGCAAGCGCCTGATCGCGATCAACACTGAGTTGTCCCGGCTCTGCAAGTACCGCGAGATCCAGCCCGCGGTCACCGCATCGCACAACAACGACCGCGTGGTGATCATGCCCGGCCTCTACACGGAGCCCGAGTCGCGCGCGAAGCCGACCCACGATCCGGCGTGCGCGTCGCTGAAGATCGATGGTGACCATCCCGGCGAGCAGGGCGCGGCGTACTCGTACAAAGGCGAGTACAGCTGCCCGAACGACGCGAACCTGATCGCGGTGATGGGCCGCAAGCCCGGCTCCAAGCCGCCGCCCAACCCGCCGCTCTGGGACCGCCATGGGATTCCGGACGTCGGGCCGTGCATCCGCTGCAACTTCCAGATGGAGGGCTCAGGCGTGAGCGCTGACGACGTCGTCGTGGAGGCCGGCGACCCCTCGAAGGGCAACGGTGGCCCGAACGGCGCCGGCCACGCGAAGGATGTCGGCATCCGCGCCGACCGCGCCGACGGCTTCGTGCTGCGCAACGTCACGGTGCGCCACGCCACCGAGCACGGCATCTATGTGCTCGAGTCGGACGGCTTCATGCTCGACCGCTTCAAGACCTTCTACAACGGCCTCTACGGCACGCTCGTGTTCGTCGAGGACCACGGCATCGAGCAGAACTGCGAGGCGGCCGGCCACGGCGACTCGGGCATCTACCCCGGCGCCGCCGCCGACACCGGCTACCAGCGCGCCGAGGGTACGAAGCCGCGCCTGAACCAGCAGGTCCGCTGGTGCGACCTTCACCACAACATGGCGGGTTACTCGGCCACCAACGGCAACGCCATCTGGGTGCACAACAACAACTTCTATGACAACTCGCTCGGCCTCACGACCGACGCGGTCACGGGCGCCGGCCATCCTGGCTTCCCGGGCGACTCGCAGTTGATCGA
>DATBDN010000233.1:0-34926 GCA_036269895.1 Thermoleophilaceae bacterium
ACCCAGATGGTCGCCTCTGTTTCGGAGACGAACCGCAGCAATGGCCCGACGACGAGTTTCCCCATTTGCCGCAGTCTTCCAGCCACCCGTCCCTGGGGTCTCGCTCGACGATCTCGTGAATGCTGGAGCGAACGCGTGCGACTACGGCGGGATTCGTTCAGCGACCGGGCGCTGGGGCCTAGAGCGCCCCGGCCTGGGCGGCCGCGGTCAGCTCGGCCTGTATCCGCTTAGAGATCTCGTCGGCTGCCATTTGCAGGAACTGCAGCCTGCCGGCCTCGCCGCAGCGACCCGGGATGAACACGACCAGCATCCCGGCGCGCAGTTCGAAGCCCGGCTCGAGCGGATGCTCGCTCAACCACACGACGAACGACGGCGCGAAGAGTTGCCGCAGGATGATGTCGTCCTGGTCACGCTCGGCCGACAGCTCGTAGCGCTCCGTGAAAGCCGTCGACTCGAGCTCGACCTTCTTGAGGTTGTGCCCGCGCAGCCAATTCGCATCGCCGTCGAGGCGATCGAAGATGCCACGCCGCCGCCGCAGGTAGACGCCCTGGAAGCGCCCCATGCCGAGCTCGCCGATGTCCACGGTGGCGAGGGTGAAGTCGTGCGACTCCCACGTGTCGGGCTTGTCGCCGTGGTCCTGCCGGACCTCGAAGGTGTACCAGCCGAGCCCATGGCCGCCGGCTTCCATCCAGTGCTCGCAGTGGCGGCGGTCGCCTCCCGCGAGCAGCGGAGTGAACCCGTCGAGCGAGTACTTGGGCCAGAGGTTCAGCCTGTGGACGTCGGCGTAGCGGCGGAAGAACTCGTCCTCGGCGTCGCTGTCGGCCTTCACCCAGGCGATCAGCACGACGGCCACGACGACGAGTGCCGGCCCACCGCCCATCACCGCGACGCTGTGGCTGGCGGCGCCGACCGTGAACGCGATCGCGGCGAAGATGGCGCCGGCGACGATCGCCGCCGACGACCCGATCAGGGTCCGGAAGTGGACGCTCCGCGTGCTGTTGGTGTTGGAGGGGAGGAGCGGCGCAGCGCTCACGTGAACGAGACCTCGGGAACTTCACGTTCCGAGGCGACCTCGATCTCGAAGAATTCGCGTGGCCGGAACTCGCCTCTGGCGGCGACGATCGAGTTCGGGAAGATCTGCATCCGCGTGTTGTAGATCTGGACGTTCGAGTTGTAGATCCGGCGCGACGCCTGGATCTCGTCCTCGATCTCGGCCAACTGCGCCTGCAGCTGCCTGAAGTTGTCAGCCGCGCGCAGCTGCGGGTACTGCTCGGCCACCGCACGAATACCGCCGAGGGCCACGCTCAGCGCCGACTCCGCCCGCGAGCGCTCGCCGGGCGGCGCGTTCTCGGCGGCCACCGCGCCCGCGCGAGCGTCGGTCACGCGCGTGAGCGTCTGCTGCTCGTGCACGGCGTAGCCCTTCACCGTCTCGACCAGGTTCGGCACCAGGTCGTGGCGGCGCTTCAGCTGGACGTCGATCCCGCTCCAGGCCTCGTCGCACTTGTTGCGCGCGCCGATCAACGAGTTGTTGATCAGGACGTAGGCGAGGGCCAGGACGACAAACAGCCCGATTACCACGTAGACCATCGTCACGGGGCCACCCTAACCCGGCTATGCAGCCAGAACGAGAAGCTCGAACTTTCCGTGCACAGCGCCGGCGGTCTCCTCCGGCAGCCCGGTGATCTCGAGGCCGCCGCCGCAGGAGCAGGCGAGGGCCTCGAGCTCCTCGAGTGGGCCGATCGCCGCGAAGCTGGCGGCACAGCGCGGATCGCTGCAGAACAGTCGGGCTCTGACAATCATCGGTCCCGAGGATGCGCCGCCGTGCGGACGGAATGCACGCGAGCAGGCGATCATGTGTCCACCGTGATGGTGGTGATGACACCCGGCGCGACGCAGGAGCAGGTCGACGCCGTCGTCGCGCGGCTCGAGACGACCGGGGTGCACGTCGTGGTGCTGCCTGGCGAGTTGACCACCGCGATCGGCGCCATCGGCGATCCGATCGGAGTGGCCGAGCTCGGGCTCGAGGTGATGCCGGGAGTGGACCGGATCGTGCCGATCTCCCGGCCGTACAAGCTCGCCAGCCGTGAGCTCGGCGCCCGGGAGCATTCCAACTTCGCGGTCGACGGGCGGATGATCGGTCCAGCGACCTTCACGCTGATCGCTGGGCCGTGCACGGTCGAGAGCCGCGATCAGACGCTGACCGTCGCGCGAGCCGTGAAGGCAGGCGGAGCCTCGATGATGCGCGCCGGCGTGTGGAAGCCCCGCACCTCGCCGTTCTCGTTCCCGGGCCTCGGCTCGGAGGGCCTGGACATCGTGCGCGAGGCGAAGGCCGAGGTCGGGCTGCCGGTGGTAACGGAGTTGACCACGCCCGAGCACGCCGACGAGCTGGCGGCCGTGGTCGACGTGATCCAGGTCGGCGCGCGCAACATGCAGAACTATGCGCTGCTGCAGGTGGTCGGGCGCCTTGGGAAACCCGTGCTGCTCAAGCGCGGCCTGTCGTCGACACTCGACGAGCTGCTGCAGGCCGCCGATTACGTCCTCAAGGAGGGAAACGAGCAGGTCATCCTGTGCGAACGCGGGATCCGCACCTTTGAGACGGCGACGCGCTTCACGCTCGACTTGTCGGCGATCCCGTGGCTGAAGCTGCACAGCCACCTGCCGGTCATCGTCGATCCGTCACACGCCGCAGGCGACCGGCGCCTGGTCGAACCGCTCGCGCGCGCCGCCGCGGCAGTCGGGGCCGACGGGATCATCGTCGAGATCGCCGACGACCCGGAAGCGGCGCTCTGCGACGGACCACAGCAGTTGTATGCGCGCGACTTCGGCGACTTCGCCCAGTCGGTGGTCGCGCACGCCGCGCTCGTGGGCAAGCGGTTGGCTTAGGATCGCCACATGGTCGATCCTGTCGAGCTGGTCGACGCAATCGGCAAGGTGGGCGGGACGCATCCGGGGCATCGCGCGGCGCATGCGAAGGGAGTGCTGCTGACCGGCACGTTCACGCCGTCCGCTGACGCCAAGCGGCTGACGCGTGGCGCGCAATTCGCCGGCCACCCGGTACGCGCGACAGTCCGACTTTCGAACGGCGGCGCCAATCCGCATGCGAACGACGCCGAGGTCGGCGACGGCCGTGGAATGGCCGTGAAGTTCTACGTGGGCGACGAGGAGACCGACATCGTGTCGTTGTCGCTGCCGGTGTTCTTCGTGCGCACGCCCGAGGAGTTCCTGGAGTTCACGCTCGCGCGGGCGGAGTCGTTCGAGAAGGTGGGGGAGTTCATCGGCACGCACCCGGCGACAGCGCAGGCGGTGCAGCAGATCGTCCCCACGCTCGCCCCGCCCCGGAGCTACGCGACGATGGTGTTCAACTCGATCCACGCCTTCCGGCTGACCAACGCCGACGGCGAGCAGCGCTGGGTGCGGTGGCGCTGGGCGCCGGAGGCGGGCGTCGAGTGGCTGCCGGAGGAGGAACGCGACGGGATGGAGCCCGACTACCTCCAGACCGAGATCTTCGAGCGGCTGCCCGTGCGGTTCACGCTCGTGGCCCGCGTCGGCACCGACGACCTGCCGACGGACGACGCAACGGCGGCCTGGCCCGAGAACCTCGAAACCGTGGACATGGGCACGCTCGAGCTGACCGGCCCGGACACCGAACGCGAGACCGGGGACGACGTGATGGTGATGGACCCGGCACGGCTGATCGACGGCATCGAGCTTTCGGACGACCCGATCCTCCACGCGCGACCGGGCGCATACTCCGTGTCGGTGGAGCGCCGGATCCAGGCGCCGCATCCCGCATAGGTCGGCTCTGATGCAGCGGATGCGGCTTGCGATCCTCCCTGTCATCTTCGTGACGGTTGCCCTGGCCGCGGCTGCGCCCGCCTCGGCGGACGACTATCCAGTTTGCAGCGGCGACCTGAGCGCCGCAGGCGTTCCCCAGCAGCCAGGCCCGGCACAGCGAGTCGGGATCACGCCGCGCGTCGAGGCGGGGCAGCTGGGCACGCCCGCCGCGGCCGCCAAGCCTGAAGACCCGGCGAAGACGCTCGGCGCGCTTGCGCGGCTCCGTCCAGCCGGCGGGCCATTCGTCGTCCGCCTGAACCGCTTCTTCTGGTCGGACGGGGAGGCCGCGTTCAAGCGGTTCCTCGCCGAGGCCAGGCGCTACTCGGACGCCGGCTACGAAGTCGAGCTGCAGGTGCGTTACCGGCCGTCGAGCGCGCAGGAGGGCGACATCGCGGCGTGGACGAAGCACGTGCGCGAGGTCGTGGATCGCTTCGGCGCGATTCCCGGCGTCGTGGGGCTCCAGATCACCAACGAGGTCAACTTCGACTTCAGCTCGGACTCGTCGGACGGCGCGTACTCCGGCGGCAAGGACGCACTGATCCAGGGTGTGATCGCCGCCAAGGATGAGGCCCGCAAGAAGGGGCTCAAGCAGCTCGAGATCGGCTTCAACTGGGCCTACCGCTATGACCCGGTTCACGAGCAGGCGTTCTGGGACTACCTGCGCGACAAGGGTGGCCAGCCGTTCGTCGCGGCCCTCGACTGGGTCGGGCTGGACGCGTATCCGGGCACGGTCTTCCCGCCGGCCGAGCAGTCGGTCGACGACTACCGCGACGGGATGGTCAACGCGATGAGCTCGTTCCGCTGCTACCTGCGTGCGGCCGGGATTCCCGACACCGTCCCGATGCACATCGAGGAGAACGGCTGGCCGACGTTCGGGACGCGCCGCGAGGACATGCAGGCGCAGGTCGCCGACCGGATGATCCGCGCAGCAAGCGACTTCCGGGGCACCTACAACGTCTCCGACTACCGCTGGTTCAACCTCCGCGATGCGAACACGGGCGACCCGGCGATCGCGCAGCACTTCGGGCTGATGCGCGACGACTACAGCGAAAAGCCGGCGTTCGCGGTCGTGGCGAACTTGTTCGGCGCCCTCGGGCGGCAGTACCCGGCCGGCGCGCGGACGGGCAGCGGATGCCTGCGCCGCGCAGGAACGCTGCATTCGACCGGAATCGGCGGCGCGAGGATCGGCAGCCGGCGCGGCGACGTGATCAGGCGCCTCGGCGTGCCCACCGCGCAGACGGCCGGCTCCATGGGCTACTGCGTCGACGGCGGCGGCAAGCTCGCCATGGCGTTCGACCGGCGCGGCCGCCTCAGGCTTGCCGCGAGCACGTCGTTCTCCACCCACGTGCACCGCATCAGGACGGGTTCGTCGCTGATACGTGTCAAGCGGGCTTATCCGCGCGCGTTCTGGATCGGGAAGCGGCTCCTGCGTGCGCGCCGCGGCTCGCGCGTCCTGTTCGGATCCTGTAGTTGCGGCAGCGTGGCGTTCGTCGCGGTCAGCGACGCGCGCACTGCGGCGAAGCTCCGCTACTACGCGCGCCGGGCCGGCCTGACGCGTGTCGCGGCTGAGGCCTAAAGCGCGGGGGCCGCGCCGAGCGTCGAGCTCGGAACGTGCGGTGTGATCTTGCTCATCATGTTGCGCGCCGTCTCGACCACGTTGTCGCGCTTGTAGGTCAGCGCGAACTGGAATTGGCGCTCGTCGTCCGGGGCGGAGCGGTCCCCGGCCGGCCTGGCCACGAACGTGGCCGCGAAGTGCGGCGAGACCACCGCGATGCCCCACTCGTCGTAGAGCTCGTCGTTCGCGTCGAGGCTGGCTCCGCGGACTCCCTCGGCCGGCTCCGCGGGCATGTCCGGCCCGATCACGCCGACAAACGCGATCTCGCGCGCCAGCTGCTCGTAGCGGGCCTTGGTGGCGCCGGTGAAGTACTGCGCATCCTCGAAGATCGCAAGCAGGACGGCCGTCTCGCCCAGCGCCCGCGCCTGGGTCTCGAGATGGCGGCTCATCGAGTGGAGGATCGGCTTCGTGCCGATGCGGATCGACTGCATCGTGCCAACGATGCGGCTGACGCGTGCCTGGCGCGCCGCCAGCTTGCGACCGAGGAGTTGCACCGACTTGGTCGCCTCCGGCAGCGGCTTCGGCAGCGGTCCGGGCTTGCCGTAGAGAAAGCCCTGCCCGAGCGTGGCTCCGAACGCGAGCGAGTTCCGCTCGTGCTCCTCGGTCTCGATCCCCTCGCTCAAGATCGTGAGGTTCGAGCGTTCGGCCTCGGCGTTTACGGCGTTGATCACCTCGGCCAGGTCTTCGGTCGGCGTGTCCTGGATCAGGCGCAGGTCGAGCTTGATCACGTCCGGGTCGAGGAACGGCATGAGCGCAAGCGACGCCGGCTCGCTGCCCACGTCGTCCAGCGCGATGCCCCAGCCGAGGTCGCGCACCGCGCCGGCGGTCGAGAGCAGCTCGGCCGGTCGATGAGTCATCGCCCGCTCGGTGATCTCCGTCATCACGCGCAGGCTGTCCTTCGCGCGCTCCCAGATGTCGCGAAGCCCGAACGGCGGCGGCGCGTCGATGGCCTCCGGCTCGATGTTGCAGAAGAGCGTGAACGGAGCCTTGAGACCCGCATCCATCGCGCCTAGAACGGCCGCAGCGCGGCAGAGCCAGTCGAGCTCGGCCAGCCGTCCCGTGGCACGCGCCGCCGCGAAGAGCATCTCGGGGGACTCGAACGGCGACCCGTACGGCCCACGCGCGAGCGCTTCGTACGCGACGACGGGATAGTCCTCGCGCGGCATCTCGGGGTTCGAGATGTCGAAGATCGGCTGGTAGAGCGAGACGACGTTGCGCTCGCGGATGATCTCGTCGAGCGCGTCGGCGAGCGCGTCCGTGACTTCCAAGTCGTGGGCGGCCACGGGGCATTATGGGCAGATCGCACTACCGTCTGATCAATGGCACGGATGGTTGCGCTGGGCTACGGGAAGTTCGTGCGCGCAGAGCGCGTGTTCGCGATCGTCCCGATCGAGGCGAGCGAACGCGGCGATGGCCGCCGCACCTACGTGCACGTGGAGGGCCTCAGTGAGCCGATCGTCGCCTCACGGTCGGAGCGCGCGATCCTGGCGGACGTCGAGGCTGCCCTGACCGAAGCCGCCGGAATCCCGCGGCGGCGTCGCAGCTCGCGCGCGGGCGATCCGTCGCAGGAATCGCTCGGGCTCTAGCGGATGCAAAGCGCGACGACGCGGTCGCCCTCGATGCGCCGCTCGACGCGCGTGAAGCCCGCAGCCGCGGCGCGTTCATCGACCTCGGTCAACGACCACGGGCGCATCTCGAAGCGGTAGTCGGCGCGCGCGTCCTCCGACGAGATCGTCTCGTCCACCACGACCAGCTCGCCGACGAACCGCGCCTCGCTTCGGAAGAACACGCCGCCCTCCGAGCGCGTGACCACCGGTTCGCGCCCATACCGCGCCCGCGCCTTCTCGATCTCGCGGACGCTGAAGATCAGCAGGCCGCCCGGCCGCAGCAGCTCGAAGAGCGAATCGAAGCCTCGCTGGCGGTCCTCGTCATCTGAGACGTCGTTGAACACCCCGCGGCAGAGCACGCCGTCGACGGGTGCGGGTGGCCGCCACGAGAACACGTCGCCGACGACGAACTCAACCTCGGGCGCCCGCGCCCGTGCCACCTCGAGCATCTCCTCCGACAGGTCGACCCCGGTCACCGTGAAGCCGCTCGACGCGAGGAACGCGCTGTGGCGGCCGGTGCCACAGCCGGCGTCGACAAGCTTCTTGCGTCCGGCGAACAGCCGCGCCGCCTCGTCCGGTTGGGGCGGCGCCGGGCTTGGCACAACCAAGTCGTAGGCCCAGGCGAAGGACGTGTAGAGGGGTCGGTCCAAACTGGGTATCACTTCTACGTGCGGCGCCTGGCTCCCGCTGTGATCCTGCTCCTGCTGGCGCTGCCTGGCGCCGCGCAGGCCGGCACGCACCAGCTGCGGATCTTCCAGGACGACGGGATGCTCGTCTACAGCGGCCCGCTGGTGCGCGCCGCGGTGCTCGATCAGGCGAAGGCGATGGGCGTGGACGCCATCCGCGTGCAGTTCGTGTGGCGCAACATCGCGCTGTCGAAGCCCGCAAGTCCGACGGACCCGAACGCGTACGGCAGCGCGTGGTCGAACTGGGACTCGCTCGTGCTCGACGCGCACAAACGGCACTTGAAGGTGCTCGCGACCGTCACCGGGCCGGCGCCGACCTGGGCGGCGGGCACGACCGCCGGGTACTACACGGGTTCGCGCTATCCGCGCCCGAAGGCGTTCGCGCAGTTCATGACGGCGGTCGGCCGGCGCTATTCGGGCCACGCGAAGGCGGCGGTCGCGGCCAAGAGCGCGGGGGTGCTTGACCCCTGCACGCCGGTGCCGCCGCTCATCACCTGCGGCCCGAGCGGCCCGGTCGTTACCCCGCCGCCGCCCGCCCCGGCGCCGGGCGGCGGCAGCCCGCCCCCGCAATCGCCGCCGCCGCCGCCGTCAGGCGGAGGCGGCACCGACCAGTCACCGCCACCGCCGCCGGGCTCCGGCACGCCCACGCCGCCACCGCCTGCGGGGACGCGGCTGCCGCGCATCAGCCTCTGGTCGATCTACAACGAGCCCAACCACCCGCTGTTCCTGTCGCCGCAGCGGCGCAAGGGCGTTCTCACGTCGCCGAGCCTCTACCGGGCGCTCTACCGCGCAGGCTGGAAGGCGCTCGCGCGGACTGGGCACCGGCGCGACACGATCCTGATGGGCGAGGTGCTGCCGATCGGGTCGAACGCGAACCGTGAGACGGCCACGACCAGCCCGCTCCGGTTCGCGCGGGAATTGTTCTGCCTGAACGGCTCCGGGCGCCGCCACCCTGGCTGTCGCGGCCGCTTCGCCGCCTTGCACGCGAGCGGGTGGGCGATCCACGCCTACTACCGCAAGACCGGCCCGTTCTCGCGGCCGCCGGGCCGCGACGACGTGACGCCCGCGACGATTGGACACATGCGCGCGATGCTCGTGCGCGCGCGCCGCACCGGCAGGTTGCGCGGGCGTGCGGTGCTGTGGGACACCGAGGACGGCTCGCAGACGCGGCCGCCCGATCCGAAGGGCGCATCGCTGAAACGACAGGCGCGCTTCATCAACGAAGCCGAGTATCTCGCGTGGCGCATGCCCTTCATGCGCTCGTTCAGCCAGTACCTCTGGATCGACGAGAAACCGGTCTGGGCGTTCCAGAGCGGGCTCTTCTTCGCGAACGGCAAGCCGAAGCCCGCGCTCGCGTCCTACCGCCTGCCGATCTATGTGAAGAAGTCCGGCAGCGGCGTGGTCGTCTGGGGCCACGTTCCGAGGGCCGGCATCGTCACGATCACGCGGTCACGCGGACGCGCCGTCCGTGTGCACGCGCGCAACTACTTCGCGAAGCGCCTCGCGGGCCAAGCGCGCTCCTACCGGCTCCGCTTCGGCCGCTGGGCCAGTCGCCGCGCCGCGCCGCGCTGAGCCGCGGTCGCCCACAAGGGCTAGAGAGCCTCGACTTCCTTCGTGACCTTCGAGATCGAGTCCTTCGCGTCGCCGAACAGCATCTGCGTCTTGTCGTTGTAGAAGAGCGGATTGTCGATGCCGGCGAAGCCGGTGTTCATCGAGCGCTTGAGCACGATGATCGAGCCCGACTCGTCGGCGTTCAGGATCGGCATGCCGTAGATCGGCGAGTCCGGCACGTCGCGCGCGGCCGGGTTGACGACGTCGTTGGCGCCGATCACGAGCGTCACGTCGGTACGCGAGAAGTCGCCGTTGATCTCGTCCATCTCCTTCAACTGCTCGTAGGGGACGTCGGCCTCGGCGAGCAGCACGTTCATGTGGCCGGGCATGCGCCCGGCGACCGGGTGGATCGCGAAGTTGACGTCGACGCCGCGCTTCTCGAGCTCCTTCGTCAATTCGCGTACGGCGTGCTGGGCCTGGGCGACCGCCATCCCGTAGCCGGGGACGATCACGACGTGCTCGGCGTAGGAGAGCTGGATCGCGACGTCGTCGGGCGAGGTCGACTTGACCGGGCGCTCCTCGCCGTCGCCGGACGGCAGAGCGGTGGCGCCGCCGAAGCCGCCCTTGAAGATGTTGGCGATCGAGCGGTTCATCGCCTGCGCCATCAGGTGGGTCAGGATCGAGCCCGAAGCACCGACCAGGATGCCGCCGACGATCAAGGCGGAGTTGTCGAGCGAGATACCGGCGAGCGCCGCCGACAAGCCGGTGAAGGCGTTCAAGAGCGAGATCACGACCGGCATGTCGGCGCCGCCGATCGGCAGCACGAACAGGTTGCCGAGCAAGGCGCCGGCGACCAGGATCCCGAGCACGAACAGCCACTGTGGGTCGGTGCCGGCGGTCGCGATGATGACCGCCGTGACGATCGCGATCGTCAGCAGCCCGAAGTTGATGAAGAGCTGGCCCGGCAGCATGATCGGCCGGCCGGGGAGGATCTCCTGGAGCTTGCCGAAGGCGATGTTCGAGCCCCAGAACGAGACCGAGCCGATGATCGCCGAGATCAGTGACGGGATCGCGATGTCGAGCGGGTAGTCGCCGCCGTAGCGGCGGAACTCAGACCACGCGATCAATGCCACCGCGCCGCCGCCGACGCCGTTGAACAGCGCCACCATCTGCGGCATCGCGGTCATCTTCACCGAGCGCGCCGCCGGGATCCCGACGGCGGTGCCGATCGCGACGCCGATCGCGATCAGGCCGTAGTTGCCGACCTGCGGCTGGAGGAGCGTCGCGATCACCGCAATCGCCATCCCGACTGCCGCGATCACGTTGCCGCGGCGCGCGGTCACCGGCGTCCTCAGGTTCTGCAGGCCGACGATGAAGCAGATGAAGGCGACGATGTAGCAGGAGCGGATGAAGTCCTGGTCCTGGAAGAAAGAGGTCGCCAGCGGGGTGTGGATCACTCCGTGTCCTCTGGCTTCGGCGCCGGCTTCGGACGCGCCTTGAACATCTCGAGCATGCGGTCGGTGACGAGGAAGCCGCCGACGACGTTGATCGTGCCGAAGGCGATCGCGATCGTGAGGATCAGCTTGTCGACGGTCCCGTGCGCCTCGCCGATCAAGAGGATGCCGCCGAGCACGACGATGCCGTGGATCGCGTTGGTGGCGCTCATCAGCGGCGTGTGAAGCGTGTTGGGCACGCGCGAGATGACCTCGAAGCCGACGAAGGCGGCGATCACCAGCAGCGTGATCTCGGTCACGAGATCCATCAGGCCTCCGTTCCGGATGTGGGCGCCGATTCGCCCGATTCAGCGGGTTCCGAGGATTCGGGCGACGCCGCGGCGGGCGCCGGCTCTTGCTTGCCGGCGACGCAGCTCTTCGCGATCACCTCGTCCGACCAGTCGAGCGCCAGGTTGCCGTCGTCGTCGACCATCAGATCGACGAGCGCCTGGATGTTGCGCGCGTACATCATCGAGCTCGACTCAGGCATCTGCGACGGCAGGTTCAGCGGCGAGATGATCGCCACGTCGTGCTCGAGCACCGTCTCGCCGGCCTGCGTCAGCTCGCAGTTGCCACCGGAGTCGCCCGCCATGTCGACGATCACCGACCCGGGAGCCATCCTCCGCACCGCATCGGCGGTAACAAGCAGCGGCGCACGCCTGCCCGGCACCTGAGCGGTCGTGATGACGATGTCGACCTTGGCGATCACATCCGCGAGTGCCGCGCGCTGCTGTTCCTGCTCCTCATCGGTCAGCTGCCGCGCGTAGCCGCCCTCGGTCTCGGCGTCGAAGTCGACCTCGAGCTTGACGAACTTGGCGCCGAGCGACTCGATCTGCTCCTTCACGACCGAGCGCACGTCGAACCCCTGGACGGCGGCCCCGAGCCGCTTGGCGGTCGCGATTGCCTGCAGGCCGGCGACGCCGGCGCCCAGCACCAGCACCTTCGCCGGCGGCACCGTTCCCGCCGCCGTCATCAGCATCGGGAAGTAGCGGCCGAAGTGGTCGGCGGCGATCAGCACCGCCTTGTAGCCGCCGACGTTCGCCTGCGAGGAGAGCGCGTCCATCGACTGGGCGCGGCTGATGCGCGGGATCGACTCCATCGCGAACGCCGTCACGCCCTGGCGCTCGAGCGCCCCTGCGATCTCCGGGTTCGTGAGCGGCTGGAGGAAGCCGATGTAGGCCGAGCCGGACTTCAGCCCGCCGATTTCCTCCGTCGTCGGCGGGGCGACCTTGACGACGACATCCGCCTGCCAGGGGTCGCCGATCGTCGCCCCGGCCTCGGTGTAGTGCTCGTCCGGGATCCGCGCGCCGGCGCCGGCGCCGGACTCGACGACCACCTCCACGCCGGAGCGGCCGAGGCGCTGGACGACCTCGGGCACGATGGCGACGCGGTGTTCCCCGGAGGCCGCCTCCTTGGGTACTCCCAGCTTCATGAGACGGCGCAGAGTACCGACTGACTGATCAGTCGGACTCGTGGCGCTGCTGCATCTCCCAATCGAGCTCGGTGCTGACGCCCAGCGAGCGCAGGATCGCGTTGGCCTCGTCCAGGTCGTCCGCGTCGCGCACGGCCAGCGCCAGCCGGGCCGCCGAGCGCACGGCGGCGGGCACGAGGAAGAAGAACGTGACGGTCGCGAGGGGGGAGAGGTGGACGGTGCGGCGGCCGTTGCGGATCGGCACGTCGCCGCTCACACCGCGGAATGCCGCAACCGTCTGCGCGCTCGCCTCAGTGGGGACGTTGTCGACCGCCTGCTCGAGAAGGCTCACGACCTCTGGAGTGAGGCCCATTGCGCCTGCGAGGCCTCCGGCCACCCCCACCTCGGAAAGCCGCTCGAGCACCTGGGCCGGCGTCAGCTCCCCGTCGCAGCCGGTACCGAAGAGGGCGCCGAGGACCGGCACCTCGCGTTCGGCAAGCACGTCGGCGGCAGCGAGCATCACGGCGTCGCAGAGCGGGCTCCCCAGCCCGGGCTCGTCGCCATGCGCCAGCGCGTCGCCGCCAACGTCGAGGAAGACGATCAGGTCGCAGCCCATCGACTGGGCGGCGGCCTCGAGCCCATCGGCGATGGCGCGCGGCCCGAGTGTCACGTCGACGAGGACGGTCTGGACGCCCAGCATGCCCGCCACGCGCGACTCGGCAAACGGGATGTCGCTGTCGCGGATGACGGTCTCGCCGCTGGCGGCCAGGATGCCCGGCGCGATCTCGAGCGCGTTCGCGATCTCCGCGGTCGTGCGCGGCCCGGGCTCGGGGTCGACCACGCTGCGCTCCCAGGTGACGCCGCCGACGATCGGATTGGCGCCGTGGAAGAGGCGCGAGTGCTCGGCGACGGCGAGGGCGCCGACGACGTCACCACCGCCGCCGATGCCAAGGACGAGCGGCCGCTTGGCCGTCGCGAGCTCACGCATCGCGGACGCCCTCCTCGGTCACGAGTGCGGTCACAAGCTCGGCCGGGGTGATGTCGAACGCGTAGTTAGCGGCCGGATGCCCGTGCGGGGTTACCTCGGCGGGATCACGCTCCTCGATCGGGATGTCGGCACCTGTCGGCGTGTCGCGATCGATCGTCGAGGTCGGTGCGGCGACGATGAACGGGATGCGGTGGCGCTGCGCGAGCACCGCCAGAGGGTACGTGCCGATCTTGTTTGCCACGTCGCCGTTGGCCGCGATGCGGTCGGCCCCCACGATCACGCGATCGACCATCCCGCGCGACATGAGCAGGCCGGCACTCGAGTCCGTGATCACCTTGAACGCGATACCCACCTGGTCGAGCTCCCACGCCGTCAGCCGGCTTCCCTGGTTGAGCGGGCGTGTCTCGCCGACCCAGACCTGCGCCACCGCCCCGTGGCGCCATGCCGCCTCGATTACGCCAAGCGCCGTGCCCGAGCCGGTCGTCGCCAGGGCTCCCGTGTTGCAGTGCGTGAGCACGCTCTCGGCGCTGCCGAAGAGCGCCGAGCCATGCTCGGCGATGCGGCGCGTCGCGTCTCGTTCGCGCTCCTCGATCTGGCGGGCGGCTCCAAGCGCGCCCTCCGGACCGGCCGCGCGGACCTGATCGACCGCCCAGCGCAGGTTCACGGCCGTCGGGCGCGCGGCGGCGAGTTGCTCGGCGGCAGCCTCGAACCCCTCAGGCGCGGCCAGGGCCAGGCCGTAGGCGGCAGCGACGCCGATCGCGGGCGCCCCGCGAACCGCCAGCCGCGCGATCGCCTCGGCCACGTCGCCGGGCGTCGTGCAGCGAAGCCAGACCTCCTCGTCCGGTAGCAGAGTCTGGTCGAGGATCTCGAGGACGCCCTCCTCGAAGCACAGCGGCGCGATCACGTGGCCGGAGGCTACGCGGGGCGGTCGTCCGCATCGCGGGTCGGCGCTTCGGTTGCGTAAACGGCGGCGACCAAGGAGGGGTGGATCGGGCGGGTTCGGGCGGTCCGCGGGCGGTCCGCGCGAAGCAATCCTCCTGGATCACCCACCCATACGGTGGTCAGGGCAGGATTGCTGCCGAAAACCGTGAAGCGTCCTGCTTCAACCACCCATGCGGTGGTCAGGGCAGGACACTTGCCGCGAAAACGCCCCGCGTGCCGGCGCAAGCGCCAATCCCGACACCCCTTGGTCGCCGTAGTTCGCCCAGTCGCCAACGCCTCGCGACGCCGCGCTTGCCCTTACGCCGCGTGGCGAACGCTGTGCCGGAGGATGACCATGAGCGCGTCGTTCGCCTGCTCGAGCCGGCGTTCGGCTTCGACGGAGTCGTCCTGCCCGCGTAGATCCAGAGCAAGCTCCTTGACTTCTCGCGCGAAGGGGGCGATCCGCCCGCGCTCGCGCTCGGGCAGGAGACGCCACTCGTGATAAAGGGCCCGCGCTCGCCGCAACTCGGGGTGCATACCCAAAGATTCGCGATCGCAGCGGACGGTCCTGCGATCGGGCCCCATGTGGTGTGCTGCGGCGGCCCGGCTTCGCGCTAGAGGACGGCCTCCGCCAGTAGATCGACTTGCCCGGGATCCGAGGACGTCGGGAACAGCACGAACTCGTCGCAGCCCGCCTCCGCGAAGGCGGCCACGCGGTCCTTCACCGCCTGCGCGTCGGCCGGCACGCCGGCGGCCATCTGCTCCGCGAACTCGCCGAGGAACGCGTAGTAGTCGGTGATGTAGCGGTGGATCTGGTCGCCAGCGCCGTCGCCGAGCCCGAAGTAGCCGAGCGCCATCTTCCGCGGCTCACCCTCGCGCCCGGCCCCCGACCACGCAGCCTGCAGCTTCTCCAGCTCACCGGCGAAGCGCTCTGGCGGCCCGCCGCCCATCATCCAGCCGGCGTGCTGTGCGGCGCGCCTGAACGATGCCGGCGAGCCACCGCCGATGACCACCTCGGGCCGCCCGTCGCGCGGCTGCGGGCCGACGCCGCCCGCGAAGCCCACCTTCTCGCCGCTCCACAGCCTGCGCATCTCGTCGAGCTGGCGATCGAAGATCTGCCCGCGCCTGTGGAAGTCGACCCCACTGACGTCGTAGTCGTCCTCACGCCCGCCGACGGCCAGCCCGAGCGTCAGCCGTCCCCCCGACAGCACGTCTACCGATGCCGCCTGCTTCGCGAGCAGAGCCGTGTTCGCGCGCAGTGGCGCGATCAGAATCGACGTGAGCAGCCCGATGCGCTCGGTGACCGCGGCGGCATAGGCGAGCGAGATCAGCGGCTCCTGATTCCCGTAGACGACCCGGTCGATCGTCCCGAGCGTCGAGAAGCCTGCGCCCTCAGCTCGCAACGCCCAGGCGCGCATGTCACCGCCCTCCGTCCCAGGCACGGTATTCGGCAGTCCGATCCCTATCTTCATGGTCGGTTTCCCTCAGTGGTCCGCGACGTAGCCGCCGTCGGGTTCGATTGGGAGGCCCTCCTCAGCCCAGCGCAGGATCCCGCCGCCCATGTGGTACGCGTCCCAGCCCGACGCGCGGAATGCTTGCATCGCCATCGCCGAGCGCACGCCGAGCCGGCAGTGAAAGACGATCGGGCGGTCGGTCGGCACGGTGTCGGCGCGCGACGCCAGCCGCTCGAGCTCGATGTGCGTAGCCCCCGGGATCCGACCGGCCTCCCACTCGTACGGCTCGCGCACGTCGATCAGGACCACGTCACCGGTGTCGAGCGCCTCCTTGACCTGCGTCGGGGTCAGCTCGTGAGCGGGATCGCCGAAGGGCATCGACGTATTCTCGCCGCAGGTGGACGTGGACCTCCACGTGGTCGAGAAGGGCGACGGCAATCCGGTCGTTCTGCTGCACGGCTTCCCCGAGCTCGCCTATTCATGGAGGCACCAGATCGACGCACTCGCGGACGCCGGCCACCGCGTGCTCGCACCGGACATGCGCGGCTTCGGGCGCTCGGGCGCGCCCGACCCGATCGTGGCCTACGACATCGTCGAGCTCTGCGGAGATGTCGCGCGCGTGCTCGACGACGCGGGCGCCGAGCGGGCCGCAGTCGTCGGCCACGACTGGGGCGCGAACGTGGCCTGGCACTTCGCCCTGATGCACCCCGAGCGCACCGTCTGCGTGGCCGGGCTGAGCGTGCCGCTCGTGCCACGGGCGTGGGCGCCGCCGCTCGAGATCATGCGCTCGCACCTGGGCGGGGACTTCTACATCGTCTGGTTCCAGGAGCCGGGCGTCGCTGAGGCGGCGCTCGAGCGCGACGTACGGCGGACGATCCTGACGCCGGCCGTCTGGACCGCGGAGTGGGCCGCGCGCGACGACGAGAACCCGCGCGTGCCGCCGTACATGACCGAGGACGATGTGGCGGTCTATGTCGGCGAGTTCGAGCGAACCGGCTTCCGCGGCGGCCTGAACTGGTACCGCAACATCGATCGCAACTGGGAGCGCACGGCGGACCTCGACGAGCGCAAGGTGGAGATGCCGGCGCTGTTCATGGCGGGCGCGCGGGACTCGACGATGCGGTGGATGTCGCCCGAGGTGATGCACGGCCGCGTGACCGATCTGCGAACGGAGATCGTCGACGGCGCGGGCCACTGGCTGCAGCAGGAGCGGCCCGACGAGGTGAACCGCGCGCTGCTCGCGCTGTTCCGCGATGCTGGTTGGTAGATGCGCGCGCTGGTCTTCGACGGGAGCTCGCTCGAGCCCAAGGAGGTTCCGGACCCGCAGCCGGGCGCCGGCGAGATCCTGATCGAGGTCGCGGCCTGCGGGGTGTGCCGGACGGACCTGCACATCGTCGACGGCGAGCTGACCGAGCCGAAGCTGCCGCTCATCCTCGGTCACCAGATCGTCGGGCGCGTTGTCACACAAGGCGAGCGTTTCAGCTCCGGCGACCGCGTGGGCGTGCCGTGGCTCGGCTGGACCGACGGGACCTGCCGTTACTGCACGACCGACCGCGAGAACCTTTGCGACCGCGCCCAGTTCACGGGCTACACGCGCGATGGCGGTTACGCCGACCTCACGGTCGCCGACGAGCGCTACTGCTTCCCGCTGCCCGAGGACGCGGAGTTCCCGGACCTGGCGGTGGCGCCGCTGCTGTGCGCCGGGCTCATCGGCTTCCGCACGCTGCGGCTGGCGGGCGATCCCGAGCGGCTCGGCATCTACGGCTTCGGCGCGGCGGCGCACATCGTGGCGCAGGTCGCGCTCCACGAGGGGCGCCGCATCTTCGCCTTCGTGCGCGCGGGCGACGAGCGGGCGGCAGCGTTCGCGCGCGAGCTCGGAGCCGAGTGGGTCGGCGCGTCCGAAGAGATGCCGCCGGAGGAACTGGACGCGGCGCTCATCTTCGCCCCGGCCGGGGAGCTCGTGCCGGCGGCGCTACGCGCGACGGCGAAGGGCGGCACCGTCGTCTGCGGCGGCATCCACATGAGCGACATCCCGTCGTTTCCCTACGAGCTGCTCTGGGGCGAGCGCGTCGTCCGCTCGGTCGCGAACCTCACGCGCCGCGACGGCGACGAGTTCCTGGCGCTCGCGCCGCGCGTTCCGGTCAGGACGCAGGTCAGCACATATCCGCTCGACGCCGCGCCCCAGGCTCTGGAGGATCTGCGCGCCGGCACCTTCTCGGGCGCGGCCGTCGTCCAGATCCGCTGAGTCAGGCAGCCAGGCGCAGGTGCGGGCGCTGCGTCGTGCGGCGCCGCGGCGCCTTGGCGGCCTCGGCCGCGCGAAGCCCTTCGAGCGACGCCGCGACCGCTCGGTACGCCTCGGCGTTCACCCCCATGCCGATGTGGCTGGCCCGGACCTCGACCGCCTCGGCCGCCGGATCGAGGCACGCGCGCCACTTCACGACCCCGTCGGTGCGCGAGTAGATCGAGACGAAGCCGACGCCGGGCGGGAAGTCGCCGGCGAAGTCGTGCCAGTAGTCGCTGCAACATTCGCCCCACAGGCACGAGCGGCGCATCAGGCCGTCGATGCCAGCTGTGCCGAGGAGGCCCATCGCGAACAGCGAGCCGCGTACGAGGGGGTGCACAGCGAGCTGATGCTTGAGCGGCGAGCCAAGTGTCACTATGCCTGACACCAGGTCCGGCCGCCGCACCGCCAGCACCCGCGCGAAGCTGCCACCGCGGCTTTGGCCGACGATCGCGACCCTCTGGCCGCTGTCCTCGGCGAGGCACTCGAGCCGCCCCTCGAGCCGCTCCGCTGCACGCTGCGAGCAGTCGACGTTGGAGGCGATTCCGGCGCGGCACGGGCGGTGCCCGGTGCTCTTCAGCCAGCGCGCCATCAGGTTCAGCGATTGGTCGCCCGCAAGCAGCCCGGACACCAGCATGACCGGCTGCCCGTTGCCGTCGGTGACGCCGCCGCCGCGCCAGACGTCGGAGCGCATGAGACCCGCGAGCTCGAAGCCGACCCGGGTTTCCCGCCACATCGGCGGCAGATAGGGGTGAGGGATCCGCATCTAGGTGCTGAGAGGCCGTTCCCTGGCCTCGGCGGCCGGGAAACATACACGTGGTCGCGGACCTGACTGCACGTCAAGCGTCTGACCTGAACGCTTTTTTTCCCACAACGCGGGAAGATCGTCCCGGTGAAAGCGGTGACCGTGCGGGACGGAGAGCTTTCCGTCGAGGAGCATCCGGACCCTGAGCCGGGGTCCGGGGAGGTCCTGGTGAGGGTCCGCGCGGCCGGTTTGAACGGCGCGGACATGATGCAGCGACGGGGCCACTACCCGGCCCCGCCTGGTGCCCCGCAGGACATTCCGGGTCTGGAATTCGCCGGCGAGGTGGTGGCGCTTGGTCCGGGCGCCAGCCGCTTCAAGGAGGGCGATCGGGTCATGGCGATCGTCGGCGGAGGCGGCCAGGCGGAGCTCGTGACGGTGCACGAGCGGGTGGCCATGCCGGTTCCGGAACGGCTCGGCTGGCCCGAGGCGGGCGGCACGCCCGAAGTCTTCATCACCGCTCACGACGCGGTCTTCACGCAGGCCGAGCTCCAGCCGGGCGAGCACTTGCTGGTGCACGGTGCCGCCGGCGGGGTCGGGACCGCGGCGATCCAGCTGGGCCGCGCCACCGGTGCGCGCGTCACCGCGACCGTTCGCAACGCAGCACACCATGGCGCGGTGTCCGAGTTCGGTGCGGACGTGATCGAGCCCGAGGGCTACGAGGACCGTGGGCCGTTCGACGTGATCCTCGAGCTCGTCGGTGGGCCGAACCTCGCGACGAACGTCAAGTCGCTTGCCATCCGTGGGCGCATCGCGGTCATCGGCATCAGCGCCGGCGCCAAGGCCGAGCTGAACCTGGGAGCGCTGCTGGGCAACCGCGGTCGGATCATGGGCTCCCACCTGCGCGGACGGCCGTTGGAGGAGAAGGCGCTGGCCGCGCGCGCCCTCGAGCGGAGCGTTCTGCCGCTGCTCGAGAGCGGGGCGGTTAAGGTGCCGGTGCACGCGACCTACCCGCTCGACCAGGCTGGCGAGGCCTACGATGCCTTCGCGGCCGGTGGCAAGCTGGGCAAGGTCGTCCTCGACTGCGGGTAGCGTGCCGGCGCCCACGACATACGGACGGCCGTGGGCGCCGCGTTCTTACGCTACTTGGTGTAGCCAGACTCTTTCAGGTACTCCTTGGCCACGGCTGCGGGCGTCTGCTTGTCGATGTCGACTCGCGAGTTGAGCTCCTGCATCGCCTGGGTCGTGAGCCCCTTCTGCACGAGCGCGACTGTCTTCTGCGCGTCGGGCCCGAGCTTCTTGAGCGTCGCGTCCTTGAACACCAGGGTTGCGTTGTAGGGCGGGAACAGGTGCTTGTCGTCCTGGAGCAACAGCTCCTTGCCCTGAGCGATCTGGCCGTCGGTCGTGAAGACGATCGAGACGTCGGCCTGGCCTTTGTCCAGCACTGTATGGCGCAACGACGGGTCGACGGGGACGAACTTCTTGAACTTCAGGCCGTAGACCTGCTGCAGGCCGAGCAGGCAGTCAGGGCGCTGCGGGCACTCGGGCGTCCCATAGAGGGTCAGCGACGAGTCCTTGCCCTTCAGGTCCGAGATCGTCGTGATGCCGAGCTTCTGCGCCTTCGTCTTGAGCATTCCAACGCCGTTGGAGTCCGTGAAGGGCGTCGGCGGCAACGCGGTTAGTCCGGCCTTGGCGAAGCCCGCTTTGGCCTCCTGGTAGGCCTTCTGCTCGTCGTGGGGCACCTGCGTTGCCTTCTTGCCGAAGAACGACGTCAGCGCGGTGCCGGTGTACTCGGGATACGCGTCCACCTGGCCGCTCTTGACCGCCTTGTACGCGATTTGCTCGGAGCCCAGGTTCAGCTGCTTCTTCACGGTGTAGCCGGCCGCCTGTAACGCCTGGGCGTAGACCTCGCCGAGGATGAACTCCTCCGTGAAGTTCTTCGACCCGATCGTGACGGTCTTGCCCTTGTTGGCCGAGTTGGACTGGATCGTGTTGCCGCTCGAGCTCGACGTCTGAGTGCTGCTCGAGCTGCTCGACGTCGAGGTGCTGCTGGAGCTGCCGCAGGCGGCGAGCGCCAGCGAAGCTGCGACGGCCGCGAGCGTGCCTACTCGTTTCATGCGGTTTCCATCCTCCTGTTAGCGAGCCTCAGGGCTCTGGGTGTGACTGCCCTTTGCAGCAGCCCGAAGCCGGCATCGGCGGCGACGGCCACGACTGCTACGACGATTGCGGCGCCAAGCCTTCCGGCGGGGCCGTAGACCTGTGCGTTGATGATCGGGTTGCCAAGCGTGACGACCCCCGCCAGCGGGGCGATGGTCGCCGTGGCAATCACGTTGACTGCCGACGTGCGAATGCCGCCGAAGATGAGCGGCAGCGCCAGCGGCAGCTCGACCTTGCGGACGATCTGAGCGCCGGTCATGCCGACGCCGTGGGCGGCGTCGACCGTGTCGGGATCGACCTGGGTAACGCCGACGTAAGCGTTGGTGAGGATCGGCGGGATCGCCAGCAGCGTCAACGCGAACATCACGTTCACGAAGCCGACGCCGAAGTACGCGATGAAGAAGGCGATCAGCGCCAGCGTGGGGACGGCGCGGCCGATGTTGGAGATCGAGATCGCCAGGAACTGGCCGCGCCGGATGTGGCCGAGCCAGAGTCCCAGGGGCACCGCGATCAGGCACGCGAGACCCAGGGCCGCGAAGCTCAGCTCGAGGTGCTTGGCGAGCAACGACCAGATCTCCGCGCCGCCGACCCTTACACCGCCGGTGAGCGACTCGCGGCTGTGGAAGATGAAGTTGATCGCGTCCTGGAACTCGTTCATGCCGTCCTCGCCCGCTGCCACGGGGTGAGCATCCGCTGGACGCCGAGAATCAGCAGGTCGAGCGCGACCGCCAGCAACACGCACAGGCCGCCGGCGACGATGACGTTCGACTTGAACGTCAGGTTCGAGAAGATCGAGCCGCCGAGCCCGCCGGCGCCCGCAAAGAACGCGAGCGTGGCCAGTCCCACCGTCGTCGTGGCCGCCACGCGCAGCCCGGCCATGACCTCCGGCAGCGCGAGCGGCAACTCGACCTGCCAGAGCAGCTGGCGCTCGGTCAGCCCGATTCCGCGGGCGGCGTCGCGCGTCTCCGGGGCGACGTTGTCGAGCCCGGTCAGGACATTGCGGAAGATGATCAGCAGGGTGTAGGAGACGAGGGCGATCAGCGCCGTGACGTCCCCCCGCCCGGTGATCGGCTGCAGCAGGAAGAACAGCGCCAGGCTCGGGATCGTGTACATGATCCCCGTGACGGTCGTGACCGGCGCGATGAGCCAGCGCCGGCGATGGGCAATGACCGCCAGGCCTGCCGCGATCGCGAACCCGATCGCGACGGCAACCACCGTGAGGTAGACGTGCTGCAAGAACGGATGGGTGTAGCGCTGCCAGTTGTCGGCGATCCAGCCCGGGCAGAAGCCGTCGTTCGAGACACAGTTGTTCTCTGTGCGGTGGTGGATGATCAGCGTGGCGAGGGTCACCTGGCCACCGCGCGGATCTGGTCCAGTGTGATCGTGCCGACAATCTCGGGCCCGCCGTCGCGCACTCGTGCGTAGTCGGCGTCGTTCACGAGCATCGCGGAAAGCGCGTCCCTCAGCGTGTCCTCCATCTCGACCGTGACGGGGCTGCCGTCGCGCGCCGGGCCGAGCTCGAGCTCGCGGATGCGATGCAGCGCGAGCTCCTTCAGCCCGCGGTCGGCGCCGACGAAGCGCTCGACGAAGTCGTCCGCCGGTGACTCGAGGAGCTCCTGCGGGGTTGCGTACTGGCCGAGCACGCCGCCTTCCTTCATGATCGCGATCCGGTCGCCCATCTTCAGCGCCTCGTCGATGTCGTGCGTCACGAAGACGACGGTCTTGCGGATCTGCGCCTGCAGCCGCAGGAACTGGTTCTGCAGCCTGCCGCGGTTGATCGGGTCGATCGCGCCGAACGGCTCGTCCATCAGCATCAGCGGCGGGTCGACCGCCAGCGCGCGTGCCACGCCGACGCGCTGGCGCTGGCCTCCCGACAGCTGCGACGGGTAGCGGTCGCGGAAGTCGCCGGGGTCGAGTGCGACCAGGTCGAGCAGCTCGTCCACGCGGGCGCGGATCCGCTCCTTGTCCCAGCCGAGCAGGTGGGGGACGGTGGCGATGTTCTGGCCGATCGTCTGATGAGGGAACAGGCC
Source organism: Thermoleophilaceae bacterium (assembly GCA_036269895.1). GTDB lineage: Bacteria > Actinomycetota > Thermoleophilia > Solirubrobacterales > Thermoleophilaceae > DATBDN01. Next base: position 22,771 of record DATBDN010000233.1, read on the forward strand.
AACCTGCTGGATCACATAGCCGATCTGGCGACGCAGCTCGGCTGGCTTGCGGCGCTTCACCGACTGGCCGTCAAGCAGGATGTCACCCTCGGTCATTTCGGTCATTCGGTTGACCATCCGCATCGCCGTGGTCTTCCCGCAGCCGGACGGTCCCACGAGCACGCAGATCTCGCCGGCAGGCACCTCGAACGAGAGGTGGTCGATGGCCAGCCGCTCCTGGCCTGCATAGCGCTTGACAACGTCGCAAAACTCGAGCGTTGCCGCTTGCGGGAAGGCGGACGGCCCCTCAGATCGGGCGGTGTTCGGCTTGTTCACGAGGCGGAGCCCCCGGATCCCTGAGGGCTCCGCCGATGGTAACTAGTTCAAGGTCGCGACTAGTTCAGTCGCTCGACGACCATTGCGAAGCCCTGACCACCCGCGACGCACATCGTTTCGATGCCTATCTGCTTGTCGTCGGTCTCCATGACGTTCAGCAGCGTGGCCATGATGCGGGCCCCCGTCATGCCGAACGGGTGGCCGAGTGCGATCGCCCCACCGTGCGTGTTCAGCTTCTCGAGCGGGATGTTGCACTCGTCCATGATCGGGATGACCTGGGCGGCGAATGCCTCGTTCAGCTCGACCACGTCGATGTCGTCGATCGTCATGCCGACCTTCGTGAGGACGTTCCTGACGGCCTCGATCGGGGCGATGCCCATGATCTCGGGAGCGAGCCCGCCGGTGGCCCAGCCGAGCACGCGTGCCTTCGGCTTCAGGCCGAGCTCCTTCGCGCGCTCGTCCGACATGAGCAGCGCCGCGGCGGCGCCGTCGTTCAGCGGGCACGAGTTGCCGGCCGTCACGCGGCCGTTCTCACGGAAGGCAGGCTTGAGCTCGGCGAGCTTCTCGTACGTGGAGCTGGCGCGCGGGCCATCGTCCTTGGAAACGGTGGTGCCGTCGTACTCGACCGGGACGATCTCGTTGGCGAAGAAACCTGACTCTTGTGACTGCACGGCGAGCTCCTGGGAACGCTGCGCGTAGCGATCCATGTCCTCGCGGCTGACGTCGTACTTGTCGGCGACATTCTCAGCGGTCTCGCCCATAGCGATGTAGAGGTCCGGGCGTCCGCCGTCGCCGTTCAGCTTCGGGTTCTTCCACTCCGGCATGGGGATCTGGTCGCGCATCGGCTCGGGCGCCTGCTGCTTGAAGGCGCCGAAGAGCTGCGGCAGCCCGTCCTCCGACCACATGCCCACGCGCGAGACGTGCTCGATGCCGGCGGCGACGTAGGTGTCGGCGTTGCCGGCCTTGATCGCGTCGGCAGCGATTGCAATCGCGTTCAGGCTAGACGCGCAGTAGCGCGCCACGGTGGCTCCGGTCACGTGGACGGGCAGGCGCGACAGCATCGAGATCGCGCGGCCGATGTTGTACGACTGCTCGCCCTGCGGCAGGCCACAGCCGCAGATGAGGTCGTCGACGGTGTTCGGGTCGACGTCCGGGTTGCGGTCGAGAAGGGCGTCGACGATGTAGGCGCCCAGGTCGTCCGGCCGGATTCCGGTCAGCGACCCCTTGAAAGCACGCCCAATCGGGCTGCGAATTGCATCGACGATGACGGCTTCAGGCATGCGAAGAGTCTCCTCCAGGGCGGAGCCCGATCATGGGTCTCCGGTTGTTCAGTGGTACGCGGCGGCCGGATGCTACGGAACCAGCACGAGTTTTCTGTGCGGAGAGTCCTGTTGGCGTCGCCAGGCTTCTCCAACCCAGTCAAGCGGGAGCGTCTCGCGCTCGAGCTGCAGCTCGCCGCTGGAGGCCAGCTCGATCAGCCGGTAGTAGGCCGCCTCGACCCTGTCATGGGGCACGTGGCCGAGCGTGAATCCGACGATCGCAAGCGACTTGCCACGGATGTCTCCGGAGCGGAGCGTGGCCTCGGGACCGGCCGACTGGCCGAGCTGGACGAAGCGGGCGCTGAAGGCCGCCGCCCGCAGCGCCTTCACTGCGGGCTCGCCCCAGAGCGGGTCGATGACGACGTCGAACGGGCCCTCGAACTCCCCATCTGCCTGGACGGTCTCATCCGCGCCAACGGCTTTCGCCTGCGCGAGCGCGTCGGCGTCGCGGCCCGCGGCGACGATCTGCGCGGCGCCGAGGATGCGCGCCGCCTGCACCGCGACCAGCCCAACGACGCCGGTTGCGCCCAGGACGAGCACGCGCTCGCCACCACGGACGTGCGCCCGCCACTCGACCGCCAGCCATCCGGTCAGCCCCGCGATCCCGAGGGCGGCGGCCAGCGAGTGGTCGGTGCCCTCCGGCAGCACGATCGCCTCATCCTCGGACGCCAGCGCGTACTCGGCGAAGCCGCCGGGGCTGGGGCCCTGGAACCAGATCTGCGTCCCTGGCTCGAGCTTGTCGCCCTCGATGACCCGTCCGACGGCCTCGCGGCCCATCACGTAGGGCACCTCGGGCGAGCCGCCGTAGAACTTTCCCAGCGAGGTCGAGATGTCGACCGGGTTGATCGCTGCCGCCGTCACCTGCACGAGCGCCTGTCCTTCGCCGCGCTGCGGCTCGGCCACCTCCCCGACGACGGGCGGCTGACCGATCTGCTCGACGAGGGCCGCTTTCATTTCGGTGGCATCCGCAGCGCGCCGTCCAGACGGATCGTCTCGCCGTTCAGCATCTGGTTCTCGGCGATGTGCACCGCCAGCGCGCCGAACTCCTCGGGGCGGCCGAGGCGTGACGGGTGCGGGATCGCGGCGCCGAGCGCATTGCGCGCGTCCTTGGGGAGCGCGGCGAGCAGCGGCGTGTCGAATGTCCCGGGCGCGATCGTGACCACGCGGATCCCGACTCGCGCCAGGTCGCGCGCGGCGGGCAGCGTCAGGCCGACGATGCCGGCCTTCGAGGCCGCGTAGGCCGTCTGCCCGATCTGCCCGTCGAACGCCGCGATCGATGCCGTCATCACGAACGCGCCGCGGTTGCCGTCCTCGTCCGGCTCGTTCTTCGACATCGCCCATGCCGCGTGGCGCAGCACGCGGTACATGCCGATCAGGTTCACGCCGAGCGTGATCTCGAACGGCATCGGGTTAGCAGGGCCTTCACGTCCGATCGTGCGCTCGGCCCAGCCCACGCCGGCGCAGTTGACGACGAAGCGGAGCTCGCCGAGCGCCTCGACGGCGCCGGCGACGGCGGCCGTCACCTTGTCCTCGTCCTGCACGTCGGTCTCGAAGAACGGGGCCCCCGCGTCGTCCTGCGGCGGCTTCAGATCGGCGATCGCGACGCGCGCGCCGCGGGCCTTGAGCGCGTCGACAGTGGCGGCTCCAAGGCCGGAGGAGCCGCCGACGACTAGTGCACCCAAGTCTTCGATCTTCATGCGCCGGGACACTACGAAACGGTGTACTTTCCCGCCGGATGGAGGCTTCGTCCGTCTCGGGGGAGGAGCGACACACCTTCACGCGGCCGGTCTACCTGCTCGACCGCCCGCTGCCGGTGCGCCTCGTGCTGGTCGTCCTCGTCCCGGGCGTCTTCGGGCTGATCACGGGCTACGCGCTTGGCCAGTCGAAGACCGTCTACCTGGCCCTTTCGATCGTCGCCGCGATCGGCGGCTACATCGCAGGCTGGGAGCACCGCAGCGCGCGCGAAGCGGCCATCCGCGGGCTCATCGGCGGCGCCTTCTTTGGCGGCGGAATCCTGCTGATGCACCAGCTGACGGGCGACCATCCGAAAACGAAACTGCTTCACCCGGCGGTGATCCTGATCGTCTTGACCGCCGCGATCGGCGCGGTTCTGGCCGCCTTCGGCGCCGGGGCGCGCAAGACGCGTGAGGACAAGGGGCCGCCCGAGAAGTTCACGCTCGACCTCTCGTTGTGGAAGCGCGGCGAGTACTACGGCTTCCTCGGCGCTGCCGTCCTGTTCATCTCACTGTGGCTGCCGTGGTACGGGACGAGCTCGAACCCGAACGCGCAGGTCAACGGCCACCGCGGCACCTTCACCGCCTTCCAGACCTTCAAGGTGCTGGACATCCTGCTGATCGGCGCCTGTACGGCGCCCTTCATCCTCGCCTGGATCGTCGCCCGTGGGCACGCGCTTACGTGGCGCCCTGGCGAGGTGACGATGATCGTCGGGATGACGGCGTTCGTGCTGATCGTCCTGAACGGCGTGATCCTCGGGAAGCCCGGCAGCCCGGACTCGGAGATCGAGCTGAAGATCGGCTGGTTCATCGGCCTGCTTGGATCAGCCGGCATCTGTGCCGCAGGCGTGCTGCGTCAGGCCGAGCAGGCACGCGACCGCAAACCACCAGGAGTCCTGTGAGCACCACACAGCAACGTGCATCGGTCGACCGCAACCTGGCGCTCGAGCTGGTGCGCACCACGGAGTACGCAGCGCTAGCCGCCGCCCGCTGGATCGGCCGTGGCGAGAAGGAGGCCGCCGACCAGGCCGCCGTCGACGCCATGCGGCTAATGCTCGACACCGTGCGCATGGACGGCATGGTCGTCATCGGCGAGGGAGAGAAGGACGAGGCGCCGATGCTCTACAACGGCGAGCGCATCGGCGACGGCTCGCCGCCCGAGGTCGACATCGCGGTCGACCCGCTCGAGGGCACCGAGCTGACGGCCAAGGGCTTCCCCGGGGCGCTTGCCACGATCGCGCTGTCGGAGCGCGGCACGATGTTCAACCCCGGCCCGATCGTCTACATGGAGAAGCTCGTCTGCGCGCCGTCGGTGGAGCACGTGCTCGAGGGCGCATTCGAGCGGCCGCTCAAGGACACGCTGCGGCAGATTGCCTATGCGAAGGGCACCGACATCCGCGACGTGATGGTGATGATGCTCGACCGCCCGCGCCATGACGACGCCGTCCGCGACGTCCGCGAAGCCGGCGCGCGCATCCGCTTCATCCTCCACGGCGACGTCGCCGGCGCGCTCTTGGCCGCCACCGAGGGCTCGCCGGTCGACCTGCTCTACGGCATCGGCGGAACGCCTGAGGGCGTGCTCTCCGCGGCCGGCATCAAGGCGATGGGTGGCGGCATGATCGGCCGCCTGTGGCCGCGCGACGATGAGGAGCGCCAGGCCGCGATCGGCCAGGGCTACGACCTCGACGAGGTCCTCGACAAGGACCGCCTCTGCGCCGGCGACAACATCTTCTTCGCCGCCACCGGCGTCACCGACGGCGACCTGCTTCAGGGCGTGCGCTACGAGGGGCCGCGCGGTGCGACGACGGAATCGCTGGTAACGCGCTCACGCTCCGGGACGGTGCGCCGGATCATGGCGCGCCATGATCGCGAGAAGCTACGCGCGCTCGTCGGCGAGCGTCTCGGCTAACAGCTCGGGCTGGTCGAGCGGCACGAACGTGTAGCTGTCCGGAATCCGGACCAGTCGCGCATTCGGGATGTCGCGCGCCATCCGTTCCGCGAACCCGATCTTGAAGGCCTTGTCGTCCTCGCCCCAGGCGAGCACGACCGGGATCTGGATCGATCCGAAGCGCTCGGCCGCCGCCATCAGCTGCTTCTTGTTCGCGTTCTTGAGGAAGCTGGCGATGTCCTTGCGCACGCCCTTGTCGTGCATGACCGGATCGACGAACGCATCCTCTACTTCCGGCGGCATGCGCTTTGCGAGCCAGCCGTAGGCGATCGGCAGCCGCCGCACGAAGCGCGGGCGCATGCTCAGCGCGAGCAGCGAGATCGACCCTGGGATGCGCGCGACCCAGACCAGGTAGGTGAACGGCTGCGGCGGGAACTTGTCGTAGGCGTCGCAGTTCGTCAGCACGAGCCGCTTCACGCGCCCGGGGTGGCGGACGACGAACATCTGACACAGCGCGCCACCGGTGTCGTTCCCGACCAGCGTCACGTCCTCGAGGTCGAGCGCGTCGATGAAGTCGCCGATCATGTCCGCGACCAGCGGCGGTGAGAGCTCAATGCCGAGCGGTAGCGAGTGCGAGCCGAGCGGCCAGTCGGGGGCGATGCAGCGGTAGCGGTCCGACAGCAGCGGCACGAGCTTTGACCACAGCGCCGAGTTCGCGAAGACGCCGTGCACGAACAGCAGCGGCGGGCCGTCCCCGGCCTCGAAGTAGGCGATCCGCCCCTGGCGCAGCTGCACCTCCTGGCGCTCGACCCGCGCTGCCATCAGGCGACCGGCTCTTCGGCCGGCGGCTGCACGCGCAGCGAGCCGATCTGCGACTGCTCGAGCTCGAGGTTGGCGAGCGAACGCAGGAACGCGTGCGTCACGATCACGTGGATGCGCAGCTGGGTCTGGCGATAGAGCCAGCGGCCAAAGCCGCTTAGCGAGCGCAGGCCCGGGAATGTCAGCATCGGCACGAAGGCCCCCACCTCAGAGCTGACGAGCACCGGTACGTCGTTGTCGCCGTCCACGTTCTCGGGACGCACGACGCAGATCCGCAGGTGGCCCTTGTTGCGGCCGCCGGGCGCGACCAGGAAGCCTTTGTTGATCCGCCATGTCACGCAGCCGCGGCGGCCGTCCGCCTCGTAGTCGGGCTTGTGGAAGCGCAGCAGGACGATGCGCCCGAAGAGGACGATCTCGCGTGAATCCGGGCCATAGCGGATCTCCAGCAGCCCGAGCGAGGTCCGGATCAGGAACGCCCAGTAGGTGCGCGCCAGGTTCTCGAGGTTCTCCGGCTTCCACAGGCGCTCGAGCTCGTCGCTCGGCACTGCGACCTCCGCCTCCTGGCGCGTGGTGACGCTGCCATCTTGCTGATAGCCCTGCTCGGGAACGTGGACGATCTTCACTCGAGCCGGCAGCGGCCGGTTCTCCGGCAGCAGCTTGCGCGGGTCGCGCTGGCGCACGTCAGGGAACTTACCCGTTCCGCGACATCACAACAGCTCGATCCCCACCCGTTCACCCGGGGCGAGGCCACGCTCGCCCGCGGGCACCACGGCGAGCGCGTCCGCGCCCAGCATCGACGACATCACGTGCGATCCCTGCGGGCCGGTCGGCTCAGCGTGCCAGCCGTCGTCGGCCATCCGCAGGCGGCATCGAACGGCCTGGTCGCGCTCGCTGTTCGCCTCGATCGGGCCGTCGAGGATTGCGGTCGAGCGGGTGGCCGAGGGGTCCGCTCCCTGCAACTTCCGCAACGCCGGACGGGCGAACAGCTGGAACGTGACCATCGCCGAAACGGGGTTGCCAGGCAGGCCGAAGGCGTACTGACGCTCGCCGCCCCGGTCACGGACGCCGAACCAGACCGGCTTGCCCGGCTTGAGCCGGACGCCCCAGATGCGCTGGTCGAAGCCGAGACCGCCGAGTGCCGGGCGCACGTGGTCGTGGGGTCCGACGGAGACGCCGCCGGAGACGCAGAGGACGTCCGCGTCCTCGGCGAGCCGCTCGAGCGCGGCGCTCGTCTCCTGCTCGTCGTCTGCGATCCACGCGGTCTGGGCGACGGTCGCGCCGGCGGAAACCGCGAGCGCCGCGATGGCCGCCGCGTTCGAGTCGTGGATCTGGCCGGGACCGAGCTCGGCGCCCGCCGGCCGCAGCTCGTCGCCCGTGGCTGCGATCGCCACGCGCGGGCGCCGCGCGCACACGGCCGTGCCCTCTCCGAGCGCCGCCAGCATCCCCACCTCGGCGGGTCCGACCTCTGACCCGAGCGGGATCACGAGCTCGCCCGCGTGGACGTCGTCGCCCGCATGGCGCACGTTCGCCCCGCGCCGGACCTCGTCCACCTTGATGCGCGGCGGCAGCACCGCTGGGTCGTCGCCGTCGTGGCCCACGATCTGAACCCGTTCGACCGGAACGACCGCGTCGGCGCCCGGCGGGATCACGGCGCCGGTCGAGATGCGGACCGCCTCGCCGCGCTCAAGATGACCGTGCCACGGGCGGCCGGCCTGTGACTCGCCGATCACCGGCAACTCGCCGGGAGGCCCGGCGACCAGGGCGAACCCGTCCATGGCCGACGAGTCGAAGGGCGGCAGCGCGAACTGACTGATCACGTCCTCGGCGAGCACGCGGCCAAGCGCTTCGGCGGCCGGCACGCGCTCGGCCGCAAGCGTGCGGACGGTGGCAAGCACGCGTGCGCATGCTTCGTCCACCGATATCAGGTCACCCCGGGCCTGCAAACCGTCGCCCTCCCGCGTCCTGGGCCTTCGGCGTACCTAGTACGCCTTCAGGCCTGCGTCCTTGGAGTGCTCGGTCTCGGCACCGGGGTCGGGGGTGCGTTACTCGATCAGGCCGGTGCGAATGCCGATCGCCACCGCTTGGGTACGGGTGTCGGCTCCGAGCTTCGCGAGAATCCGCTTTGTGTGAGTGCGCACGGTCTCCGTGGAAAGGCCGAGCTTGATCGCGACCGCTTCCGTCTGCATGCCGTCGGCGAGCATCTGGAGAATCTCGCGCTGACGCTCCGAGAGCGTCTTGTCCCCATCGTCGAGCACGATCGTCGACGAAAGGGCCGGATCGACATAGAAATCGCCGTCGCGGGCCGCCTGGATCGCCCGGACGAGATCCTCGCCGGGTGAGTCCTTGCGCACGTAGCCCTTGACGCCCAATTTGAGAGCGTCGGAGAGCAGGCGTGCGCCGCCGTCGGCCGTGAACACCACGATCGGCGATCCGAACTTGGACGTCAGCGTGGTGAGGATCGATTCGACGTCACCGCCGGCGCGCCACGGATCGACAATGGTCACATCTGGCTGCTTGGTTCCCATACCGTCGAGCGCGGTCTGCAGGCTCGCAGCATCGGTCACTTCAGCCCCCTCGAGGCCGCGTTCCAGTAGCGCCCGAACACCCTGACGGACAACTGGGTGCTCGTCCACCACCAGCACGCGGAGGCTGGTTGTAGGCATGGGGTGAGCCTACCCCCTCCTGGGGTCGGATGTCACGCGCAAGGGATACGCGGTTCTGGGGAGGCGCCGGATCACTGATCCAGCGGCGCCGCCGCCAGGCGGCTCGTCTGGGTCATCCCCAGCCGGCGCGCGGTGGCCTCGGTGAGGTCGTAGTCGACCCCGCGCGAGTACGGGCCGCGGTCGATCACGGGGACCACGACGATGCGACCCTGGTATCTGAGAGCGACCTTGGTGCCACACGGCAGCCTCTTGTGGGCGACCCCAAGCGTGCGATGCGTGAGCCTGGCCCCGCAGGCCATGCGGTTGCCGTAGAGGCCGGGGCCGTACCAGGTGGCCTTGGCCGGCGTGTAGGCGGCAGTGCGCGCCTGCGTCTGGGTCTGCGTCGAGGCCGGCGAAACACCGCCGGCGCTCGCCGACGCGCCACCGTTGGACGTCCCGGTGGACGCTGCAGCGGGGAGCGCCACGGCGACCGTCAGCGCGGCGGCCGTGAGCGCAGCGGATGTCGCGCTCAGTCTCTTCATCTCGGTGAAATCGGCGCCGACGAGGTGAGCTGACGGGCTCGGGACAGAGTCCCTACAAGCGCGGCGATGCGCTCGATTCGCCCCGGCGGTGCAAGCCTTCAGGCCTTGCGCCGCATTGGTTCCCCCGTGCCCAGGGACCGTCCCCTGTGCTTAGGCGGGGAGCAATATAGCGAACGGCTAAGAAATCGTCGGCTCCCCTCGTTCTATGTTCGAGTTTGGAAGATCACCTAACAGGGGTATGGAGGGCTGCCGGTCAACCTTGCAGTCAGCGCCCATCGGAACCGGAAGTTCCCGAATCGCAGACACCGCTGTATAGGCTTCGCGTAAGGCTTCGCGCCATCTGCTGACCGCATCAAGGAGCGATTAGTAACTACATGACTGTCGGAGAGCTTCACGAACTGGACGAGGTCAAGATGCTCGTCGCTCGGGGCCAGGAGGCGGGCCTACTGACGTTCGGCCAGATCGCCACCGCGCTTACGGAGGTCGAGCTGGAAGAGGGGGACATCGAGGAGATTCACCTCGTCCTCGAGCGCGCTGAGATCGAGCTGGTAGAGGACGATCACCCCTTCGCGCAGGCTGCCAAGCTGGCGGCGCCGGAGCCGAAGTCGCGCTCGCGCCGCAAGGCGGCCCCGACGCTGGACCTCCGTCCGGACATGACGACGGACTCGCTCCAGTTGTTCCTGAAGGACATCGGCAAGGTGCGCCTGCTCACGGCGCAGGAAGAGGTCGATCTCGCCAAGCGCATCGAGCGCGGCGACCTCGACGCGAAGCAGAAGATGGTCGAGTCGAACCTGCGCCTGGTCGTCTCGATCGCGAAGAACTACCGCAATCAGGGCCTGCCGTTCCTCGACCTGATTCAGGAGGGCACGCTCGGCCTGGTGCGCGCCGCCGAGAAGTTCGACTACCGCAAGGGCTTCAAGTTCTCCACGTACGCGACGTGGTGGATTCGTCAGGCGATCGCACGGGCTCTGGCCGACAAGGCGCGGACCATCCGCATCCCGGTCCACGTCGTCGAGAAGCTGAACAAGATCGGCCGCGCCGAGCGCAAGCTCGTGACCGAGCTGGGTCGCGAGCCCACCGCCGAGGAGATCGCCGAGGCAACGGGCATCGACCCGGAGGAAGTCGACTCGATCAAGCGCTCCGCGCAGGCACCCGTCTCGCTGGAGAAGCCGGTCGGCGATGAAGAGGAGTCCGAGTTCGGGCAGTTCATTGCCGACGAGCGGGCCGAGTCGCCGTACGAGCGCGCTGCCGAGATCCTCACCAAGGAGGCGCTGCGCGAGGCGCTCGAGAACCTGAGCTACCGCGAGCGGCGCGTGCTCGAGCTGCGCTACGGGCTCGGCGGAGAGCATCCTCGGACGCTCGACGAGGTCGGCCGCACGTTCAACGTCACGCGTGAGCGGATCCGCCAGATCGAGAACCAGTCGCTGAAGAAGCTCCAGTCGCTCGCGGAAGCCCAGAAGCTCCGCGATGTCGCCTGACCTGGTCAGACCGGTCTGGACAACGAACGACCTACCCTAAAGGCGGGATTCGGTCTGCCGATAGGTAGTCCGTGGCCTTTGATCTAGAAGCTGCGCTCAAGCGCGTCATCGAAACCGGCGGCTCCGACCTCCACCTCAAGGTCCCGTCCCCGCCGCTGATCCGCATCCACGGCCGGCTCGAGCCGATCCCCGGCACCGACAAGCTGATGCCGAACGACACCGAGGACGTCTTCCGCCTGATGGTCACCGACGAGGCCAAGCGGGAGGAGTTCCAACGCGAGCGCGAGCTGGACTTCTCGTTCGGCATGGGCGGCGCGGGCCGCTTCCGTGTCAACGCCTTCCAGCAGCGCGGCTCGATCTCGTTCGTCTTCCGCGCGATCCCCTCGGACATCAAGACCGTCGAGGAGCTCAACCTGCCGCCGGCCATCAACGACCTGGCCGACGAGGAGCGCGGAATCATCCTCGTGACGGGCACCACGGGCTCGGGCAAGTCCACGACGCTCGCGGCGATGATCGACCGGATGAACACGCATCACCACAAGCACATCGTCACGATCGAGGACCCGATCGAGTTCCTTCACCGCGACAAGAACTCGATCATCAACCAGCGTGAGGTGGGCCAGGACACGCTGTCGTTCAAGGCGGCGCTGAAGCGCGTCCTACGGCAGGACCCGGACGTGATCCTGGTGGGCGAGATGCGTGACGAGGAGACCGTCCGCACTGCACTGTCGGCGGCCGAGACGGGGCACCTGGTGCTCTCGACGCTGCACACGGTCGACGCGCCCGAGTCGATCAACCGCATCATCGACTTCTTCGAGCCGCACATGCAGCCGCAGGCGCGGGCGATGCTGGCTGGAACGCTGAAGGGCGTGATCTCGCAGCGGCTCGCGCGGACGGCCGACGGTCAGGGCCGCGTGGCTGTGTGCGAGGTCTTGAAGTCGACCGCCCGGATCAAAGACATGATCATGGACCCGGCCATGACGGGCATGATCCCCGAGGCGATCGCCGAGGGCGCGTACTACGGCATGCAGACGTTCGACCAGGCTCTGCTCGGGCACCTGCAGGAGGACCGGATCGACATGGCCGAGGCGCTGTCGATGGCGTCGTCGCCCCACGACTTCAAGCTGATGGCGGCGTCCGGCGGCCAGTCGGCGTCGTCGCTCGAGAACGTCGAGCAGGGCGTCTTCTAGATGTAGGACCCGAGCGGGTTGTTCCTCAGCTCGGCGAGCCGAGCTGCGGGCGGCTTGCGGCCGAGAGCGCCGTGGTTGCGCTTGAAGTTGTAGCGCCAGAGGAAGCCTGCGAGTGCCGCGGTGCGCTCGAAGCTCGAAGCGTAGATCGCGCCGTAGGCCCATTCGCCGAGCATCGTGCGGATGAAGCGCTCGGCCTTGCCGTTCGTCTGCGGGCGGTAGGGCCGGGTGCG
>DATBDN010000234.1:0-25993 GCA_036269895.1 Thermoleophilaceae bacterium
CGATCAGGCCGCCCTGCTTGTAGCCGGGCGACTGCTCGATCTGTGGGATCACCGTCTGTAGCCAGGCGTCGGCGGCGGGCAGTCCGGAGGGTTGATCGGGAGCGCACGGCTCGTCGGATCCGTCGTGGCAGCGGTTGGGGACGACGTACGACAACACCGGGGTGTCGCCGACCTGCTGCAGATCGGGCGCAAGCTGCGAGAGGTCGGACATGCTCGTGTTGCACAGCGGGCTGTCGATCAGCGAGTGGAAGTAGAGGAACGGGTTGCGCCACGTGACGGAGGCGTTGTCCGGGCGGGCGTCGTGGTTCGGGTCGTCGCTGCCGAGCGCCGGGTGGTCGCAGCCCCCGGGACCCTTGCCCAGATCCTCGACGTAGGCCTTCCACGTGTTTCCGCCCGCGAACAGCTGGTCCGCGATCGTCTGTGTGTCCTTCGGATACACGCAGCCGTCGCCCGTCACCTGGCCCTGGTCGCCCGGGGTGCCGGGCGTGATGTCGTCGTACTGCGGGCAGTCGTTCGCCGTCTGCTTGGTCGGCCCTTGGCCGCTCAGCAAGGCGATCTCGTTGGCCAGGCTGCCATGGGCGATCGCGTAGTAGTTGGGGATCAGCTCGCCGTCCTCGGTGAGCGTCTTCGACAAGTAGGTTGCCTGCGAGTTCGGGCCGAAGGCGGCGTCGTAGCCGTGGCCACTGAGCATGACGACCCAGACGTGAGACACCGACGGCAACGGTGGTGGCGGCGGCACCGGCAGCGGCTTCGGCGGTGTCGGGGCAGGGGCGGTGGGCGCCTGCTGGTAGGTCACCTGCGAGGCTGGTGCGGCGGCGACCGCAGGCGCAGCCGTTTCGACCGGCGCGGTGTCGTCCACCGGGGCCTCCTCCGTGACCGTGGGCGCCCGTGCGTGCGCCGCTGCGGGTTGCGCAGGCGGCGGAACCGCCACGATCACCGGGGCGTCCGCGGCGCTCTCCGCGGCTGGGCTTACGACCGAGCCGAGCATCACGCCGAAGGCGAGCAGCCCCGTGATCGCGACGGCGGCCACGCGCGGATGGGGGAGGGTGAAGGCGGGGCCGGGGACCGCGTCTTCGAGCGGCATCGCGTCGGGCGCAGGAGCCACGCCCGCGATCAGGTTGCGCATCGCGTGCGAGACCGGCCCGCGACGCTCACCGCAGTCGATGCAATAACGCTGGTCGACTGCCAGCGGCGATCCGCAATTGCTGCACCTGCCCACGGGCCGTCAGTCTGGCGGCGACTCGTTGCGCACTTGTGAAAATTTCGAGTCCCGCCTTTCAATCACAGCTTCTTCACAAGTGGACGGCAGACCGGAGAAATACTTCGAATCGCCGCCATGGATTCGATGACCATGACATTGGAAGAGCTGCCCTCTCCGCTTGCCTCAACGAACAGCGACCGTTGCCCGAACTGCAGCGCCCCGATGGCCTCCGATCAGCGCTACTGCATCCAGTGTGGCGAGCGCCGAGCCGGTGGAGGTCTGCGCGAAGCGCTGCCACGCACGCAGTCCGCTGCGCCGCCGGCGCCGCCGAAGCAACGCCGGACCTTCTTCGCCTCGCCGAACGCCAGCCTCATCGCCGGCGTCGCGACGCTGCTGCTGGCCATGGGCGTGGGCGTGCTGATCGGGCGGGCCGGTCACAACACCCAGCCCGCGCGCAATGCGCCCGCCCAGATCATCACTGTGCCGACCGCGAGCAGCGCCGCCGGTGCGAGCAACAGCGGCGCGGCGGGTGCGGCCGCCACTACAGCCGCTGCGACCCGCGTGGTGAAGCATCACGCTGCCAAGGCGCACAGGAAGGCGACCGCGGCCAAGGCGGCGCGCAAGACCGACCTTCAGAAGACCGCCGCCAAGTCGGGCGTCAAGCTGCCGCCGCCGGTCGTGAAGGTCGGCCAGACGTGCGCGAAGGGCACCGCTGGCTGCCAGGGCGGGCAGTTCACCGGGAACTACTTCGGCGGAGGTTGAGCACGTGAGTGTGGTCCATCGCATCCAGCACCTGAACCCTCGCGCCAAGCGCGCCGCAACGACGGACACGGCGCACGCGCCGGACGTCGATGCCGAGCGCACGCTTGATTTGCGCCGCCGGCGCGAGCAGCTCGCGGCGCGGATGGCCGAGTTGCAGTGGGACCTGGGCGGCCTGGTCTACGAGATGGCCATCCGCGACAGCATCCGCACCGAGGTGATCGTGCAGCGCGCTGCCGGTCTGCAAGACGTGGACGCCGAGCTCGGCGAAGTCGAGCGCATTCTCCGCATGGAGGAGACCGGCGCCGCGGGCGAGTGCGCGACCTGCGGTGCCCCGCACTCGAGCGGCGCCGTCTACTGCTGGCAGTGCGGATCGGCTCTCCTCGAGCTGGTTCCGAGCGCTGCCGAGTAGCTCCGTTCGCGCTCGCGCCAGTCGACGCGCCGAACAACGAGGGTCGCGCCCCGCTCGCCTGCCGGCGAAACGAGCCCAAGTGTCCTGCCCTAGCCACCCATACGGTCGTCAAAGCAGGACACTTGCCGCGGATCGGCGACCAAAGCACCTCGCGACCCGGCGCGCTAGCCGAAGCGGCCGGAGACGTAGCCCCGCGTCCGCGGGTCCGCCGGCCGGCTGAAGATCTTGTCGGTCGCGTCGCACTCGATCAGCGTCCCGGAGCGGCCCTTGGCCGTCTCGTCGAGGCTGAAGAACGCGGTGCGGTCAGCCACGCGTGCCGCCTGCTGCATGTTGTGCGTGACGATGACGATCGTGTAGCGGCGCTTCAGCGAGTGCATGAGGTCCTCGATCGACGCTGTCGCGATCGGGTCGAGCGCCGAGGCGGGCTCGTCGAGCAGAAGGACATCGGGCTCGATCGCAATCGCGCGCGCGATGCACAACCGCTGCTGCTGGCCGCCCGACAGTCCGAGCGCGCTCTCCTTCAGGCGGTCCTTCACTTCGTCCCACAGCGCCGCTCCGCGCAGAGCGCGCTCGACGCGCTCGTCGAGACCCTGCCTCATGCCGAGGTTGCGCGGCGCCCACGCGATGTTGTCGTAGATCGACTTCGGGAACGGGTTCGGCTTCTGGAACACCATCCCGATCCTGCGGCGCACTTCGACACGATCAGCCCCGCTCGCGTAGATGTCATGGCCGTGGTACAGCACTTGGCCCTCCACGCGGAAGCTTTTGATCGAGTCGTTCATCCGGTTGAGCGTGCGGATGAAGGTCGACTTGCCGCAGCCCGACGGGCCGATGATCGCGGTGATCATGCCGCGGTACATCTTCATCGAGACTCCGGCCAAAGCCGGAACGGGGGCGCCGTAGTAGCAGTCGAGATTGCGCACGTCGAAGACGGCTTCGCGCGGGATCTCGTGCGGACGCACGGTCGGCTGGAGCGGCTGTGCCGGGCTCGGCTCGGCCTGGATGCGGACGCGGGGGCGCACCATCGGAGTCGTCACGGGCGGGTCCTCTGAGATGTCGGATGTCGTCATTGGGAGAGCCTCTTGCGGCTGCGCGCCAGCGCTGCACGACCGGCCAGGCTGACGATGAGGATGAACGAGAGGAGCACGAAGCCGGCGCCCCAGGCGCGGGCGTAGCCGCTTGGGTCGGGTTGCTCGGAGAGCTGAAAGATCATGACCGGGATGCTGGCCACCGTCTGGAACGGATTGAGGTGCAACTCGTTGTTGACGATCGAGCACGTCATGATCAGCGGCGCGGTCTCGCCGGCAGCGCGTGCGATCGCGAGCACGGTGCTGGTGAGGATGCCGCCCATTGCGGCGGGGAGGATCACGCCCAGCACCGAGCGCCGCTTGCTGACGCCGAGCGCGTCCGCCGCCTCGCGCAGCGTGTTCGGGACGAGCAGCAGGACCTCCTGCGTGCCGCGGGCGATCAGCGGCAGCTCGATGATCGCGAGGGCGACAGATGCCGCGAACGCGCTCTGGTGGTGGCCGGACACCAGCAGGCCGAAGACGAATAGGCCGATCACGATCGACGGCAGCCCGTTGATCAGGTCGAGCGCCAGCCGTACGGCGGCACCGACTCGCGATGGCGCGAACTCCGTCACGAACAACGCGATCAGAATGCCGATCGGCATCGCTATCGCCGTGGCGATGCCGACGATCAGGGCAGTGCCCACGATCGCACTGGCGATGCCGCCGCTGCTGCCCCCGAACGCCGGCGGGTTCTTAGTCAGAAAATCCCAGCTGAGCGCGGAGGCGCCGTTCTTGAACACCGACCAGACGACGATCGCGAGCACCGCGACCGCGAGGATGGCCGCCAGCGTGGAGCCGCGCTCCATGAAGCCGCTGGTGATCTTGCGCCGGCGCAGGTTGCCGGTCGGCACGAGCGGCGCCGTCGGGTCGAACGGCCGCTCGTCGTCGTCCAAGTCGTACTCGAGCGCCCTCATCGCGAGGTCGTTCCGTAGTTGAAGCGGCGGCCGATCCACTGGGCGAACAGGTTCGTGATCACCCCGATGACCAGCAGGATCATCGCGAGGTAGAAGAGAGCGCCGAAATGAAGCTTGCTGAACGCGCCCTGGAACTGGAGCGCGATCCGGGCGGCCATCGTGTCGCCGGTCTCGAACAGCGATGCCTTGATCTGGCTGCCGGCGCCGATCACCTGGGACACCGCGATCGCCTCGCCCAGCGCGCGGCCAAGCGCCAGGAACGCGGCCGCGGCCACGCCCGAGCCCGCCGACGGCAGCACGACACCGCGGATGACCTCCCAGCGCGTGGCCCCGAGTGCGGTCGCGCCGTCCTGCACCTCGCGCGGCACGGTCAGGAAGAGGTCGCGGCTGATCGACGCGATGATCGGCAGGATCATGATCGTCAGGATCAGCCCCGCCGTAAAAATGCTGTTGCCGGTTGTCTGGGCCGGGCCGAAGAGCGGGATGAAGCCGAGATGGCTGTGCAGCCAGGGCTCGACGTGGCCCTTGATGAACGGGGCGAGGACCAGGATTCCCCAGAAGCCGAGGATCACGCTCGGGATCGCGGCCAGCATCTCGACCAGCGGGCCGACGATGCCGCGCACGGTGCTCGAGGTCAGCAGCGCGAGGTAGAGCCCGATCGCGATGCCCAGCGGGGTCGCGATGCAGAGCGCCATCATCGAGCTGACGAGCGTGCCGAAGATGACGGTGCCGGCGCCGAAGACATCCTCGTTGGGCTTCCAGGCGGTATCGGTGACGAAGCCGATGCCGAACTTCGACAGCGCGGGGCTGGCGCCGTGGATCACCTGGTAGGCGATCAGGATCAGCGTCACGACCGCCAGGATCGATGCGAACGCGCAGAGTCCAACGAGGATTCCGTCTCCGATCCGGTCCCCGGAACGGCGCGAGCGAAGGGCAACAGCCGTGGCCATTCGCGCGAACGTAACGGCCCAATTGTGAAAGCGAAAGGGTGTTAACGAGCTTTCTCCCGGTTGGTAACAACCTGGACACAAGTGCACCCAGGGGCCGGGGCCATGCTGGCCCGCGATAACGCGAAAACCAAGTTAGGAGACACTGTTGATTCGCAGCAAACTGGCCCTCCTCACGATCGCTGCTCTCGTCGTGAGTGCTGCGTCGGGCCTTATCTCGCAGGCCAGCGCGGCCGACTCGCTCACGGGCGCCGGTTCCACCCTTGTTGCCCCGCTGATGGATCAGTGGCGGGCGGACTACAAGACCAAGACCGGCACGGACATCACCTACGGCGCGGTCGGATCAGGCGCCGGCATTCAGCAGATCACGGCGCGCAGCGTCGACTTCGGCGCCTCGGATGCGCCGCTCAAGCCCTCGCAGGCCCAGGCGTGCAATGGCTGTGTCCAGATCCCGTGGGGCCTGACCGCGGTCACGGCCTCCTACAACCTGCCTGGCACTCCTCGGCTGAAGCTCACGCCGAAGATCCTTGCCGGCATCTACCTCGGTTCGCTCACCTCTTGGAACGCACCGCTGATCAAGAAGGCGAACCCCGGCGTGAGCCTGCCGTCCACGAAGATCACCCCGGCGTTCCGCAGCGACGGCTCGGGCGACACGTACGCCTGGAGCAACTACCTGTGGAAGGTCAGCAACACGTGGCGGAGCAAGGTCGGCATCTACGCGACGTCGGTCAACTTCCCGGCGGGCGTCGGTGGCCGCGGTAACGACGGTGTTGCCTCGATCATCAAGGCGACGCCTGGTGCGATCGGATACATCTCCGCGTCGTACGCGATCTCACACGGCCTGTCCGTGGCCGCTGTGCAAAACGCAGCCGGCAAGTACATCTACCCGAACCTGGCGAACATCGAGCAGGCCGCGGGGACCATCCGTCACATCCCCGGCAACAACGAGGTTCATATCGTGAGCCCGTCGAAGAAGCTCAAGAAGGCGTACCCGATCTCGACGTTCACGTACGCGATCGTGCCTAAGAGCTCGCCGAAGAAGGGTGCACTGAAGGCGTTCATCAAGTACGCGATCGGTGCAGGTCAGAAGTTCGGAGCGGCGCTTGACTTCGCGCCGATTCCGGGGAGTGTCAAGGCTGCCGCGACCCGCACAACAAACTCGCTGTAGCGACTCGAGGAACGGTGTTCAGCGCGTCCGGGTGCTCAGAGCACCCGGGCGCGCTGTCGCGTTCTGTAGGTGGCGCAGGCGCGATGCACGTGGATGCCGCCGCGCAGCGTGAGCATCGAGTGGGAGTCGCGAATCAACTCGTGGCAGACGGGGCAGCGTCCCTTTGCGGGCGGCATCAGCTGCGGCGGGCGCGCCATCCGGTTGAGCACGTTCAACGGAGTCAGCATTGGTCAGCTCGCAAGTTCCGCGTCCCAGAAGTGACGCTTCATTCGATATTCCGGCGACAAAATGCAACCGGCGTTCTCGGCCTCGTTCAACAGATCGAGTGCCCGCTCGTAGTCGCGCCAGCGTGCTTCGGCGTCGGCCAGGACGAGCAGGATGTCGAGCGCGGCGGCGCGGTCCTGATCGAAGTGCGGCTGGGGCTCTTGCATGGCGGGCAGCATCCGGGCTTCGCCTAACGCGCAAGTTGCGCGACGGTGAAGAGCCGGTAAATCCTCTGCGGTCGATACGTTGCGGTCAATGACCCATCCGCGTTACCCCCCCGCGCTTCTGGTGCCGCGGCCCCCGGGCGAGGCAATTTCGGCGATGAAGGTCGATGCACCCACGCGCGGGAACCGCCGCTTGGAAAGGCTGTTCGCGGCCGCGAATGCCGACGCGCAGGTGCGGGCGTGGTGGCATGTGCAACAGGTCACTGCGGACCGGCTCGTGATGTCCGATCACTCGTGGATCCATGTCCGGATCGTGACCAACATCGCGCTGAGGATCCTGCGCCTGCTGCTGCGGCGTGGGGTGGTCCCGAACGTGGTCTCTGACTACGGCATGGAGGCGCGAGACGCGGAGGTTGTGGTGGCGGCGGCGTGCCTGCTGCACGACGCCGGGATGTCCATCCACCGCATCGACCACGAGTCGTTCAGCCTTTTCCTTGCGGCGGGGAAGCTGCCGTCGCTACTCCAGGATGCGTATCGGGAGCCGGAGCGGTCGGTGATCGTGGCCGAGGCGCTGGGGGCGATCATCGGGCACCGCCGGCGGGGCGAGCCGATCACCCTGGAGGCCGGCGTGGTGCGAGTGGCCGACGCGCTCGACATGGAGGAGGGACGGTCGCGGGTGCCGTTCGAGGAGGGACGGCCGAACATCCACTCGCTGTCGGCCGCGGCGATCGACGACGTGGTGATAAGCGCGGGCCGCGAGCGGGCTGTCCGCATCGAGATAGCGATGAACAACTCGTCGGGCCTGTTCCAGATCGACGAGCTGCTGGCGACGAAGCTGCGCGGATCGGGGCTCGAGGAGCACGTTGAGGTGGTTGCGCGGATTGACGCCGAGCACGAGAAACGGCTCCTCCAGGTCTTCCGGATCTGACCTCGCTCAGGCGGCGCCGGCTCATGCACCTATGAGCCGGGTGGCCGAGGCCTTCCAGGTGGCGGTTACTCTCGTGCCGGGCTGTAAGGCAAGGGCGTCGAGTGCGGCGGTGGTGATCTCGGCGGTTAGCGGATGGGGGCTGACAAGCCCGACGCGGACGCGGTTGCCGATCGTGGTCAGCGAGACGACCTCCGCACTCAGGTGGTTACGCGCCGAGCCGGTCGCGATATGACCTGGAGGTTCTAGGGAGATCTCCCATGGATAAATGCTGACCGCCACCCTGCCGGCTGCGCTGTCGGTGCTCTGGACGCTGCCACCGCCGTCGAGCTCGACGCGGGTGAGGCCGTCCTCTCCGGCTGCGGCCGAGCCGGTTAGAACCACCGCGCCGGTGAAGTCGGCGACGAACGCGGACTGGGGGTTGGCGGCCAGCTCAGCCGCGGTACCGAGCTGGACCAGCTCGCCGTGATCGATGACGCCGACGTGATCGCCGAGCAGGGCCGCCTCGGCGAAGTCGTGGGTGACAAGCAGGGTCGGGACGCCGCTGTCGCGCAGCACGCCGGCGAGCTCGCGGGTCGCCTGCGCGCGGGTGCGCACGTCGAGTGCGGACAGCGGTTCGTCGAGCAGTAGCGCGCTCGGCCGCAGTGCAAGTGCGCGGGCGAGCGCGACGCGTTGGCGCTCGCCGCCGCTGAGATTGCCGGGATAGGCGTCGGCGAGCGAGCCAATGCCGAACTGGTCGAGCAGGCTCTGGGCGCGCGTGCGGCGTTCGGCTCTCGCCAGGTCGCGGAGCGCGTAGGCGACGTTGCGCCAGGCGTTCATGTGCGGGAAGAGCGCGTAGTCCTGAAACACGTAGCCGCAACGCCGTAGCTCGGGCGCGACGTTCACGCCGGCGCTCGTGTCGAGCCAGACCTCGCCAGCACACTCGACGCGCCCGGTGGCGGGGGCGAGCAGGCCAGCGACGATCCGCAGCACGCTGGTCTTGCCCGCGCCGGAGGGGCCGACAAGCGCAAGGCAGCGGCCGGGCTCGATTGCGAGGTCCACGTCGAGCTCGAGTGCCCCGACCTGGGTCTTGGCTTCAGCGCGCAGCACTACCGAGCGGGGAGGCTCCCGAGACGAGCTTCACCCCGAGCAGCAGCGCGCCGGAGACGGCAACGAGCACGGCGGAGAGCGCTAGCGCTCCCGTGAAGTCGGTGGCGAAGCGTTGGTAGATCGCGAGTGGCGCGGTCTGGGTCACGCCCTGGAAGGATCCCGCGAACATCAAGGTGGCGCCGAACTCGCCGAGCGCGCGCCCGAACGACAGCGCCAGCCCGGCGGCGAGGCCATGGCGCGCGGCAGGGATCGCGATCCGCAGCCAGGTGCGGCCTTCGCTGGCGCCGAGCGTGCGTGAGGCGTCGAGCAGGTTGCGGTCGGCGGCCTCGAACGCCGCCTGGGCCTGGCGGATGTAGAAGGGAGCGGACACGAAGGTGAGCGCCACGATCACCCCCGCCGTCGCGAACACGAGCTGGATCCCGGTGTCCTCGATGAGGCTGCCGAGGATGCCGTGCGGCCCGAGCGCGGCGAGGAGCCCGATCCCGGCGACCGCCGGCGGCAGCACGAGTGGCAGCTCGACCACCGTCACGCAGACCGATCTGCCGGGGAACGAGCGAGTGGCGAGCAGGTAGGCGGCGGGAGTCCCGACCGCGACGATGATCGCGACCGCCGTGAGGCTGCACTCGAGGCTCAGTCGCAGGGCGTCGGTCGAGCTCGTGTCTCCGAGGCTCGACACGAGCTTCCCCGGAGACGTGTTGAGGAAGATCGCGAGCACCGGCAGAAACAGGAACAGCAGCGTCAGCGCGAGCGCGACAACCAGCCCGGCGAAGAACCAGCGCGAGCGCGTCATCGCGGCGGCGGGCCCAACCCGGCCGCTTGGAGCTGCTGCTTGCCTGCTCCGTTCAGCAGCCCGTTGACGAAGTCCTGCGCTTCCTTCGGGTGCTTGGTGGCCTTGACGACCGCGGCGCCGTACGCCGCCGTCGGGTCCAGCGACGCCGGAATCTGGATCGCTTTCAGCTTGCCGCTGGCAGCTTTCACGTCGGTGATGTAGACGAAGCCTGCATCGGCCGCGCCCTCTGTGACTTTGCCAACCACCCCGCCAACGTCAGGCTCGCGCGAAACGATGTTTCCCTCGATCGCTTTGCGCTCGGAAGCGGGCAGCCCGGACAAGACCTTCTCGGTGTAGGACCCGACCGGGACAGAGGGCGCGCCGGCCGCAATCTTGACGCCGGGCTTTGCCAGGTCGGCGATGGAGGTGATCTTGGAGCCTCCTACCGGTACCGCGATCACGAGCGTGTTGGTGGCGAACACGACCGGCTTCTCGATCAGACTCTTGGCGAACAACTGGTCGGGCAGCTTGGTGTTGGCGGCCGCGTACACGTCCGGGTGGGCGCCCTGCTCGATTTGGGCCGCGAGCTGGTCCGAGCCCGCGAACGAGAAGCGAGTGTTAGCCGCGGCGAACTGCTTGCCGTAGGCAGTGAACGCATCGGTCAGCGAGGTCGCAGCCGACACAGTCAGCGTCGGCGTGCCAGAACTGCTTGTGCCGGCGCTGCTGCCGGTGGCGTTGCTGTTGCTGCTGCCGCAACCGACCGCGATCAGCGCAATCGGCGCGAGAACGACACCGACCATCAGTCGGCTCTTCATCGGTTCGCCTCTCGGTCGGCCGTGGCGGTGCTGGAAATCGGAATGCCGCTGCCTGCCATGTCGTAGCCCTCCATCGCGCCGACGCGGGCGTGGAAGGCACGCGAGCCGATCACCTCCAGGAACTCGGTGATCCCGGGGTGCGCCGACCACTGATCCGCGGCCCACAGCTCGACGACATGGGTCTCCAACGGCTCGAAGCGCAATCGCAGGCCGCGGGCGGCCGGCCCGTAGGTGACAGCCGCCCCGTGTTCCCAGTTCGCGCGACGCGCGCTGTCGATGTGACCGCGTGCGAGTGGGCCCGCGGGAGGTGTTATCCCGAGCCGACGGGCAGCGCGCACCAGCGCCTGGTCGCTCGCGGCGCTGTGGTGGCGGCGGATCATCCGGATGCGCCCGCCCATCAGCGCCTCCAGCGAGGTGCGCCCGAGCTTGCGGTGGTAGCCGATTCCGACCTGCCAGCGCGTCACGTGCCAGCGCCTGACCGGGAACGGCGCCCGCGGCAGCTGCTCGGCGAGACCATGCACGAGTGCCGCGTGGCAGCGCCCCCCAGCGAGCGCCCGCAGTGCCTGCCCGGTGGTGGCCGATACGCCGACGACACGGGTGCCACCGCGACCGTCCGAGAGCGCAGCGGCGGTGCGCAAGGCCGGGTCACAGCCGAGGATGAGCGCGCCGTCCACGCCGCCACGCGGGAGCAGCGCGAGCGCGCCGTGCTCGATGATCCCGTCCGCCGCGGCCCATTGCATGCCCGCGTCCTCCATGTCGAGCGGAATGCAGACGATCCGCTCGCCGACGGTCGCAGCGCGCACCAGGCGCCGCTCGGGCAGTCGCTCCCCGAGCGCAGATTCGGCCGCGATCGGCCGCCGGATCTCGAACAGCGCCTCCACACTGGCCCCGACGGCTTGGGCGAGCCGCAGCGCGGCATCAACGGCGGGCACGTGGCGGTCTTGTTCGATCGAACTCACCAGGGCGCGACTGACCCCGGCCAGCGCAGCCAGTCGGGACTGGGAGACACCGGCGGACTCGCGTGCCGCGCGCAAGCGCGCGCCTGGACTGCCATCAACCACGACAGGATCCTATCTCCATGTCACTATCCTGCCGCGCCGCGTGCGCGAGACAAACGAGCTGAGGGCGATACGTTGGTGGCATGAGCACGCGCGTCGAGCTTCCGGTGCTGCCGATGGCGGCCCCGGTACCCGTCGGGCCTTCGCCGGTGGAGCGCGCGGCGCTCGTGAAGCGCACTCGTTTCCTGGCCTGGCTCGGGCTTGGCTGGCACCTGATCGAGGCGGCTGTCGCCATCGCCGCCGGCGTCGTCGCCGACTCGGTCGCGCTGGTCGGGTTCGGTGCCGACAGCCTGATCGAGGCAGGCGCGGGCATCGTCGTGATCTGGCTGATGGCGGGCGGCCGGTCCGCCTCGCGGCGGGCGGAGCGGAGCGCACAGCAGTTGATCGCCGCCTCTTTCGTGGTGCTGGCGGCCTACATCGGGGTTGAGGCGATCCGTGACCTACTCGGCGGCCATCATCCGGACGCCAGCTGGGTCGGCATCGTGCTCTCGGTCGTCACGCTGGCGGCGATGCCGCCACTGGCTGCGGCGAAGCGCAAGGTCGGCGAGCAGCTTGGCTCGTCGGCGACGACCAGCGAGAGCCGCCAAACGATGCTCTGCGCCTACCTGTCTGCCGCACTCCTGGTCGGGCTTCTCGCGAACGCAGTCGCTGGCTGGTGGTGGGCCGATCCGCTCGTGGCGCTCGCAATCGCCGGCGTCGCTATGCGAGAGGCGCGCGTGGCCTGGCGCGGCGAGTCCTGCGGCTGCTGCGCTTGAGCCGTCCCTTGCGGGCACCGCCGTCATCAGCCTGGGAGGGTGGCTGCCCCGGGCGCCGTTCTCCGGTTTTCGTTCGGCTTCTTAGGCCTATTGCTAGAAGTCGCCTGGATCGGATCGGATGCGGCTGAGAGGACTCGAACCTCCACGAGCTTAAAGCCCACGGGCACCTGAAGCCCGCGCGTATACCAATTTCGCCACAGCCGCGTGAACTGGGTCGCGGCAACTCTAGCGACGACCTTTCCGTCCGCTTCTGGTTCGAAAGCGTGGCCGTGCTCGCCTGCGCGAGCTGACGAAGGTTCTTACGAACTACAGCTAGGGCTTGCGGGCTCGGATGATCGCCGAGCCGGCGTGCTCGTGCACGCGGCGCGTCTCGTTGATCTCGATGTCGGTCAGGCCGGCGTTCGTGAGAGCCCGCTCGAACTCGTGGCGGGTCAGGGCTCCGGCTATGCAGCCGGTCCACTGCGCCATGTCCGCTCGGGTCCCGTCGTCCATGTCCTCGTCGGCGATCACGTCTGAGACTGCGAAGCGGCCGCTCGGCTTCAGGACTCGTGCGGCCTCGGTCAGCACGCGCTGCTTGTCGCCGGACAGGTTGATCACGCAGTTCGAGATGACCACGTCGACCGACGCGTCGGCCAAAGGCAGTTCCTCGATGTAGCCCTTCACGAACTCCACGTTGGCGACGCCGGCCTCGCGCGCGTTCTCACGCGCCAGTTCGAGCATCTCGTCGGTCATGTCCAGGCCGATTGCCTTGCCGGTCGGCCCAACCCGACGCGCGGAGATCAGCACGTCGCCGCCGGCGCCCGACCCGAGATCCAGCACCGTCTCGCCTTCGTGCAGGTCGGCGACGGCCGTCGGGACTCCACAGCCAAGTGATGCCTCGAGAGCCGGCATCGCGTCACCGACATCCTCGCCCGCGTAGAGAGACGAGCCGAAGACCTGCTCGCCGGTCGCGTCGGTCAATGTGACCTCGCTTCCGCAGCAGGAGCTCTCGGCGCTCGTCTCGCTGCCGCAGCCACACGAAGCGTCGTTCTCGCGTACCGCTCGTGCGGCGCCTGCGTAACGGGCGCGGACCTGCTCGCGGATCTCGTCGGGCTGGGTGGCGCTCATGGCTGTCCTCCTACTACATCGAAGATTGTCGATACAAGCCTATAGATCTATATCGACGTTTGTCAATACAACTAGGAAAGCCAGCTCGCGAACTCGTCGATCGCTCCTGGGAGCACGTAGTAGTAGGCCCAGAGTCCTTGGCGCTCCGACTCGACCAAGCCCGCGTCGCGCAGAACCTTCAAGTGGTGGGAGATCGTCGGCTGCGACAGGTCGAACAGCGGCACCAGCTCGCAGACGCACACCTTCCCCGCGTGCTTGCGCAACACGTCGACCAACTCGATGCGCACAGGGTCGCCGAGCGCCTTGGCGATCTTCGCCATGCGCTGCGCCTGCTCGCGTTCCACATCGGGGTAGACGACGGGCTCGCAACACCGCTCACCTGCGGCTCGCTTCTGCTTCGGTTCTATTTGGAGATTGACGCTCATCTATTTGCATTGACGCTAGTCGATTGAGTTCAATGCTGCAAATGGAAGCCGGCAAGGCCACCACGGACGCCGACCGCGTCGCCGTGATCACCGACATCCACGGCAACGTCGCCGCACTCGAGGCAACTCTCGACTGGATCGACGCTGATCGAATCGAGCGCATCTACTGCGGCGGCGACCTGGTCGGCTATGGCGCGCACCCGAACGAGGTCTGCGCGCTGATCGAGGAGCGCGGCATCCCGACGATCTACGGCAACTACGACTACGCGATCGCTCGCGACATGGAGGACTGCGGCTGCGCGTACGTAACCCAGCACGACCGGGAGCTCGGGCAGCAGTCGGTCGCCTGGACGCTCGAGCACACGGACCAGCGCGCCAAGGACTTCATGCGCGATCTGCCGTTCGATCTGAAGTTCGACGTCGGAAGCACGTCAGTGCACCTGGTTCACGGTTCCCCGCGCAAGGTCAACGAGTACCTGTTCGACGACAAGCCCGCGTCGTTGTACGAGCGTCTGGCGGCTGCCGAAGAAGCCAAGGCGCTTGTCTTCGGCCACACGCACAAGCCGTGGGTGCGCGAGTACGGCCGCGTTCTGTTCGTGAACTGCGGCTCGGTCGGCAAGCCGAAGGACGGCGACCCGCGCGCCGCCTTCGCGCTGCTCGAAGATCAAGGCGGTCGGCTCGACGTGAAGATTCACCGGGTCGAGTACGACGCCGAAACCGCAGCCCGCGACGTCGCGGCAGCGGGGCTGCCGGCCGAGTACGCGGACAAGTTGCTGGCAGCTGCGTAGGAAGATGCAGATGACCGACGTGACGACGGGCACTGCGTCCCCGCTGCAGGGGCGCGAGGAGAACGCCGACACTGGCCGGGCTCCCATCGGGCAACGTCCCGACCTGCGTCGGCGCGCATTCGCCGAGGGTCTGGCGACATTCGCGCTGGTAGTGGCGGGCTGCGGCGCGATCATCGCGAACCGGCACTCCGGCGGCGGCCTTGGTGTGGTCGGCATCGGCCTCGTCTTCGGGCTGATCATCATGGCGATGATCTACGCGACAGGGCACCTATCCGGCGCGCACATCAACCCGGCCGTGACGGTTGCGTTCACGCTGACGCGCCACTTCCCGCGGCGCGACGCCATCGCTTACGTGGGCGCCCAACTGATCGGCGCGGTCGCCGGCGCACTCCTGCTGCTCCTCCTTTGGCCGGACAAGCCGGCCGCGCTCGGCGCCACGCTTCCGAGCGTCGCCGTCGGGCGTGCGCTCCTCTACGAGATCGTCCTGACCGCGTTCCTGATGTTCGTGATCATCGCCGTGGCCACCGACACGCGCGCCGTCGGCGCGGCGGCGGCAATCGCGATCGGCGGCACGGTCGGCCTCGATGCCATCTTCGGAGGGCCCATCACGGGTGCCTCGATGAACCCGGCGCGCTCACTCGGCCCGGCGCTGGCTGCAGGGGAATGGCACGACTGGTGGATCTACGTCGCGGGACCGCTGATCGGGGCCGCGCTCGGTGCGCTTGCATACCAGCTCGTGCGCGGCGAGCATCCGCCGGCGTAAACCACGAGGAATCAAATCCCGGCTCGGATGACCGCGATCACCACGTGGTCCCGGGTCAGGAGGTCAAGGCCGTCATCAAGGCCTCAGACGTGATGGTCTTGACGGAATAGTCGCAATCGCCCGCCGCGTCGGGACGATGCAGCGGACCGTTCAGGATCCGTATCCGAACGGCCTTGTGGGTTGCCCTCTATGCGCCGGCGGATGATCGCGTCCACCTGGGCGCCTGTGAAGAACACGATCGCCGAGATGTAGATGTAGAGGAACAGGATCACGATCGACGCGAGGCTTCCGTATATCGATCCGTACGACCCGAGGAAGCGGATGTAGAAGCCGAAGAGGATCGACGTGACGACCCACGTCCCGACGACGATTGTCGTTCCGATGCTGACCCACCCGGCCGGCTGGTAGCCATCCGGCGCCAACCGGACAGTCAGCGCCGTCGCCAGCCCAAGCAGGAAGGCCGCCAGCACCCAGCGGATCAGGAAGAACAGGGCGCCCAGAGGCTGACCGACGCCGCCGTAGAGCAATGGCCCGAGCCACGCCACTGCGATCGCCGCCAGCACCAGGGCGCTCACGGCGAACGCGAGCATGAACGAGCGTTTCATTCGTTCGAACCAGCTGCGGCTCTCCCCGCAGCCGTATATCTCGTTCAGGCCGCCCATGATGGTCCGGATGCCGCCCGAGACCGAGAACATCGCGAGCCCGAAGCCGATCGTGACCCACCAGACCTGCTTCTGCGTCAGCACCTTCTTCGCCGTGTCGTTGATGACGGCGAAGGCGGGCTTCGACATCTGCGGCTTGATGTTCCTCGCGACGTCAGCCCAAATGTTGTCCAGGCTCAGGAACCCGATCAGCGCGATCCCGAAGAGCAGAAACGGGACGATCGCCGTGACGATCTGGAACGAGAGGGCGCTCGCCCAAGTCAGCAGATTCCGCTCTCCGAACGCGCCGACGAGTTCTTTCAGCGCGCCCGATAGCTCTGCCCGCGTCCGTGCCGGGGTGGCTGTCGCCATACAGGGTCGTACCCGCGTAGGGGACGCTCTATGTCGGGAGGGCCAGGTTCAACGGGTGCCGAGCGGGATTCCCAGTCGGCGCGGGATCGACGCGATCGCCGCCGCCAGTCGCGGCTCCGGCCGACCCGCCTCGCCCGCGTCCTCGCAGGCCAGCGTGGCCGATCGGATCGCCCGTCCACCGACGTAGCGAAACGGCTCCGGAGGAAGTGGGCGAGGCCGGCGGCCTACCAGCGGCAGCGCCGTCCATTCGTCGTCGAGCCCCAGCGCCCGCGAAGCGAGGATCTGCCCGCCAAGCCAGCTCGGGCCGACGCCGTTCCCGGTGTAGCCGACACCGAAGTGCACACGTCCGTGGTTGCCGAAGAACGGCAGTCGATCGGCCGATACATCGATCGGCCCGCCCCATGTGCGCTCGACCTTGACGTCGGCGAACGCGGGAAGCAGGCGCCGAAGGCCGGCTTCGGCGCGTCGGTGAGTTGCGGCGCCGATGAAGAAGCGGTCGTCCACCCTTCCGCCGAACCCGATCGGTCCCGCGCCGGCGCCCATGAGCACGCGGCCATCGTCGGTGGCGCGGAAGTAGTGCAGAAACGTGCGCCCGTCGATGATCGCCTCGTGACCGGTCCACCCGATCATCTCGAGGACGTCCGGAGCCGGCTCCGTAAGAATGACCCAGCTGCCCATGTTCGTGACGCGATTCGCAACGGGGCGCCAGCCGGTCATCCAGGCGTTCGTGGCGACAACGACAGCATCCGCGCGAATGGAGCCGTGCGCGGTGCGAATGCGAGGCGCGGCAGATCCGGGCGCGCTGGATGCCCGCGATGCGGATGCGCCTCCGCCTTCGATGCGGAGCACCGGCGATTGCTCGTAGACGCGCACGCCCGCGTCGAGCGCGGCGTCCCGTAAAGCGCGAACCAGCCGCGCCGGGTGCAGCGTCGCTCCGTCGCGGATCAGGACGCCGTTGCGGAACACCGGGGAGGCGCAGTGGCTTTGCACCTCTGTGGCATCCAGCTCGATCGCCTCCTCGGGGACGCCCAGCCGCCGCGCGACTTCCGCGGACTGCGCGATCGCCCGATCCTGTGCCGGAGCAGCCGACACTTCGAGCAACCCGCCGACGTGCAGCCAGGCGTCGTCGCCGCGTCCTTCCAGGAACGCGCGGACGCCCGGGATGATCCGGTCGCCCGCGCGTGCCAGCTCCAGCGCGCGCTCCGCCCCGAACAGCTCCGCTGCCGTCCCGAGCGACGCCCAGTAGCCGTGCAGAAACCCGCCGTTGCGCCCGCTCGGGCCCGACCCGCAGAAGTCGCCCTCGACCACGGCCACGTCCAACGCCGGATTGCGCTCGCGCAGCGCGAGCGCCGTCCAGAGGCCCGTGAAGCCGCCACCAACGACCGCGACATCCGCCGACTGCTCGCCGCCGAGTGGATCGGCGACGACGCCCAACCCGGCGTCGTCGACCCACCACGGCTGCTCAAACGTCAAGGGGAGCGACGAACTGCGTGCGGCCCTCCGGATGCTCCGAGCCGGTCGCTCGCCTCCGACAGCACGTCGCCCAAGATCCCCGTCATCTCGTCGATCTCGGCCTGACCGGCGACGAGCGGCGGAGAGATCTGCACGACTGGGTCGCCGCGGTCGTCGGCGCGGCAGATGAGCCCGCGCTCCCAGAGCGCTCCTGACAGGAATCCGCGCAGAAGCGTCTCCGACTCCTCCTCGTCGAACGTCTCGCGCGTCTCCTTGTCCTTGACGAGCTCCAATGCGTAGAAGAAACCGGTGCCACGCAGGTCGCCGACGATCGGCAGATCGAGGAGTGTCGCGAGCGACGCTCGCATCGTCTCGGCGTTCTCGGCCACGTGGTCGACGATCCGCTCGCGCTTCATGATCTCGATGTTCTTCAGCGCGATCGCGCACATCACGGGATGCCCGCCGAAGGTGATGCCGTGCGTGTACATCGCGTTCCCCTGCGCGAACGGCTCGAAGACCTTGTCGGTGGTGATGACCGCGCCGATCGACGCGTAGGCCGACGACAGTCCCTTCGCAGACGTGATGATGTCCGGCCGGATGTCGTACTTGGCCGACCCGAACCAGTCGCCCAGGCGGCCGAAGCCGTTGATGACCTCATCGCAGCAGAGCAGGATCCCGTAGCGATCGCAGATCTCACGGACGCCCTGCCAGTAGCCGGCCGGCGGCGTGAGGCAACCCCCGGCGTTCTGGACCGGCTCCATGATCACCATCGCGACCGTCTCGGGACCCTCCTGCACGATCGCCTCTTCCAGGTCGTCGAGCAGGAATGCCGTGAACTGCTCCTCGGTCTCCTCGACCGGCCGGTGGTAGCGGTTGGTGTTGCGCACGTGGATCACGTCCGGCACGAGCGGCTCGAACGGCGTGCGCAGCGCCGCGATTCCGTTGATCGACAGCGCGCCCATCGTCGTGCCGTGGTACGCGATTCGCCTCGACACGGCCTTCCAGCGGCGCTCGCCGCGCGCCGCGTGGTACTGACGCGCCAGCTTCCACGCGGACTCGACGGCCTCCGAGCCACCGGACACGAAGAAGACGCGATTCAGGTCACCGGGAGCCAGGTCGGCGACCTCCGCGGCCAGCTCGATCGCGCGTGGGTGCGCGTAGGACCAGTTCGTGTAGAACGGCAGCTCGCGCATCTGCTCGTGCGCCGCCTGACCGACCTCGTCGCCATACGAGTAGCCGATCTGCACGGCGAACAGGCCCGCCAGCGCGTCGAGGTAGCGCTTGCCGTGCTGGTCCTCGAGGTAGCAGCCCTCGCCGCGCATGATCACGGGCATGCCGCCGTCGGCGTACGCGCCCATGCGTGTGAAGTGCAGCCACAGATGGTCGCGCGCCATCTTCTCGAGGTTGGACGTCGCTGGCATGTTTTCGGTTGCGGTCACGAATGGGCTCCTCCCAATCTGGTCAAGACGTGCTCACCACCGGTGCAGGGGCGGGAGCGGGGGTAGGGGTGGGGATTGCGACTTCCAGCGGCGCCGCCCCGCGACGACGCTGGATGACGATGTTGG
Source organism: Thermoleophilaceae bacterium (assembly GCA_036269895.1). Taxonomy (GTDB): domain Bacteria; phylum Actinomycetota; class Thermoleophilia; order Solirubrobacterales; family Thermoleophilaceae; genus DATBDN01. The sequence goes on from DATBDN010000234.1 coordinate 19,424, forward strand.
CGAACATCAACACGATCGCAACCAGGAAGATCATCGATCCAATCACGTTGATCTGCGGCGGCACCGCGACGCGTGCGGCACCCCAGACGAACAGCGGGAACGTGGTCTCAGAACCCGCGTTGAAGTAGGTGATCACGAAGTCGTCGACCGACAGTGCGAAGGCGATCAGCGCAGCCGACAGGATGCCCGGCGCGATCAGCGGCAGCGTGACCTTGCGGAACGTCGTCCACGGAGTCGCGCCCAGGTCCATCGCCGCCTCCTCGAGGTGGCGATCGAAGCCAACGAGCCGCGCCTTCACCGTGACGACGACGTAGCTGATGTTGAACATGATGTGCGCGATCAGGATCGTCGTGAAGCCGGTCGCGACGCCGCGGTTGAGGAACAGCGTCAGGAGCGACGCGCCCATCACGATCTCCGGCGTGGTCATCGGCAGGAAGATCAGCGTGTTGACGACCCCGCGGCCGCGGAACCCATAGCGGACGAGCGCCAGCGCCATCAGCGTGCCGAGCGCGGTCGCGAAGATCGACGACAGGGCCGCGATCTCGAGCGACAGCCGCACGGCCGGGCCGAGGCCGGGATAGTCGAACGGGTGCAGCCAGTTGTCGAAGGTGAAGCCCTGCCAGGTGAAGTTGAAGCGCCCCTTCGGGTTGTTGAAGGAGAACGCGAGCACGACCGCGATCGGCAACATCAGGTACACGAACGCGAGCGCCGCGTAGATCGTCAGGGCTTCGGCGCGGAGCTTCTTGATCATCCGGTCAGCCTCTCGGTCCCGAGGAGCTTCGCGTAGACGGCGACCGCCACCAGAATCGCCGCCATCAGCACGAATGACAGCGCCGCTGCCGCCGGATAGTCGGTGATCGCGAGGAACTTCGACTGGATGACGTTGCCGATCATGTACTGCTGAGGCGATCCGAGCAGCTGCGCGTTGATGAAGTCACCGCACGCGGGAATGAACGTGAGCAGCGTGCCGGCGAACACGCCTGGCAGCGACAGCGGGAGCGTCACGCGCAGGAACGCCTTGAACTTCGACGCGTATAGGTCCTGTGCCGCTTCGATCAGTCGCGTGTCCATCTGCTCCAGCGACACGTACAACGGGAGCACCATGAACGGCAGGAAGTTGTAGGTGATCCCCGCGATCACGGCCGTCGACGTTGCCAGCAGGCGCCCGTCGCTCGAGAGGATCCCGAGCGACTGCAGCGTGTGCACGACGAAACCGTTGTCGGACAGGATCGTCTCCCAGGCGAGCGTGCGGATCAGGTACGTCACGAAGAACGGCGCGACGACCAGGAGCAGGAACAGGTTGCGCCAACGCCCTGACTTCAACGCGATCCAGTACGCCAGCGGATAGCTGATCAGGAGCGACAGCAGCGTCGCAACGCCGGCGTACTCGATCGAGCGGACGAACTGCGTCTGGTACAGCGTGAGCGCGTCTTTGTAGTTGTGCCACGCCCAGTTGAACGTGTAGCCCACGTCCAGCGAACCCGTCTGCAGCGACGTGTTGAACAGGTAGTACATCGGCACGACGAAGAACACGGCGAGCCACGCCAGCGCCGGCGCCAGCAACAGGTAAGGCGTGGCCCGCCGCAGGCTCATGAGCCCGTCAGCTGCGCGAACTTCGTCTTGAACTCGACGTTCTGCGCGGCGGCCGCGTCGAACTGGTGCACGTGCGACAACATGTCCTTCGTCGGGAAGATCAGCGGGTTCTTCGCGATCTTCGGATCGGTCTTCAAGAGGACCTGGTCCGCGCCCTTCACGGGGCAGATGTAGTTGACGTAGTCCTCGACCTTCGCTGCGACGTCGGGCGAGTAGTAGTAGTTCATGTAGACCGACGCCGTGTAGATGTTGCCGCCCTTCGGGATCAGCATGTTGTCGGTCCAGATCATCCCGCCGCTGTCGGGCAGATTCCACTTCAGGTGCGGGTGGTCGTTCTGCAGCTGGACCATGTCGCCCGACCAGGCAAAGCACGCCCAGACGTCGCCCTTGGCGAGCAGCGGCGCGTAGTCGTTGCCGGTGAACTGGCGAACCTGCCCGGAATCGACGGCCTTCTTCATCGTCGCGATCGCCTTGTCGTAGGCGGGGCCGGAGACCTTGGCCGGGTCGTCGCCGTTCGCGAGCATGACGAGGCCGACCGAGTCGGCGAGCTCGCTCAGCAGCGTGATCTTGCCCTTGAACTTCGGGTTCGTGAGCAGCTCGTTGACCGACGTCAACTCGCCGCCGACCTTGTTCGGGTCGTAGCCGATGCCGGTCATGCCGGACTGCCACGGCAGCGAGTAGTCGCGGTTGGGGTCCCAGCCCGGGTGCTGCTGCACGGCGATCAGGTTCTTGACGTTCGGAATCGAGGGCTTGTCGAGCTTCTCGAGCCAGCCGAGCTTGATCATCCGGCCAGGGAAGCCGGACGAGTCGGTCATGACGATGATGTCGCGGCCAATGCCCTGACCGTGCGACAGCGGGCCCTGGATCTTCCCGAAGAACGACGGGTTGTCGTTGATGTCCTCGGTGTACTTGACGTTCACGCCGAACTTCTTCGTGAAGTCGTCGAGCGTGGGGTGCCGCTTCGTCTTCTGGTCGACATCGATGTAGAGCGGCCAGTTCGAGAAGTTGAGCGTCTTCGCCAGCTGGCGCTTGACCGGTGCCGTTGTCGTGCTGGAGCTGCCGGCGGCCTTGATGCCGCCCCCGCTGCCGCCGCATGCGGCCAGCAGACCGGGCAGCGTCAGGACCGATGCCCCCGCAGCGCCACGCCCCAACAGCTGCCGTCTCGTGTAATCGCTCAACTTGCTCCTTCCAGGACAAATGTCGATTCAGGGCTGAATGTGAGGGTCACCGAGCTGCCGGTGCCAATCGCTTCAGCGTTGCCATTCGTGTTTTGGGCAAAGACCATCAAGCGGCCCACGGCCGTCTCGACGACGTACTGGGTCGCGACGCCGATGTAGGCGCTCTCGATCACGCGGCCCGGGATGCGGTTCACCTCCGTGCCGTTCAGCTGAATCTTCTCGGGGCGCACGCCGACGGCGACGGTTCCGGTCGCGCCGTTCAGCGACGCAACCTGGAGCCTGATTCCGTTGGCGGTCTCGACGGCGTCGCCGCGGACGTCGCCCTGGATCAGGTTCGAGACTCCGAGGAAGCCCGCGACGAAGGACGTCGTCGGAGTCTCGTACAGCTCGGTCGGCGTGCCCAGCTGTTCGATCTGCCCCGCATTCATGACGGCGATCTGGTCGGCCATTGTCATGGCTTCCTCCTGATCGTGCGTGACGTGCACGAACGTGATGCCGACCTCGTGCTGGATGCGCTTCAGCTCGAGCTGCATCTGCTTGCGCAGCTTCAGGTCGAGCGCGCCGAGCGGCTCGTCCAGCAGTAGCACGCGCGGCCGGTTCACCAGCGCGCGCGCCAGGGCGACGCGCTGCTGCTGACCGCCCGAGAGCTGGTTCGGCTTGCGCTTGCCCATCGCGCCCAGGTCGACGAGCTCGAGCGCCTCGCCGACCCGCTGCGTGACCTCCGCTCTGCCCACGCCCTTGCGCCGCAGCCCAAAGGCGACGTTCTCGAATATCGAGAGGTGGGGGAAGAGCGCGTAGCTCTGGAACACCGTGTTGACGTCGCGCTTGTAGGACGGCAACCCGGAGACCTCGCGGTCGCCGAGGTAGATCTTGCCGCCGGTCGGCTCCTCGAAGCCGCCGATCATGCGCAGCGTCGTCGTCTTGCCGCAGCCCGACGGGCCGAGCAGGGCGTAGAAGCTGCCACGTTCGATCTCCAGCGACAGGTCGTCGACGGCCACGACCTCGTCGAAGCGCTTGGTGACGCGCTCGATGGTGACGTCGGCGGGCACGTCAGTCGATCTTCGCCATGACGTGCTTGATCTGCGTGTAGTCCTCGAGCGAATACGCCGAAAGGTCCTTGCCGTAGCCGGACTGCTTGTAGCCGCCGTGCGGCATCTCGCTCGTGAGCGGAATGTGGTCGTTGATCCACACGGTGCCGAACTGGAGCTTGCGCGCCGCGTTAAGCGCGCGACCGATGTCGCGTGTCCACACCGACGCCGACAGGCCGTAGGGCACGTCGTTCGCAAGCGCGATCGCCTCGTCGTCGGACTGCCACTTCTGCACCGTCACGACAGGACCAAAGATCTCGCGCTGCACGACCTCGTCGGTCTGCGAAACGTCAGCGAGCACCGTCGGCTTCACGAAGAAGCCGCGGTCGCCCTCGGCGCCGCCGCCCGTCAGCACGGTCGCGCCCGTGGCGCGTTCGAGGAAGCCGAGCACCCGCTCCTGCTGCGACTGCGAGATGACCGGGCCCATGTCCAGATCATCGGAGCTGGCGGGATCGCCAACCTTGAGCGCTTCGATCGCTGGAACGAGCTCCTCGAGCAGCTTGTCGTAGATCTTCGGGCTCGCGACGATGCGCGACGCCGCAGTGCAGTCCTGGCCGGAGTTCCAGTATCCGGCGATCTTCACGCCCTCCGCCACCGCGGCCGGGTCCGCGTCGTCGAAGACGATGACCGGCGCCTTGCCGCCCAGCTCCAAGTGGCAGCGCTTGACCGTGTCGGCTGCGGCGCGCTGGACCTCACGACCGGTCGCGACATCGCCGGTGAGCGACACGAGGCGCACGTCCTCGTGGCGCACGAGGCCTGCGCCGACCGGCTCACCGTCGCCTGTGATCACGTTCAAGACACCTGCGGGAATGGCGCCCTTCCAAAGCTCCATCAGGCGCAAGGTCGTGAGTGGCGTCTGCTCGGATGGTTTGATGATCTGGACGTTCCCCGCGGCGAGCGCCGGGCCGATCTTCCAGATCGCCATCATCAGCGGGTAGTTCCACGGCGTGATGCCGGCGACGATGCCGAGCGGCTCGCGCCGGATCATCGACGTGTAGCCCTTCATGTACTCGCCGGTCGACTTGCCCTCGAGCACGCGCGCAGCGCCGGCGAAGAAGCGCAGGTTGTCCGCCGAGATGCCGGGCTCGTCCACCGCCACTGCCCACGGCTTGCCGGTGTTGAGCGACTCGAGGCGCGCGATCTCCTCCGCGTGCTCATCGAGGATGTCCGCCATCTTCAGCAGCACTGTCATGCGCTCGCCCGGGGTCGAGTCGAGCCATTCCGGCAGCGCCTTCTTGGCCGCCTCGACTGCGCGGTCGACGTCGGCCTGAGTCCCGCGCGGAACCTCGGCGATCTTCTCGCCCGTCGCGGGGTTGATGACGTCCATGGTCGCGCCCTCGACGGCGTCGACCCATTCGCCGCCTACAAAGTTCTTGTAAGCGGTAGCGGTCTCCGTGGCCATGCGTTTCCCTCCTCCGAAAAGGTCTACCTGACGTACCCTATACGCCCCGCGCACCGGCTGCGCGGCTTCTCAGCACGCCGGTGTCGCGCATTAACCGTTGCGCAAGGATGACCGGTATCAGCGTGAGCGCAAGTACCCACAGAACCACCACGTTGACCTCGGGCAGCTGCTGACCCAGCCGGATGTTCCCGAAGATCCACAGCGGCAGCGTGTTCTGAGCACCGGCGGTGAAGGTCGTGACGATCACCTCGTCGAAAGACAGCGCGAAAGCCAGCAGCCCACCGGCGATCAGCGCGGTCGAGATGACCGGGAAGGTGACGAAGCGGAACGTCTGCCAGCCGCTCGCGCCGAGGTCCATCGAAGCCTCGAGCAGCGACGTCTCAGTCTGGCGCAGACGCGCGAAGACGTTGTTGAAGACGATCACGATGCAGAACGTCGCGTGGCCGATCACGATCGTCCAGTACGAGAGGTTGATGCTCCAGAACTGGAAGAACGAGTTCAGCGCCATGCCGGTGATGATTCCGGGCAGCGCGATCGGGAGTACGAGCAGCAGCGAGATGGCCTCGCGCCCGAAGAAGCGGAAGCGATGCAGCGCGAACGCGGCTGCCGTCCCGAGCAGCAGCGCGACCGTGGTCGCCACCGCGCCGGCCTTGAGCGATAGCGCGAACGCGTGACGCATCTCCTCGTTGTGCCAGGTGCTCGAGAACCACTTCGTGGAGAGGCCGTCGAGCGGCCAGCCCTGCACGTTCGACGGATTGAAGGCGTAGAGGCAGATGATTGCGATCGGGATGAAGAGGAACAGCAGGATCGCGACGGTCCATACCGCGAGCGCGATGCGGGTGCCTCTGGTCTCGCTCACAGCGCCTCCGTCGCTCCCGCGCGCCGCGCAAGCACGAGATAGATGCCCATGACGACGACCGGTACGGTCGCGAACGCCGCCGCGAACGGGACATTGTTGGCCACGCCGACGTTGCGGTAGACGACGTTGCCGATGAAGTCGGAGCTCGCGCCGCCGACGAGCGTGGGGGTGATGTAGTCGCCGAGCGTCAGCGAGAACGTGAAGATCGAGCCCGCGACGATGCCCGGCCAGGCGAGCGGCAGCAGCACGCGCCGGAAGGTCGTCCAACGCTTCGCCCCCAAATCGCTCGAGGCCTCGAGTAGCGAGTCCGGCACGCGCTCGATCGCGGCCCAGACCGGCGTGATCATGAACGGCAGCCAGATATAGGAGAAGACGATCCACATCGCCGTGTTCGAGTAGCCGATGTTCAGGCTGCCGAGCCCGAGCTTTTCGGTCCACCAGTTGAGCGCG
>DATBDN010000235.1:0-12484 GCA_036269895.1 Thermoleophilaceae bacterium
GACGCCATCTTCGCCGCCGCCCGCTACCTGCGCGCGGCCGGCGGCGACCAGGACATCCAGAAGGCGAAGCCGAATGCGCTCGGCGACGTCCCGAACGCTCAACCCCAGGGTGAGGTCAAGAAGAAGCTCGACGAGATCAACGCGAAGCTGCGCGAGCCGGACGGCTCCCCCGCTCCGACCAACCCCACCTTCTTCGACGCGCTGCCCGGTCCCGCTGTGGCCTCCGGCGTCCCGAACTTCGTCATCCAGAAGTTCCAGGTCCCGATCTTCCTGCTGCCGATCTACCAGGCTGCCGGCATCCAGTACGGCATCCGCTGGGAGGTGCTCGCGGCGATCAACGAGATCGAGACCGACTACGGCCGCAACCTGAACGTCTCGACCGCCGGCGCCGTCGGCTGGATGCAGTTCCTGCCGTCAACCTGGAAGACCTGGGCCGTCGACGCCAACAAGGACGGCCGCAAGGACCCGTTCAACCCGGTCGACGCGATCTTCAGCGCCGCGCGCTACCTCCGCGCCGCCGGCGGCGACACCAACATCCAGAAGGCGATCTTCGCCTACAACCACGCCAGCTGGTACGTCGACTCGGTCATGCTCCGCGCGCGGATGAGCGCGGGCGTGCCGCCGGACCTGATCGGCTCGCTCACCGGTCTGACCGAGGGCCACTTCCCGGTCTACGCGCACGCGCGTTACGCGGACGACCAGGCCGAGAACACGACGATCAAGCGCGTCGCCCGCGGTGCCAACGCGGCGAACCTCGACACCAGCGACCCGACCCGCCAGGGGATCAACATCTTCGCCCGGCGCGGAGCACCGGTGGTCGCCACCAACGACGGTGTCGTCAAGAAGATCGGCGCCTCGAAGAAGCTCGGCCACTACGTGGTCCTGCAGGACGTGTACGGCAACCAGTACACGTACTCGGGCCTCGGCCGGGTGTCGAAGCTCTACCCGGTGCCCAAGAGCAACCTCGGCAAGCTGAAGACGACCGCCAAGGCGCTCCAGGCCAACCAGCAGCAGAAGCGCCACGACCCGACGCCGAAGGCGCCGGCGAGCGCAGGCCGCCAGGTGACCAGCACGTCGAAGGTCACCAAGACCATCGTCGCCAAGACGAAGAAGTCGCGTGTGGCGGCCTCGGGCAAGAAGCGCCTGAGCGCGACGAGCCAGCCCCAGGACTCGGCGGCGGCCGCGCTTCCAGTCGAGCGCGAGCGCCTGTTCGCCCACCCGACGCGGCCGGGCGCGAAGGCGGCTGGTGGCCTCGAGCAGATCCTGCTGACGAAGGCCAAGAAGGGCGCCTACTCCACGTTCGACGTGTCGGCGCGGCCGCTGCGCTTCAACCCGAAGACGATGCGCCTCGCGCGTCTGAAGAAGGGCGCGCACGTGGTCGGCGGCACCGTGCTCGGCCGCATCCCGGCGCCGACCTCGAAGCTGGCGTCGCACATGTACTTCCAGATCCGGCCGGCCGGCAAGGGCGCGCCGATGATCGACCCGAAGCCGATCCTCGACGGCTGGAAGCTGCTCGAGGCGACGGCGATCTACCGCGCCTCCGGCCGCAACGCGCTTTACGACCCGAACGGCAACGACAACCTGTCGATCGGCCAAGTCATGCTGCTGCCGAAGAGCCTCCTGCAGCAGCGCGTGCTGAACGACCCGCGCATCACGATCTACGAGGGCGGCCGCAACGACATCCGCACCGGCCAGATCGACCGCCGCGTGCTGGCGACGCTCGAGTTCCTGGCCGAGTCCGGCTTTGAGCCGACAGTCAGCTGCCTCAAGTCGGGCCACAGCGAGATGACGAGCTCCGGGAGCGTGTCCGAGCACTGGACAGGAAACGCGGTTGACATCTCCGCGGTGAACGGCATCCCGATCCTGGGCCACCAGGATCCCGGCGGCATCGCCGACCAGGTCGTGCACCGCCTGATGCTGCTCCAGGGCACGATGCAGCCACACCAGATCATCTCGCTGCTCGACTACGGCGCGAACACGTTCGCAATGGCGGACCACGCGAATCACATCCACGTGGGCTTCAAGCCGCTGTTCGGCACGAACAGGAAGCTCGGTCTTCAGGCGCTCGCCGTCCTGAAGCCGGGTCAATGGAACAACCTCGTCCAGCGGCTGTCGAAGATCGACAACCCCGTCGTGCCAACGAAGGCGTCGAAGTACGCGATCAAGGTTCCGAAGAACCGCCGCGGCGTCATCTCGGACGATTAGCCCGCCCTTCCGTTTCACGCAGCTCGAGTTCGGCTTCCTGCTCGGACCCCCGGACGGCCGCTACCTGGTGCGCGGCGGCCCTGAGGGCGCTCCGCAGTCGGTCATCGCGCTGAAGACCCTGGCAGCGCCGCAGCGACGCTTGCTGGGGCGCAAGCGGCCACGCAAGGTCGCGGAGGCCGGTCCTGAGCCCGTCCCGACCTCGCGGGCGACGGTGATCGGCGCCGAGCCGTTCGCGTCGGCGCTCGAGGCCGAGGCGTGGCTGGCGGCGCTGAAGCGCGACCGCGACGCGCTCGTCGAGGAGGCGCGGCTCGGGTCGGCGGAGCTCAACCGCATGCTGCGTGCCCATCGCGCCGCGGCTGCGGACGCGTGGGCGTCGGTCGAGGTGTCCCCCGCTCACGCGCTGGTTGTCCGCGTGGGCTACGGCGTGGGCGACCTGGTCGCCGAGGGCCGCTTCGACGACGCGCTCGAGCTCCCTCGTACGGAGGCGGGCGCCCTCTCGCGTGGGCGCCGCGGCGACGTGATCGGCCCCGGCGAGCGCCTGGCCGCGATCCTCTCAGGCCGCGACCAGCTGCTCGCCTGCGAGGAGCTGGTGCTACGGGCGCGCGCCGATCTCGACGCCCACCGTCCACGCGAGGCGGCGCTCCAGGCGCGGATCGCGCTCGAGGCGGTGCTGGCCGAGCTGCCGCCGGACGTCGACCCGGAGCTGGCTGCGTCGCGCGCGGAGGTCGGCGACGCCGCCAACGCAGCGCTCGAGGGTGACCCACCCGAGCACCTGCAACACGCAGTCGAGCACGCCGTTGCGCGAATGGAGCGCGCGCTGCGGCGCCGCTCGATACCGGAGTAGCTCAGCGGACCACGAGCTCCGCGTGCGAGCGCAAGCGCCCGCCGTCACGGCGGCCGCCGACGATCACGTAGCGAAGGGGCGCCAGGAACGCCCCTGCCGTCCCGAACGCGGACGCACCGCCAGGCTTCAGGACAGCCAGGAGGCGCCAGGACGCGGCGCGAAGCGTGATCGGCGCGCTGCCGGGCGTGAGCGATCCCGCGCGGCGCCTGCCTGGTCGCCCGACGGGTCGAGGGTCGCCTCCGCGTACAGGTACGCCGAGGCGGGCACGATCGATGCCGGCTCGTCGTTGCTCCCACTCGAGCTGCCACAGCCGCTTCCGGTGACCGCCAGGACGATGGCCAAGGCCACGAACCTGGTGCGCATAGATCTTCCTTACCCGGGACAGTCAGACCAGGCGCTCGCAGACCGCGGCCACGTGGCGGCGATCGGTGCCGCAGCAGCCGCCGAGCACCGTCAGGTTCGGCAGGTGAGCCCGCAGCCGCTCGTAGCCCGCCGCGAGCTCGGCCGGGTCGCCGGCGTCGAGCGCCTCCGCCTGGTCCAGCTCGGCGTGGCTCATCGTCGACGCGTTGGCGCGGATCCCGCGGATGCGCTCGCGCCACGCGCCGTCCTCCGCCAGCACATGCTCGAAGTGCGTCGGATGGGCGCAGTTGACCATGAAGTACGCGGGCGCAGCGGCGGTCTCGCTCTCGACCTGGTCGATCGCCTCGCCCAGCGGCTGGCCAGTCGGCAGGCGGCCGTCGGTCTCGACGGTGAACGAGATCGCCGCCGGCAGGCCATGCTCGGCCGCCGCGCGCGCGACGCCCACCGCCTCCTCCGCGTAGTTCATCGTCAGCGCCGTCACCATGTCGACCGGCGTCTGCGCGAACGTGGCGATCTGCTCGGCGTGGTACGCGGCCGCTTCGCCGGCGGACATCTGCGCGCCCGGGACGTAGCCGTCGCCGCGCGGCCCGATCAGGCCGTCGAGCACGATCGGAGCTTGGGCGCTCCATGCCGCGCGGAGCTCGGCGATGATGTCCGCCCAGCGCCTGTTCGCGTCGGCGAGCTTCGTGGCGTCGTACCCGAGCCGCTCGCCCCAGTCGCGGTTGGCACGCCAGGTCGGCGTGTCGAGGATCAATCCCAGGTCGTGTTCAAGGGCGATTGCGTAGAAGCCCTCGTAGTAGTCGACCAACTCGCGGGTTCCGACCGCATCCTCGAGCAGGACGAACGCCGCGAAGTCAGGCAGCTCGAGCCCGCGGTTGAAGATCAGATCGGTCTCCATGCCGGCGTCTGTCACGAACGGACGGTCGCCGGTGAGCTGCGGCAACTGGTGACGGTACGACTCGGCGATGACCTCGCCAGACTCTCAGAAATGACCAACGCGCGTCGCATCCCCATAACGGGGGAAACGATCCGGCTAGGCCAGCTGCTCAAGCTCGCCGACTTGGTCGACTCGGGCGGTGAGGCGCGAGATCTCCTGGAGCACGAGGAGGTGCTCGTGAACGGCGAGCGCGAGAAGCGCCGCGGCCGTCAGCTGCACCCCGGCGACGCCGTCTCCGTTGCTGACGCGGTGTTAGAAATCGTCCCTATTGACACCTAGATGCCATTAAGGTCCGCCGCATGGCCGTTCATCCGCACGAACAGACAGACGAACAGCCGCTCGACGAGATCGTCGTCGGCGCGCGCGAGCAATGGCTGGAGGGTCCGCCCTACGACCTCTTCAAACGCCTCCGCAGCGAGTGCCCGGTGCACTGGTCCTCGCACATCCCGGAGTTCCCGGCCGAGGCCGGCTTCCATTCGGTGGTCCGCTGGGACGACGTCCGCGCGGTGTCGATGGACTGGCAGACGTTCAGCTCGGAGCTGGGCGGGATCACAGCGCTCACGGAGGCGGTCATGCCCCTCGAGCTGCAGCGCGGCATGTTCATCGCTCAAGACCCGCCGAAGCACGACCGCCTGAAGGCGCTGTTCCAGCGTGGGTTCACGCCCAGGCGGATCGCCGAGCACGAGGACCGTATCCGCCAGATCGTGCGCGACCGCCTCGACATGCTCGACGCAAACGACGAGATCAACCTCGTGGACGAGTTCGCGCAACCGGTCGTCGCGCGCGTGATCGGCAGCTTCATGGGCACCCCGCCCGAGGACGACGCCAGCTGGGCGCGCCTGATGAACGCCACGCTCGGCGGTGGCGACCCGGACCTCAACCCGGACGGGCCCCAGACGCTCATGCAGGAAGAGATCCCGGAGATCTTCGCCCGCTGCCAGCGGCTGATCGACGCGCGTCGCGAGCACCCGGAGGACGACCTCTCGACCGTCCTCGTCAACGCCGAGGTCGACGGCTCGAAGCTCGAGGACTGGGAGATCGTCATGGGCTTCTTCCTGCTCATGGCGGCCGGCAACGACTCGACGAAGGCCACCTTCTGCAGCGCGCTCGTCGCGCTCTGCGAGCACCCGGAGGAGCGTCAGAAGCTAGTCGACGACCCGTCGCTCATCCCGAGCGCGGTCGAGGAATCAGTGCGGATGTTCCCGGCGTTCGCACACTTCCGCCGCACCGCCACGCAGGACACCGAGATCGCCGGCTGTCCGATCAAGGAAGGCGAGAAGGTCGTGATGTGGTACGTGGCCTCGAACCGCGACGAGACCAAGTTCGAGGAGCCGGAGCGCTTCGACGTCGAGCGGGACCCCGATCATCAGGGCTTCGGCGCGGGTGGCCGCCACTTCTGCCTGGGCGCAGCGCTTGCCCGCCTCGAGCTGAAGGTGATGCTCGAGGAGATCCTGGCGCGCTACCCGAACCTGGAGATCACCGGCAAGCCCGTCTACGTCGAGTCGCCGTTCATCAACCAGCTCAAGGTTTTGCCCGTCCGTTTGTCCCCTGAGGCGCCATAGGCAGCGGGATCGCGGTCGAGCCATCCGGCGGCTCGACCCCCCAGTGGCCAACCCAGTTGATCGGGGTCGTGCCCGGCTTGGCGTAGCGCGCGTCCATGTACACGACGACCTCCTCGTAGAGCTCGTCGCCGAGAATGCGCCGCAGCAGCGATTCCTCGCTGCGGTAGACGGGCTGCGCGCCAACGTACGCGTCGGGCGAATCGACGCACCACCAGTCCAGCGGCTCGCTTTCGCCTGAGCCCCAGTCTCGCTCGTGCTCGTATGCGCGCAGCGTGTGGTGCTCGTCGTCGGCGGAGTGGTCGATCGCGAACGGGACCAGTCCGCAGGTCCACGGCTTCCAATCGATCGGGTCCTCACCCCGCCGCAGGGCCGCGACGTGGAACGCGCAGCCGATCGAGCCGGACGGGCCGTCACCGCGATTGGCGAAGACGCATCCCCCGTCGTGCAGCTTCGTGTGCTTCGAGCCGGAGCCCTTGCCGCGCTCCCGCCACCAGTTCTTGTTGAACTGTGGTCGCAGGTCCCAGTCCTCGTCGGTGAGCTGCTTGACACGCTTCTTGACAAGGTCGAAGTCCTCAGCCCCCTCCTCATCGTCGGCGGACGCCTGGATGAAGACACCCGACGAGCAGCAGCCCATCACGGGCTCGCCGTGGATGCCCTTGCAGCCACAGCCGAAGATGCACTTCCATGCGCTCGAGAGGAACGTCAGGTCGATCTGCCACGTCGAGGCGTCGCGTGGATCGATGAACGTTGCCCATTCTTTGTGGAGACTCATAGGATCGCCCTCAATGTACGACTACATCATCGTCGGCGCAGGGTCTGCGGGATGCGTGCTCGCTGCGCGGTTGAGTGAGGATCCGGACGTTCAGGTCCTCTTGGTCGAAGCGGGCCCGCCGGACACGCTCGAGAACATCCACATCCCGCTCGGCGTCTCCTCGCTCGCCCGCAGCGCCGTCGACTGGGACATGTGGACCAGCCACGAGCCGGACTGCGACGGCCGTCGGATCTACCTGCCGCGCGGCCGCACCCTCGGCGGCTCGTCGTCGACCAACGCGATGGTCTACATCCGCGGCAACGCGGCCGACTACGACAGCTGGCGCGGCGCCGGCTGCCCCGGCTGGGGCTACGACGAGCTTCTGCCGTACTTCAAGCGCTCGGAGGACAACGAGCGTGGCGAGTCCCACTACCACGGCACCGGCGGGCCACTGTCCGTGCGCGACGGCCGTCATCCGAACCCGATGATGGACGCCGTGATCGAGGCCGGCATCGAGGCCGGACTCGGCACGAACGACGACTTCAACGGCGCGGCGCAGGACGGCATGGGCCATTACCAGCTGACCCAGCGCGACGGCCGCCGCTGCAGCACGTCGGTGGCCTTCCTCCACCCCGCGATGGCGCGGCCGAACCTGACGGTGGAGTGCAACGTCCATGTCGAGCGCGTCGTGTTCGAGGGCCTGCGGGCGACGGGCGTCGAAGGCAAGCGCGCCGGCGAACCTCTGCGCTTCGACTGCGAGCGGGAAGTGATCGTCTCGGGCGGCGCCTACAACTCCCCGCAGCTGCTGATGCTGTCCGGGATCGGCCCGCCCGAGCATCTGATCTCCCGGCTGATCATGCCAATCGCCGACCGGCCGATGGTCGGGCGCAACCTCCAGGACCACGTCCAGATCTGGGGCCTCTGGCGGTCGGACGAGCCCGTCGGGCTGGCGGGCGCGATGACGCCGGAGAACATCGAGGCGAACCTGGTGAAGTTCGAGACCGAGGGCGCAGGTCCGTTCACGTCGAACCTGGCGGAGGTCGGCGGCTTTGTGCGCAGCAGTGACAGCCTCGACGCGCCCGACCTTCAGATCCATGCGATTCCCGGGATGCTGCTCGAGGATCCGCCGTTCGGCCTGGCCGAGTACGGGATCTCAGTGGGCGTCTGCCTGCTCACGCCGCGTAGCCGCGGCGAGGTGTTCCTGGCATCCCCGGAGCCGAGCGCGAAGCCCCACATCATGCACCGGTACTTCGCCGAGGAAGCAGACATGCGACGTATGGAGGCGGGCGTTGCGCTCGTGATGGAGATCGCACGCCGGCAGGCGCTCGCGCCGTACTGCTCCGAGCCCGCGCAGGTCCCGAGCTCCGGCGCCGAGGCGGACATGCGCGCGTTCATCCGCCGCCACGCGCAGACCCTGTACCACCCGGTCGGCACCTGCGCGATGGGCGCGGACGACGACGCGGTCGTGGACACCGAGCTGCGGGTGCGCGGCGTGGAGGGGCTGCGCGTGGTGGACGCATCGGTCATGCCGACCGTGCCGCGTGGGAACACCAATGCGCCAACCATCGCGATCGCCGAACGCGCAGCTGACCTGATCCGGGGGGTCGCACCGCTCACAGCCGAATCGCGCGCGGACGCCGAAGCAGCAGCCTAGGGCTTCAGCACCACCTTCACGCACTCGTCCTGCTTGTGCTTGAAGGTCTCGTAGCCCTCCGGGGCCTGTCCGAGCTGGAGCCTGTGCGTCACGACGAAGCTCGGGTCGATCCGGCCCGCCTCGATGTGCTCGAGCAGCGGCTTCAAGTAGCGATGCACGTGGCACTGGCCGGTGCGCATCGTCAGGCCCTTGTTCATGAACTGCCCGGCGGGGAACTTGTCCAGGAAGCCGCCGTAGACGCCGATCACCGAGACGACCCCGCCCGGCTTGCAGGCGTAGATCGCCTCACGCAGCGCATGCGGCCGCTCCGTCTCGGCTCGCATCGCCTGCTTGATGCGGTCGTACGCCTGGATCGGGAAATGCCCGTGGTGCGCCTCCAGTCCGACTGCGTCGATGCACGCGTCCGGGCCGCGACCGCCGGTCAGCTCCTTCAGCTGCTCGACCACGTCCGGGTTCTGCTCGTAGTTGATGATGTCGGTCGCGCCCGCCTTCTCGGACGCCATCTTCAGGCGGTAGTTGAAGCGGTCGATCGCGATGATCCGCTCCGCGCCGAGCAGCCGGGCGCTCGCAATGGCGAACTGGCCGACCGGCCCTGCGCCCCAGACCGCGATGACGTGCCCGGGCTTGATGTCGCACATCTCGGCACCCATGTAGCCCGTCGGGAAGATGTCCGACAGGAACAGCACCTGCTCGTCGGCGAGATCGTTCTCGATCTTGATCGGCCCGACGTTCGCGAACGGCACACGCGCGTATTCCGCCTGGCCGCCGGCGAAGCCGCCGGTCAGATGCGAGTAGCCGAAGATGCCGGCGGTCGGGTGGCCGAACATCTTCTCGGCCATGACCGCGTTCGGGTTCGTGTTCTCGCAGATCGAGTAGAGCTGCGCCCGGCAGTTGCTGCAGCGCCCGCATGCGATCGGGAACGGCACCACCACGCGATCGCCGACCTGGAGGTTGTCAACCTCCCTACCAGTCTCGACCACCTCGCCCATGAACTCGTGGCCCAGGATGTCGCCGCGCTTCATGGTCGGGACGTAGCCGTCGTACAGATGCAGGTCCGACCCGCAGATCGCCGTGGACGTGATGCGGACGATCGCGTCCTGATTGTTGAGGATCTTCGGATCCGGGACGTTCTCGACTTGGACCGTGTTGCGGCCTGACCAGACATTGGCGCGCATCAGGAGCCCCCTCCCAGCTTCGCCAGCTCTTTCTCGTCGAGCGGCTGCGCGGAGCGCTGGAACAGCTGGCGCTTGACCTCGCTGCCCTCGGGCGCACCGTCGGAGCGCACGACTTCCCCGACCTCGACCAGCTGCTTCGCGCGCCGCAGATCGGCCTTCACCTTCTCGGTCTTCTTTCTCGTCTTGACGACCACCTCGGTCCCGCGATCACCGGGCGCGGGCCGGAACTCGATGTCGCCATAGCTCGCGATCTCGAGCTCCTGCAGCCGCGGCCTGATCTCGGACTCGCTCGCGAGGATGGTGATCGCGGGGTTGCCCGGCACCTTCGCTTCGAAGTCGTACGGATCGGACCGCGTGGGGAGCGACTCGCCCTGCGATGGCTCCTTGGGCCACGCCTTCTGGTAGCGGATGCTCACGAAGCTGTCGAGCGCGGCGATGCCGACGACGGCGCCGATGGTGGCGCCAAGCTTCGTGCGGTCGCTGCGCTTGTTGTCTAGTGCCCGGACCAGCATCCCGACATGGGCGATGTCGCCGGCGACGCGTGACCAAAGGACTGGTGTGGGCGGGCTGAACGCGAAGATGCCCTGCGCGGCGCTGAGCTCCTGCACGCCGGCCGCGCGCTGAATCAAGCGGTTCTTGGGCTTGTCCTCCACGCCGATCAGCTTGTTGACGCGCTCGGGCACCGCTAACTGTGCGACCCCCAGGACGAAGCTGAAGAGGCCGAGGAACCTGGAGAGCTTTCGCTCGGGCGGTAGTGCGCTCATTCACCCCCGTTACCCATACGCGCTGGGTGTAACCGCCCCGATCGAAGTCGCGCAAATTGCGGGATTTCCGGCTACAGGGGACTGGACTCGCGGCGTTACGCGGCGAGAGCATCCGCGCGTGGCTCGAACGATCCGGCTGCCTCCCCCGCGCCGGCGCAAGCCGATCAAGCCGGCGCGTGTGCCCAAGCCTCCCGCGGGGCACGGCCGGGCGTGGATCAACGGGAGCGAGGTCGGCGGCACCGACCCGCGCTTCGCGCACCTGGACCGCTCGTACGACTAGTTCAAAGCGGCGAGCACCGCGTCGAGCTCGTCGACCACGTCGCCCTCGAGCTTGACTTCCGCGTCGTGATCGTACGGCGTCGGGCCCTGCGTGATCAGCACGAGGCGGCCGCCGGCTTCGAGCGTGACGCCCGGCAGCGCCGCAACCGGATGGACCTCCAGCGACGAGCCGATTGCGAGCATCAGGTCCGCCTCGGCCGCCAGTTCGTGCGCTCGCCGCAGCGCGTCTTCGGGGAGGAACTCCCCGAAGAGGACCACGTCGGGCTTCAGCGGCGTGATGCACGCGACGCACTCCGGCGCGCTCGTCGGGTCCCGCTCGATCATCGCGACGACCTGCTCCAGCTCGACGCGGCCGCCGCAGTCCAGGCAGATGGACTGGGCGATCGAACCGTGCACCTCGATCACGTCCTGCGATCCCGCCGCTCGGTGCAGGCGGTCGATGTTCTGCGTGATCACCGCTCGCACCAGGCCGCGACGCTCGAGCTCGGCGACGATCTCATGTGCCCGGTTCGGCCTCTTGTCGCGCAGCGACATGAACCGCTGTGAGTAGAAGTGCCAGAAACGGTCGGGATCGCGCCGGAAGGCGTCGATGTGCGCGACCTCCATCGGGTTGACCTTCTCCCACAAGCCCTCGCCGGGCGTGCGGAAGTCGGGGATGCCGGATGGAACCGAGATTCCCGCCCCGGTTAGCACTACGGGCCGCTCCGCATCGCGGAGCAGCTGGGCTACTGACCCTTGAACTGAGGCTTCCGCTTGCCGAGAAATGCGCCGATCCCCTCCTTCGCGTCCTCGGACTGGAACGCCGCCGCAAAGCCGTGCGCCTCTGCCTCCAGCCCCACGTCGAGGTCGCCGTTCGCGGAGACCTTCTTGATCTGCTCGATCGCGAGCGGCGCCTGGTCGGCGAGCTTGCGCGCCCACTGCAGCGCCGTGTCGAACAGCTCGTGGTCCGGGACGACCTCGTTCGCCAGGCCGATCTCGAGCGCTTTCCAGGCGTCGATCGGCTCGCCCACGAGATTCATCTCGAGCGCCTTCGCCGCGCCCACGAGCCGCGGCAGCCGCTGTGTGCCGCCGAAGCCCGGGATGATCCCGAGGTTGATCTCCGGCTGCCCGAACATGGCCGACTCGGCGGCAATCCGGAAATCGCACGCCATCGCCAGCTCGCACCCGCCACCGAGGGCAATCGAGTTGACAGCCGCGATGGTGGCCGTGCGCGACTTCTCCATACCGCGCATGAACGAGTGCGCCTGCTCGACCATCTTGCGGCCGGTCTCCTCGTCCATCTTCGTGAACTCCTTGATGTCCGCGCCGGCGGCAAACGTAAAGGTGTTCGAGGAGGCGATGATCATCGCCCGCGCCTTACCGTCGACCTGCTGCCAGGTGTCCGCCAGCTCGTTGATGACCGTCGGCGACAGCGGGTTCATCGGCGGCCGGTTGAGCCAGATGATCGCCACATCGTCACGCCATTCGAGAAGGATCGTTTCCTTCTGCTCAGCGTCAGGCGACGGGTAGGCGTAGAAGCCTTGACCGGTCTTCTTGCCGAGACGGCCCTGCGCGACGATGCGGCGCAGCAGGACCGGCGGCTCGGTCCAGTCGCCCCAGCTCCCGGGTGCGTTCTCGAGCGCCTGGACGATCTCGTCGAGACCGCGCTCGTCGGCGGCCGCGAAGGGGCCGGGGATTATCCCGGCGCCCATCATCATGCCCATGTCGATGTCCTTGATCGTGGCGACGCCTTCCTCCACGAGAAGGCATGCCTCGACCAGGGACTTGAGTTGAAACCGCTCAACGACGGTCTCGAGGACGTCGGTCTCAGCTGCCGTGCTCATAAAAACCCTTTCCGGTCTTCTGGCCGTAGTTGCCGCCCTCGACCAGCTCCCTCATGCCGGGGTGGACGTAGAACCGCTCGCCGTAGGACTCGGCCATGTTCTGGGCGACGTGGAGCGTCGTGTCGAGGCC
>DATBDN010000236.1:0-34005 GCA_036269895.1 Thermoleophilaceae bacterium
CAACGCCCAGAACAACATCTGGTATGTCATCCCGCAGTTCATCGGCTTCTGCATCTTCCTGGTGGCCGGCTTCGCGGAAACCGCGCGGCCGCCGTTCGACCTCCCGGAGGCCGATGCCGAGCTGGTCGCCGGCTACAACACCGAGTACGGCGGCATGCGCTTCGGCGCCTTCTACATGGCCGAGTACATGCACATCATCGTGTTCTCCGGCCTGGCCACCGCGCTCTTCTTCGGCGGCTGGCATGGCCCTGGCCCGGAGGCACTCGGCCCCCTGTGGGTCACGCTCAAGATGTTCCTGCTGGTCTGCTTCTTCATCTGGGCGCGCGCAACCCAGCCGCGCCTGCGCTACGACCAGCTCATGTCGTTCGGCTGGAAGGTCCTCCTGCCGCTTGCGACTGTCAACGCCCTTGTCACAGCGATCCTGGTGGTGGTCACCTGAGCCCGTACACGCTCCCCGAGGAAGAGATCGTCATCGTCCACGGTCCCGAGCCCGGCGGCCCCGGCGGTGCCTATCGCGCCTTCGGCGCAACCCTGAAGGGCTTGCGCACAACCTTCATGCGCCTGTTCGAGAAGCCGGTCACGCTCGAATACCCGGAGCAGAAGACGCCGGTCTATCCGCGCTTCCGCGGCCGCCACAAGCTGCACCGCTTCGAGGACACCGGCCTGGAGAAGTGCGTCGGCTGTTCGCTCTGCGCGGCCGCCTGCCCGGCCGAGTGCATCCGCGTCGTCGCCGCCGAGAACACGCCCGACCACCAGGTCTCGGCCGGCGAGCGCTACGCGGCGGTCTACGAGATCAACATGAGCCGCTGCATCTTCTGCGGCTATTGCGAGATCGCCTGCCCCTTCGACGCGATCACGATGCAGCAGGACTACGAGCTGTCTGACTACGAGCGCACCGACCTGATCTTCACGAAAGAGATGCTGCTCCAGGATCCGCCGGAGCGGACGCCGCTTCGGAGGCCCGGCGAGTAGTGGACGTCCTCCAGGGCATCTGCTTCTTCATCGCCGCGATCATCGCGCTCGGCGGCGCGGCGGGCGTTGTGCTGCTGCGCAACCCGTTCTTCAGCGTGCTCGCGCTGGTGCTGCACCTGCTGGCACTCGCCGCCCTGTTCCTGCTCCTGCACGCGCAGTTCCTGGCGGCGTCGCAGATCATCGTCTACGCCGGCGCGGTCATGGTGCTCTACCTGTTCGTCGCCGCCTATGTGGGCGGGGTCGACGAGCCGTTGAGCCCGAGCGGGCCGCTGCTCACGATCGGCCCGCTGTTCGCCGGCGCACTCTTCCTCGAGCTAGTGATCGCCGCGCTCGGGAGCGGCCTGAGCGCGATCAACTCCGAGGGCGCGAAGATCGACCCGGGCTTCGGCGGCCCGGCGCAGTTCGGCCAACTGCTCCTGAGCCGCTTCCTGATCCCGTTCGAAACGGCGTCGTACCTGCTGCTGATCGCCGCCGTCGGCGCGGTCGTCCTGGCGCGCCGCCGGCGCGGCCTCGAGCACTTGGACGCCGAGACCGAAGCCGAGCTCGCGGAGCTGGCGGAGCCGCGGCCGCGGCCGGACGCCGGTCCAACCCCGATCGCACCGGGAGCAGAGGCCTGATGGACGTCTCCTGGTACATCGTCCTGTCGGCGCTGATCTTCTGTGTCGGCTTGGCCGGGGTGCTGACGCGCCGCAACCCGTTGGTCGTGCTGCTCTCACTCGAGCTGCTGCTGAACGCCGGCAACCTCGCGCTGGTCGCCTTCAGCCGCATGTGGGGCAACGCCGACGGGCAGATCTTCGCGCTGGTCGTGATGGTCGTCGCGGCCTGCGAGGTCGTCGTCGGCCTTGGCCTGATCGTCGCGATGTACCGGAACCGCATCCCGATCGACGTCGACGAGATGTCGGAGCTTCACGGCTGATGAGCACCGGAACCTGGGGCTGGCTGATCCTTGCGTTCCCGCTTGCCGGGTGCATCGTCCTCGCGCTTGGATGGCGGGTGTGGCCCGGACGCGCGGCGGGCTGGCTCGGGACGCTTGCGATCGCGCTCGCCTTCGTGTCGTCGATCGGGGCGTTCCTGTCGCTTTTGTCGAAGGATCCCGATCAGCGCCAGGTCGTCTCGAACGCCTTCGACTACATCAACATCGCC
Source organism: Thermoleophilaceae bacterium (assembly GCA_036269895.1). Taxonomy (GTDB): domain Bacteria; phylum Actinomycetota; class Thermoleophilia; order Solirubrobacterales; family Thermoleophilaceae; genus DATBDN01. Next base: position 2,116 of record DATBDN010000236.1, read on the forward strand.
GGGCTGCACGTGAAGCTCGGGATCCTGGTCGACCCGCTGTCCGTCCTGATGTGCCTGATCGTCAGCGGCGTGTCGACGCTGATCCACCTCTACTCGGTCGCCTACATGGACTCCGACCGCGGGTACGTGCGCTTCTTCTCGTATCTGAACTACTTCGTCTTCTCGATGCTGCTGCTGGTCCTCGGGTCCAACTTCATCATCCTGATCGTGGGCTGGGCGTTCGTGGGCGCGGCGTCGTACCTGTTGATCTCGTTCTGGTACCGCCGCGACACAGCTGTGCGCGCCGGCATCAAGGCGTTCGTGATGAACGTGATCGGCGACGTCGGTCTCGTGATCGCGGCGTTCCTGTTGTTCGACAAGACCGGCTCGCTCGACTACGCCGTCGTGTTCGCGAAGGCGCCGCACGTCTTCCACCACAACGACGGCGTGCTCGTCGGCGCCTGCCTGATGCTGCTTGTGGGCGCGTTCGCCAAGTCGGCGCAGATCCCGCTCCACACCTGGCTTCCGGACGCCATGGAGGGCCCTACCCCGGTCTCCGCCCTGATCCACGCCGCGACGATGGTCACGGCGGGCGTCTACCTGATCGCGCGCACGCACGTGCTGTTCGAGCAGGCGCCGACGGCTGCCGACGTCGCGGCCATCCTCGGCACCGCGACGCTGTTCGTGGCGGGGACGATCGCGCTGGTCGTGACCGACCTGAAACGCGTGATCGCCTACTCGACGATGTCGCAGATCGGCTACATGGTGCTGGGTGTCGCGAGCTTCGGCTACGCCGCCGGCATGTTCCACCTCATGACGCACGCCTTCTTCAAGGCGCTTCTGTTCATGGGCGCCGGGTCCGTCATCAGCGCGATGGGCGGCATCCAGAACATGGATCGCATGGGCGGCTTCCGGCGGGCGATGCCATTCACGTTCATCACCTTCACCATCGGCGCCATGGCGCTGGCGGGCGTCCCGCTGATGTCGGGCTGGTTCTCGAAGGACTCGATCATCGGCTTCGAGTTCCACCGCGGCGGCGCGCTGTTCCCGGCGCTCGGCGTGATCGCGCTGATCGGCGCCTTCCTGACGGCCTTCTACTCGTTCCGGATGGTCTTCCGCACGTTCTTCGGCGAACCGGTGCCCGAAGCTGCCGAGCTCGAGGAAGGCCATCTGGCACATGGCGAGCACGTGAACCCCATGAGCGGCGAGCCCGAGGACACCGAGGTCGGCTTCCCCGGCGCTGAGCATCACATCGCCGAGCGCGACTGGCCGATGCGCGCAGCGATGGCGCCGCTGGCGTTGTTGTCCATCCTGGGCGGGGTCGTGCTGATCCCCGGAGTGACCGACTGGTTCGACAAGTTCCTCGAGCCGAGCTTCAAGGACTCGAAGTACTACTCGAACATCCCGAGCACGGGAGCCGAATGGGTAGGGCTCGTGATCGGCGGCGCGGTCGCGTTCGCAGGCATCGGCTTGGCGTGGGTGGTGTACATGCGCCGCCGCGGCGTGACGCTGCGACTGGCTGAGCGTTACCGCGGCGTGCACGACTTCCTGGCGCACAAGTGGTACTTCGACGAGCTCTACGACGTCGTCTTCGTGCGGCCGATCGCGAACTTCGGCGTCTACAGCCGCGGCGTGATCGAGAGCCGCTTCGTGCAGGGCTTCATCGTCGGCGGCGCTGTCGGCGTGGTGCGCGCGGGCACCTCGCTCGCGCGCGCGGTCGAGAACGGTTACGTACGCGCATACGCGCTGCTGCTCGTGATCGGCGTGCTCTGTCTCGGCCTCTACTTCCTGGTGCAGTCGACATGACGATCCATCTATCGCTGATCGTCTTCCTGCCGCTGCTCGCCGGCTTCATCGGGCTGCTGCTGCCGCGGCGCTGGGCGGCGTCGTTCGCGACCGCGGGCGCGTTCGTCACGCTGGCCTACGTCGTCGTCGCGCTCTTCCGGTTCAAGACCGGTGGGGGACTGCAGTTCGTCACCGACGACAACTGGATCAAGGAGCTGGGCATCCACTACCGGCTCGGCATCGACGGGCTGAACCTCTGGCTGATCGTCGTGACGGCGTTCCTGTGGCTGCCGACCACGGTCATCGCGGCTGTCCGCGAGTGGGATCGGCCGCGCATCTTCTTCTTCAACCTGATGCTCGCGGAGACGGCCATCCTCGGCGTCTTCTGCGCGCAGGACCTGGCGCTGTTCGTCCTGTTCTTCGACCTGACGCTGGTGCCGTTCTACTTCCTGATCGGCGCGTGGGGCGGCGAGAACCGCGTGCAGGCCACGACGAAATTCGTCATCTACACGCTGGCGGGGTCGCTGCTGATGCTGGCGGGCGCGGTGGCGCTCGGCGTCCTGGCCACGCCGCCCGACGGCCAGATCTCGTTCTCGTTCGCGGACCTGGCGCAGCGCTCGCTGCCGGCGGGCACGCAGTACTGGATCTTCCTGTTGTTCGCGGCCGCGTTCCTGGTGAAGGCGCCGGCGTTCCCGCTGCACGGCTGGGTGCCTGACACCTACCGTGCGACGCCGATCCCGGTGCTGATCGGGCTGTCGGCGGTGCTGTCGAAGCTCGGCGTGTATGGCTTCGTGCGGATCGTGCTGCCGCTGCTGCCCGATGCGTCGAAGCACTTCCAGGAAGTGATGATGCTGATCGCGATCGTGTCGATCCTGTACGGGTCGGTGCTCGCGTTCTCGCAGGACGAAGCGCGGCTGGTCGTGGGCTACTCGTCCATCGCCCAGCTCGGCTTCATCATCCTCGGGATCTTCTCGCTGGATCCGAAGGGCGTCGACGGCGCGGTGTTCCAGATGGTCAACCACGCGCTGGTCGTGGCGCCACTGTTCCTCGTGATCGCTGTGCTTGCGGAGCGCCTGCCGGGCGGTGGAGGACGGTTGTCGGCGATGGGCGGGATGGCGCTGCGTGCGCCAGTGCTCGCGGCGCTGCTGTTGATCGCGACGTTCGCGACGCTCGCGATGCCCGGCTCGGCCAACTTCGCGGGCGAGCTCCTGATCCTGTTCGGTGCCTTCAACACGAAGTTCGTGTACGGGATCGTGGCCACCGCCGGCGTGGCGCTTGCGTCCGTCTACATGATCCGCTTCTACCAGCGGGCGATGCACGGGCGCGAGGGCGCCGGCGTGCAGTCGCGTGACATCCTGCCCGTCGGGCCTGACCTGGCGACGATCGCGCCGCTGATCGCGGTGATCGTGGCGCTCGGCGTGTGCCCGCAGATCGTCCTGTCGAAGCTCGACGCGGGCAAGCAGCTTCCGAATTCGGCACAGGTCGCTCAGCGATGACCCACCTGACGCCTCCACACATCGACTACCAGGGCCTGGCTCCGCTACTCGCGGTCACCGGTGGCTCGATCGTGGTGCTGATGGCCAGCCTGTTCCGGACGCGCTGGGTGCATCGCGTGCTGATCCCGGCGTTGACGGTGATCGCGCTTGGCGCAGCCATCGGGCTGTCGATCTGGAACTGGCAGCCCGGCGACAGCAAGCCGATCATGGAGGGCGCGCTGGCCGTCGACACGTTGTCGCTGGGGATCTCGATGCTCTGCTACATCGCCGGCATCGGCACGGTGTTCCTCTCGCTGCGCTCGCTCGCGCTGCGGCAGGCGGGCGGCGGCGAGTACTTCACCCTGATGCTCGGCTCGATCGCGGGGATGAACGTTCTGGCCTCGGCGGAGAACCTGGTCACGCTGTTCGTCGGCCTGGAGCTCCTGTCGATCCCGCTGTACGTGCTGTGCGCCACTGAGATCCACAAGCGTGTATCGCTTGAAGCGGGCCTGAAGTACCTCGTCATCGGGTCGGTCGGGTCGGGCACGCTGCTCTACGGCCTGGCGTTCGTCTACGGGGCGACCGGCGCGACCGACTTCAGCGCGATCGCGACTGCGATCGGCGGCAAGGTGTCCGCTACCGACCCGATGCTGCTGACGGGCATCGCGCTCGCGGCGACCGGCCTGGCCTTCAAGGCTTCGATTGCGCCGTTCCACACGTGGACGCCGGACGTGTACCAGGGCGCGCCGACTCCCGTGACGGCGTTCATGGCCGTTGCGACCAAGGCTGCAGCGTTCGCCGTCTTCCTGCGCCTGTTCGTCGAGGCGTTCCCCGACGTGCAGCCCACGTGGTCCGATGCGCTCGCGGCGCTCGCGATGATCACGATCGTCGTCGGCAACGTCGGCGCGCTCCCCCAGCGGTCGCTCAAGCGGCTGCTCGCGTGGTCGGGCGTCGGGCAGGCGGGCTACATCCTCACCGGCGTGATCGTCGGCACGCAGCTCGGGCTGCAGGCGATGGCGTTCTACCTCGCGGTGTACCTCGTCATGAACATGGCGGCGTTCGCGGTGGTGATCGCGCGCGAACGCGTATCGCCGGCAGCTGACGACATCTCGTCGTTCGAGGGGCTGGGCCGCGCCGACCCGTGGCTTGCGCTGCCGCTGACGATCGCGATGCTCGGCCTGGCAGGGTTCCCAGCGACGGCCGGGTTCATCGGGAAGTTCTATCTCCTGCGCGCGGCCATCGACGGGGGCTGGGACTGGCTCGCGGTCTTCATCGTGATCGGCTCGATCATCTCCCTCGGCTACTACCTGAAGGTGGTCGCGGTGATGTGGCTGGGGCCCGTCGAGGTATCCGTGCGGCCGGCCGACGGCGGGCCGGTGCGGCGGCTGGCGCGCGTCGGCGGCTGGTCACCGGAGGCCGAGGGGCGCGCGCAGCCGGAGGTGCTGGCCGTCGCCGTGATCATGGCGGCCGGTGTGATCTTCTTCGGCATCGTCCCGTCGCCGTTGCTGAACCTGGCGGCCGACGTCGGCACGGCGCTGCAGAACATCTTCAGCTGACGGTCACTCGACGGGGATGCCGTGGCGCATCGTGTTCTCGGACACGACGTGCGGCTCGACGAACTGGAGCAGGTAGTCGGGCCCGCCCGCCTTGGCGCCGATGCCGCTGCGACGGTTGCCGCCGAATGGCTGGCGGGCCACCATCGCGCCGGTGATGTGGCGGTTCACGTAGAGGTTGCCTACGGGTGAGCGGCCGATCACGTAGTTGATAGTCGCCGGGCTGCGGCTGAAGAGGCCGCCGGTAAGCGCGAACGGCGAAGACTCAACGGCGTCGCATGCGGCCTCGATCGACTTGAAGCGCTCAACCGCAAGGACGGGCCCGAAGATCTCGTCGCGCAGGACCGGCGAGTCAGGCGGCAGATCGGTGGCGAGCGTCGGCGGGCAGAAATGGCCGGAGCCAGGGACGGCGTCGCGCGCAGCGGCTATTCGCCCGTCGCGGCGGGCTATCTCGACGTATTCGAGGACTCGGTTCTGGGCCTCGTCGTCGATGACCGGCGGCACGTCGGTTCCGAAGGTGTCCGCCTGCCCGACGCGCAGCACTTCGACGGCGCCGGCCAGCCGCTCGATCAGCAGATCGGCGACCGCGTCGTGGGCGAGCACGCGCGCAGCTGCCGAGCACTTCTGCCCGGCATAGACGAACGCCGACTTGACGATGGCCGGCACCACCTCGTCGAGGTCGGCGTCGGAGTCGACGATCAGGCAGTTCTTTCCGCCCATCTCCGCGACCACGCGCTTTACGTGCGTCTGCCCGTCCGGCGTGTCGGCGGCGTTCCGCACGATCTCCAGGCCGACCGCGCTCGAGCCCGTGAAAGCGATTGTGTGGACGCGCGGATCGCGCACCAGCGCGGCGCCGACGTCGCCGAATCCGGTGAGCAAGTTGACCGCGCCGGCCGGCGCACCCGCTTGCAGCAGCGCCTCCACGATGACGTGGCCGCAGGCCGGCGACTGCTCCGCCGGTTTCAGGACAACGCCATTGCCGGTCACGAGCGCGGCGCTCGTCATCCCGCACGCGATCGCGATCGGGAAGTTCCACGGCGCGATGACCGCGCAGATGCCTCGCGGCTCGTAGCGCATCGTGTTGCGCTCGCCCGGAACCTGCAGGAGCGGTGCGCCGTTCCCAATCTCGATCGCCTGGCGCGCGTAGTACTCGAGGAAGTCGATTGCCTCGCAGATGTCGGCGTCCGCCTCGGCCCAGGGCTTCGCGCATTCGCGGACGGCGAGCGCCGCTAGTTCGAGGCGGCGCGAGCGCATGATCTCGGCCGCGCCGATCAGGACCTGCGCGCGCTCCTCCCATGACTTCGCTCGCCACTCCGGGAAGGCGGCGACGGCCGCATCGATTGCGGCGGATGCGTCCGCCTCGGTGCCGCGCGCAGCGACCGCGACCACTCGGGACGGATCGCCCGGATCGGTCGATTCGAATGTCGCGGATGCGCCGCCGGCGGATCGGCCGGATGCGCCGCGGCCGGATCCGGCCGACCGCGATTCGCCGATGATCAGCGGGACTTCTATCGGCAGCCGCGCGTCCAGCTCGCGCAGCGCGCCCAGCAGCGCCTCGCGATTCGCCGCACGCCGCAACTCCAACACCGGTTCGTTCTCGAATGGCTTCACGGTGCGGCCAGCAGCTCCTCGATCGGCACGCCCGTCGCCTGCTCGTAAAGGAATGACTCGTTGCTCGTGTTCTCCAGCAGCCGGCGCACGAGATATGCCATCCCGGCGACGAGGTCGCCCACCGGGCAGTACGCCCGCACCCGCAGGTCGAACGACGCCAGCGCTCGCGCCAGGTCGTCGCCCAGCCCGCGCAGCACCTGGAACTCGATGTCGCCCCGCGCGCCTCCGATCGACTGGTCGTACGCGATCGCGTGGGACACGGATCGCAGGTTGTGCGAAGCGATCGCAACGCGCACCAGCGGGCGCGCGTCGAGCAGGCGGCGCGTCAGCTCCTCGAAGTTGCGGTCGCACGCGGCCTTGTCCTCGAATACCGGCGTCTCCCACCCGTGCTGGCGCGCCTCGATGATCTCGTGGTCCCAGTACGCGCCCTTCACGAGGCGGATCACGAGCGGCGGACGCTCGCGGTTGCCGCCTGCCCACTCGAGGATCCGATCGAGCATCCGGGGCGACTCGCGCAGGTAGGCCTGCAGGACGATCCCGGTGGACGGCGCCGTCGCGAACTCGTCGTCCTCCAACAGCCCGAACACCAGGTCGAGCGTGGCTTCCATCGAATCGAGCGACTCCATGTCGACGTGCAGATGCGCGCCACGATCACGTGCGCGTTGCAGCAGCGGCCGCAGCCGGCCGGCGGCGTCATCGCGCCCGATGTCCGGCGCGTCGGGCCGCAGCAGCGGCGTCAGCGCCGACACCTTTACGGACAGGTTCGCCCGCGGCAGCGGCCCAACCGGGTCGGCCTCCAGCTGCGGTTGCTCCGGCAGGCGCGCATACGCCTCGGCCAGGACATCGAGCGCCTCGGCGCAGCGCGCGGCGTAGCGGTCAGCCTCCGGCTGCGTCACCGTCGCCTCGCCGAGCAGGTCGACGGACGATGCGATCCCGTCGTTCCAGAGCCCGCGCAGGATCGGGACTGCGTCTCGCGGCGTCGCACCGACGATGAAGCGGTGGGCCATGTGGCGAACGCCGGCCGCGGCGGCCGCGCCGAGCGCCCGGCGGCCTGGCGGGTTGCCCGCCATCCGCATCGCCACATCCAGCGACGGCGGCCGCTCGTCGACGTCGTCCAAGTACTCGGTCAGGTGGCGCGCCAGGTCGTCGAGAGAGCGCGTCGCCGGAGTGACGTCGACCAGCCGGAACAGCGCCGCTCGCAACTCCGCGTCGCGCGACGCGAGCTCCATCGCCTTGTCGTCGAGCGCCCGGAATGGATTTCGTGACCGCTTTGGGAAGGCCTTGTTGAGACGGCGCCCGATCTCGAGGATGCGCTCGTCGAGGCCTGCCGGACTGGACACGCGCCTAACCTACTCCTGGTGCGCCGCGCAGTCCTTCTCGAGGTCGAGTGAGCGCGCGCAGCAGTCTGCTTCGCAACAGGCCGTTCGTCGCACTCTGCGCGGCGCGCGCGGTCTCTGCCACCGGCGATCAAATCGCGGCGGTCGCGCTTGTCCTGCTGATCGCGAAGAACCACCCCGCCACCGCGGTTGGTGGCCTGCTGCTGGCGGAGAGCCTGCCGATGCTGCTGTCCACGCACGCCGGCGTCATCGCCGATCGCTTCGAGCGGCGGCGCCTGATGATCGGCTGCCAGCTCGGCCAGGCGGTCATCTTCGCGGTGGTGACCGTGTGGCTTCCGCCCTACGCCGCGCTGCTCGCCCTGCTCGTGGTCGCGTCGTTGCTCGGGACGCTGCTGCGATCGACGACCCAGGTCGTGGTGCACGCGACCGTGCCGGACGACCAGCTCCAGCCGGCGAACGCGCTTCTCGGCGTAGCCCTCTGGGGCAGCATGATGCTTGGTCCAGCCATCGGCGGCGCGCTCGCGGGCATTGCGGGGCCGCGCGCTGCGCTGGCTGTCGACACCGCCACCTTCCTCGTCTCCGCCGCCACGCTCCTGGTCCTGCCCCTGCTCCCGCGCCTTGTCGGCGACGAGTCGGACACGGGCGGTGTCGCGGCGGCGCTGCGCTATGCCGGGCGCGACCCGATCCTGCGGTCGCTCATTCTCAGCATGACGATGCTGGTGGCGTTCGCGGGCGTCGACAACGTCGCAATGGTCTTTCTCGTGCGCGACACGCTCGGTGGCGGGGCGGCCGCGTACGGAGCGGCGATGGCGGTCTTCGGGGTCGGCATGGTCACAGGCAGCGCGCTCGTCGTTCGCTACGTGAATTGGCGCGCCGAGCGGATCCTGCTCGGCAGCTTCACGCTGACCGCCGGGAGCGCGACCATGCTCGCGCTCGCGCCGTCGCTCGCCTCGGTCTATCCCGCACAGTTGATCGGCGGCATGGGGAACGGCCTCGACATCGCCGCGCAAACGACGCTCGTGCAGCGCCGCACTCCACCGTCGATGCTCGGACGGATGTCGGGTGCCGCCAACTCCGGCGTCGCCGTCGGCTTCCTGGTCGCCTACCTCGGCGGCGGTGCGCTCGTGGACGTGACCTCGCCGCGCACCGCGTTCCTCGTCGCGGCGGCGGGGTCGCTGCTTGCGATCGTCGTCGCGAGGCCGGTATGGCGAAGCGTCGCTACTGCTTCCACTTGACCGAGCAGCCGACGGGCTTCGTCTCCGGCTCGGTCACGTCGCGGCCGTCCAGCAGCGCGTCCAGTGCGCCACGCAGCCAGGCTGCGTTCTGATCCTCGTCCATGTGATCGGCATCGGGAGCGCCGCGGTAGCGCAGGACGCCGTCCGAGTCGAAGACGAACACGTCGGGCGTGGTCTTGGCGTCGTACGCGCGCGCAACCTCCTGCGACTCGTCGCGCAGATACGGCACGGGCCACGGGCCCTCGCGCAGCACGCGCTCGCGCATTGCCTCGAGGGAATCGCGTGGGTAGCGGTCCGCGTCGTTCGGGTTCACGAGCAGCGTCCGCACGCCACGCTCTTCATAGTCGCGTGCGACCGTCAGCAGCCGATCGTGCCAGGCGAGCGCGTACGGGCAGTGGTTGCAGGTGAAGACGACGACGGTCGCGCCGCCACCGTCCGGGAAGGCAACGTCGGTCCCCGTCGTGTCCGGGAGCGTGAACGAAGGTCCCTTGTCGCCGATCGCGATCATCGAACGAGCGCCTCCTTGATGTCCTCGGGGTCGGGCAGCGGGGAGATCCGGCCGTCGCGCAGGTGGTAGACGCGGCAGGTCAAGCCGAGCGGCTCGTCTTCCTCCGGCGGTTGGACGTCCCGCCCGTCTACGCGAACGGTCGGCGAGCCAGGGAAGCCCTCGCGCCGGGCCGCGTCGTCGGACGCGATCTCGATCGAGCGGAGCGACTGGGGGTCGATCCCCGCCTCCGCCATCAGCTGCCGGACGAGCTCGTGCGCCTCCTCGGACGACGGACAGCCCTCCCACCAGAGCAGTTCGACACGCTCGGGCACGAGACCGAGGCTACCGCTGTAACAAAAGTGCTCTGATCCCCTTTGTTACAGCCGCCGGGAGCCGCGCTACGCTCGCCCGTCCGTGCAGTACCCGGTCGAAGAGTTCAGTCCCGAAGAGCGCGCCGCGCTCGAGCCGCACTTCACGAACCTCGACCTCCCGGTCTTCGGCCTAGTCAACCTGCCCGAGACCGTCAAGGGTGCCCTGTTCGCTCGCTACTCGCGCTACCCGGGCACGCTCCGCCGCCTGTTCCTGGACGAGTTCGCCGGCGACCTCGAAGGTGGCGTCGCGCGCGCGTACGACGGCGCGGAGGGTGACCGCGCCCGGCGCCTCTACGAGAACGTCTTCCTCGGCTACGGCGACGACTCGGTCGCCCAGCTCGGCGGCGCCCACATCGCCACCGAATGGGTCTCGAACGTCCTGACGAAGGTTCTCCAGCGTGGCCGCCTCGCCGCCTACCTGGAGCAGTCGACGCGCTACATCCCGTACGACGGCGAGATGCCGGCCGGCGGCTACCGCTACTGGCGCGACGACTCGCTCGGTCCTCAGTACTCCGAGTCGATGGATTTCCTGTTCCGCACGTACTCGGATTCGCTGACGCGCGTCGAGGCCTGGGCGGCCGAGCGCTGGCCGCGTGACGCCGACGAGGCGGAGGGCCCGTGGAAGCGATCGATCCGTGCCAAGGCGCTGGACCTGCTGCGCGGTCTGCTCCCCGCGTCGTCGCTGTCTCACGTGGGCATCTTCGCCACCGGCCAGGCCTACGAGCAGATGCTCCTGCGGCTGCTCTCATCGCCGCTGCCCGAGGCGCGCGAGGTGGGCGCGATGATCCTCAGCGAGCTGCAGAAGATCATGCCCAGCTTCGTCGCGCGCGTCGACCGTCCCGACCGCGGCGGCGAGTGGATGAGCTACCTGTCGGAGCGGCGCGAGCAGGCGGAGACGTGGGTGCGCCGCCTTGGCCTGAACCGTCGCGACCAGGACGACGCCGGACCGTCGGTGCGACTGCTGTCCGTGCGCGGCAGCGAGGATGATCTGCTCGCCGCGCTGCTGTTCGAATCGGCGTCCGCGTCCGAGGCCGAGGCGCACGCCGCCGTGCGCGTGCTGCCGCCGGACGAGCGGGCCCGCCTGCTGGGCGACCTCGTCGGCCGGCGCGAGAACCGCCGCCACCGCCCCGGCCGCGGCTTCGAGGCCGTCAGCTACCGCTTCGAGATCGTCTCCGACTACGGGGCCTTCCGCGACCTCCAGCGCCACCGCCTTCTAACCGTGCAGTGGCAGACGCTCGGCCCCGACCTGGGCGCGGGCGTGCCCGCCGAGCTCGAGGAGGCCGGGGTCGCCGACGACTACCGCGCCGGCCTGGAGCGCTCGGCCGCGGAGTACGAGCGAATCTGCGACACCGTCAGCCCGGAGCTCGCGCCCTACGCGCTCTGCCTGGGCTACCGCATCCGCTACGTGCTGGACATGAACGCGCGCGAGGCGATGCACCTGATCGAGCTCCGTTCCGGGCGTGAAGGTCATCCCGGTTACCGCGCCGTTGCGCACGAGCTGCACGCACAGATCGCCGAGGTGCACCCCACCGTCGCCGCGGCGATGACATTTGTCGACAGCGAGACCGAGCCGCGGTTGGAAAGAATCCTGTCGGAGATCCGGACCCAGGCGAAACTTACGGCGACTGGACGTGCTTAGGTTCGCGTCATGCGCACCTCTTTGGCCGTCGTGGCCGCCGTTCTTGCCTGCCTGGTCGCTGCAACCGCCACCCCCGCGCTCGCCGACGAAGGCGTAGCCAACTTCGTCTCGGCGCCCAAGCTCAAGCCGCCGCTGCTGACGGTGAACCGCTCGAGTCGCGGCCAGGCTCCGGGCTACATCTTCACCGCGATCTTCCAGAACAAGTTCTTCACCGACCCACTGACAGGCCAGGGCGGCCCGATGATCCTGGACAGCAAGGGCCACTACGTCTGGCTCAAGCCCGCAAGCAAGTCCGCGCCCGACACCCTCAACCTCCAGGTGCAGCGCTACCAGGGGAAGCCGGTCCTGACCTACTGGGACGGCACTGTCCAGAACACCGGCGAGATGGCCGGCACCTGGCACGTGCTGAACGACCGCTACAGGCAGATCGCGAAGGTCGGCAGCCAGAGCGGGTGGGACCCGAGCGGCCACGAGTTCCTGATTCAGAAAGACGGCACCGCGCTCGTCACGGGCTACAGGCATGTGCAGCACATGGACCTGCAGCCCGCCGGCGGCGGCCCCGACCAGACGCTGCTGGATTCGGGCGTGCTCCAGTACGACATCAAGACGGGACAGCTGCTGAAGGTCTGGAGCGCCGCCGACCACATCGCTATGACCGACGGCTATCCGCCCGCTAATCCCAACAGCCCCGCCGCCTACGACCCGTGGCACATCAACTCGATCGACGTCGCCTCCGACGGGACCTGGCTGGTATCGATGCGCAACACCTGGGCGATCTACAAGATCAACCCCGGCACCGGGCAGGTCCTCTGGACCCTCGGCGGCAAACGCAGCGACTTCGCCATCCCCGACAACACCGCCTTCGCTTTCCAGCACGACGCGCGCTGGCGCCCGAACGGCGAGATCAGCATGTTCGACAACGACTGCTGCAGCTTGATCCCGCAGCCGAGCGGGCCGCCGAAGACCGCCCCGCCGGTGCACGGCACCCAGAGCCGCGGCTTGCAGATCAAGCTCGACGAGAACGCCAGGACCGTGTCGCTGGTCGCCGAGAACAAGCTCTACGACCTGGCGTCCGGAACTCAAGGCAACCGCCAGGTGCTGCCAAACGGGAACGTGTTCATGGGCTGGGGGCAGCAGCCGTTCTTCTCGGAGTTCACGAAGACCGGGAAGCTCCTGCTGTCGGTGCGCCTGCCCGACCCGGACGAGTCGTATCGCGCGTACCGCTACGCCTGGAACGGTCATCCGACCGCACGTCCGCAGGCCGCAGCGCGTCCGTCAGGCAAGCGCACCCGCGTCTACACAAGCTGGAACGGAGCCACGCGGGTGGCCGCCTACCGGATCTTCGCCGGCCGGACCAGCCACAGGCTCAAGCTCGTCGCGAAGCGCGTCCGCAAGACTGGCTTCGAGACGGCCAAGACGATCAAGAGCGGCGGCCCGGTCGTGAAGGTCCAGGCGCTCGACTCGAAGAGCCGCGTACTCGGCACCTCGGGCGCGGTGCGGCGCCAGAACACAAGCGGGAATGCTCCGGTACCCGTCTACTAGGACAGTCCTCGGCCGGGTCATCCGCGGCGGTGGCGCCATAGTCGTTGCTTGCGTGATCGCAGGGAGTGGGTCTGCGCTGGCAGCCAGCGGCTGGACGACGGCGGTGCGCAGCCAGCCCGGGTTCCGGGTCCCGAGGGTGATCGTCACTGCGCGCGACGCCAATGTCGCCCCGGGCTTCATCTTCCTGACGCCGCGGACCATCTACCCCGGCCGCACCGGCCCGACGATCCTGGACAAGGACGGTCACGTCGTCTGGTTCCACCGTCAGAGCTACCGCCTCTCGGCGCAGAACCTCCGCCCGCAGATCTACCGGGGCCAGCCCGTGCTCACCTGGAGCCTGTCGCCGCCGCTGCTGCGCGAGGGCGAGGCGCTCACGCGCGGCGCGACTCCGCGCAACACCTACAACGTGATCGCCGACCAGAGCTATCGGACCATCAAGCGCGTACGTGCTGTAGGGCGGGGCGTCATCACCAATGGCCACGACTTCGTGATCACCCGAAAGAACACCGCACTGGTCCTCGGCAGCCGGCTGGTGCCGCGCCGGCTGAAGCGCTACGGCGGCCCTGCTAGCGGCCGGATCGTCGACGACCTGGTCCAGGAGATCGACATCCGCACCGGCCGGGTGCTGTTCAGCTGGTCCTCGGCCGCGCACATACCGCTGTCGGAGTCGATGGTGCGCTTCCCGAAGACCGGCTACTGGGACCCGTTCCACCTGAACTCCGTCTCCGCCGACAGCGATGGTGGCCTGCTCGTGTCAGCGCGCCACACATCGACCGTCTACAAGATCAGCCGCCACACGGGCCACATCGTGTGGAAGCTGGGCGGCCGGCACAGCAGCTTCAGGATGGGCCCTGGCGCGAGCTTCTATTACCAGCACGACGCCGAGCGGCAGGCCGATGGGACGATCACGCTGTTCGACAACGGCGCGACGCTGGACGACTTGTCGCACGGACGCGACTCGCAGGCCAAGCGCCTCCGGCTCGACAAGAGGCGGAAGACGGCGACATTGGTCACCCGCTTCAAGCACCCGAGTGGGCGCGGGCTTGCCAGCTCTCAGGGCAACGCGAGCGTTCTGGCGAACGGCGACGTGTTCGTCGGCTGGGGAATCTCCCCGTGGTTCTCCGAATACGCGGCAGACGGCCGGCTGCTGTTCGGTGCCCGCTTCAGCTCCGTCTGGCACCACTCGTACCGCGCCTACAAGGCGCCGTGGAGCGCGCGCCCGCTGACGAAGCCGGCCGTCTACGCGCGCGTGACCTCCGGTCACGTAGCGGCTTACGTCAGCTGGAACGGCGCGACCGATGTCGCTAACTGGCGCCTGCTCGGCGGCGCCGACCAGAACTCGTTGAGCGCGAGCGGCACCGCGCCGTGGGCGAACTTCGAGACGAAGCTGGCGTTCGAGGGGACGCCCGCGTTCGTGCAGGTGCAGGGCCTCGACGCGAACGGCGCGGTGCTCGGCGCGTCCGCGGTGGTCAAGACCCAGCGGGGCTGACCGCGGCGCGCATGCAGCCGCCGCCGCGGCAGTCCTCGAGCGCCAGCAGCTGCTCGTGCAGCGCCGCGCGCTCGTTCGCGTCCAGCTCGTCGTAGCGGTTGTTCAGCTCGTCCGGATCGCTGAGCAGCTCGTACCATTCGCGCTCGCCGTCCACGTACTCGACGTAGAGCTCGTCCGCCGTTCGCAGCGCCTCGTAGGAGGGCGGGTTGCCGCTGGAGGTCGTCTGGCGGTCCGGGTCGCCGTTCGGGGTCGGCGGGTGGTGATGCTCGATCAGGACGGCATCGCGCCAGCGCGCGGGCACGCGTCCCTGGAGCAGCGGCACGAGCGAATGGCCGTCCACGCCTCGCGGCGGCCGCACATGCGCAAGACGCTCGAAGGTGGGCGCCAGGTCCACGTTCTCCGCCAGCGCGTCCGTCGACCTGCCGTGCGGCACGCCCGGCCCCACGACCACGAGCGGCACGCGCACATCCGTGTCGTACGCGGTCATCTTCCCGGCCAGCAGCCGGCGCTGGCCCATGTGGTAGCCGTTATCCGAACTGAAGACCACGTACGTGTTCTTGTCGAGCCCACGAAGTCGCAACATCCGCCGCACCTGCCCGACCAGCTCGTCGACCGCCTGGACCGACTGCGCACGCTTGCGGAACTCACGGCTGAGCCCATCGATCTGCTCCTGCGTGAGCGCGGGCCGCGTGCTCAGCCAACTCGGCGGGTTCGCCGGCGGTACGTCGAACGCCGCGTCACGCGGCACCTGCAGCCCGGGGAAGTCGTTGCGGTCGCGCGGCGCGGGCACCGACGGGCGGTGCGGCGCGATCGTCGCGATCTCAACGAGGAACGGGGCGCCCGCGACCGCGGCGTGGTTGATGAAGTCGACGCCGCGGCGCCGCAACAGATCAGTCAGGTACACGCGACGGGCGCGGCCGAAGTGCGCCACCCGGCCGTTCGCGTTCAGCACGTAGTTGAAGCCCTTGTAACCGCCGCCCGGCACCTGCCAGTCGGTCCAGCCCGGCGCGATGTAGTGCGGATGCAGCTCGTAACCGTTGAGGTACTTGCCCATCATCGACGTGCGATAGCCGGACGCCTGCAGAGCGGTTGCAAACGTCTGGCTCTCGGCACCGCGCCGGAAGGCGGTAAAGCCACCTGTCGGAGGGGTGTTGGTGAGCACGCCGTGGTTGTGCGGATAGAGCCCCGTGAAGATCGACGCGCGCGAGGGGCAGCAGAGCGAGTCCGTGACGAAGTAGTTGGTGAAGGTCAGGCCGTTGCGCTGCATCTGGCGCACATGCGGCATGAACCGGACGAGGTTCCAGGACAGGTCGTCGGTGAGGATGAAGACGACGTTCGCGCGCGCCGCGGGCTGCGGTTGCACGGCGGGTCGGGCGGACGACGCCAGCGAGGCCGCCGCCGTGACAACGACCAGGAGAGTGAGAGCGGCCAGACGCACCAATGTGTGAGGGTAGTCATCCCGCAACTCATTCTGGGTTGGCTTGTTAGGGGGGCATGGGGCGCACGAAACTCACTTCGACCATTGCCGCCGTTGCGGCCGGCACGACTCTGTTCGCGGGAGCTGCATCCGCCGCGATCCTCAACGGCACGAACCATCGCGACGTGATCCGCGGCACGGCGGACGCCGACGCGATCGACGCGGGGGCCGGCTCGGACCTGGTCCGCGCGCGCGCCGGCAACGACACCGTCCTGCTCGGGCGCGGCTTCGACGTCGCCTGGCTCGGCGCCGGCGACGACAACGCGAAGGGCGGTCCGGGTCGCGACTGGATCATCGGCGGGGACGGCAACGACACGATCGAGGGCGACGAGGGTGCGGATGCCGTCTTCGGCAACGCCGGCAACGACCACATCGAGGGCTTCAAGGGCGCGGACTTCATCGCCGGCAACGCGGGTGACGACTACCTGCGCGGCGACATTCCGGGCAACGGGATCGGTGGCCGCGACCGCGTCTTCGGCGGACCAGGCAACGACACGGTCATCGGCGGCGACTCGCGCGATCGCCTTCATGGCGGCGCCGGCAACGACTCGATCGACGGCGGCAACGGGGGCGACTTCGTTTCCGGTGGCAAGGGCGATGACACGCTGCACGGCGGCGCGGGCAACGACCGCATCTTCGCCAACCAGGGTCAGGACGAGGTCTTCGGAGACGACGGCAACGACCAGCTCTGGGCGCTGTCGCGCTACGACGTGACCGGCAGCCCCGACAACGCCGGCGACACCCTGCACGGCGGCGCCGGCAACGACACCTTCCACACACGCGATGGCGAGCAGGACGTCATCGACTGCGGTGAGGGCGACGACAAGGTCATCGCTGACTTCGCCGACATCGTGGACACCTCTTGCGAGACGGTCATTCGCAAGACGCCCAAGTCTCGGGACGACGCGGGCGAAAACGCAACGCAGGCTCCTCGCGAGGACAGCAAGGAGCACTAGCGAACGCAGTTGCTTCCTCCACCGAAGCGGAAACCGGCGCCTGACGGCGCCGGTTTCTTTTTCGCTACGTTGCGAGGAGATGGAGACGACGCTGCTGCGGGAGCCACGGGTGGCTCCATCGATCCTCTCCGCCGACTTCGCTCAGCTCGGCCGGCAGGTCGCCGAGGTGATGGACGTCGGTGCGCGCGTCATCCACTGCGACGTCATGGACGGGCACTTCGTCCCGCCGATCACGCTCGGCCCGCTGATCGTCGGCTCGCTAGCCGACCAGGTGCACGACGCCGGCGGCATGCTCGACGTGCACCTGATGATCGAGCGGCCGGAGCACCAGATCGCCGAGTTCGCGAAGGCCGGGGCGGACATGATCAGCCTGCACTGGGAGGCCACACCGCATGTGAACTACGCGCTCAACAAGGTGCGTGAGTCCGGCTGCCTGGCAAGCCTGGCGATCAACCCAGCCACGCCCGCCGAGGTCGTCATCGACGTCGCCGGGGACATCGACAACCTGCTCTGCATGACGGTCAATCCCGGCTGGGGCGGCCAAGAGTTCATCGGGCACTCGATCAAGAGGCTCGAGCGCCTGCGCGGTCTGCTTCCTCCAGGCGTTCCGCTGGAGGTCGACGGTGGTATTGACGCTGACACCGCCCCGCGCTGCCGCGGCGCGGGTGCAACCCTCTTCGTAGCTGGTTCGGCCGTGTTCGGAAGTGCCGATCCGGGGAAGAAATACAAGGAGATCGCCGACGCGATAGGAGGGTGAAAATGGCCACACAGGAGCGCGACCTCGAAGTTCTGCTGAAGACAGAGGATCGCTTCCCTCCACCTGAGGAGTTCGCCAAGCAGGCGAACGCGAACGACCCGTCGATCTACGACGAGGCCGAGCGCGACTTCGAGGCGTGGTGGGAGAAGTGGGCCAAGGAGCTCGATTGGTTCGAGGACTGGCAGACGGTCCTCGAGTGGGACCCGCCGTGGGCCAAGTGGTTCAAGGAGGGCAAGCTCAACGTCTCGCACAACTGCCTCGACCGCCACGTCGAGGCCGGCAACGGCGACAAGGTCGCCTACCACTGGATCGGCGAGGACGACACGCGTCGCGACGTCTCCTACGCAGACCTGCTCGAGATGACGCAGCGCTTCGCGAACGTCCTCAAGGACCTCGGCGTAGAGAAGGGCGACGTGGTCGGCATCTACATGCCGATGATCCCTGAGACACCCGCCGCGATGCTGGCGTGCGCGCGGATCGGCGCCACCCACAACGTGGTCTTCGGCGGCTTCTCGGTGGAGGCCGTGCGCGAGCGCATGGAGGTCTCGGACGCCAAGGTGCTCGTGACCTGCAACACGTCGCTGCGGCGTGGCAAGCCAATGCCGATGAAGTCGAACCTCGACGAGGTGGTCGAAGAGCTGCCGAAGCTGGAGCACATGGTCGTCGTCAAGCGCACCGACGACGACTGTGAGATGAAGGACGGCCGCGACATCTGGTGGCACGAGGCGTGCGAGAAGGCCGATGCCGACTGCCCGGCCGAGGCGCTCGAGGCCGAGCACCCGCTCTACATCCTCTACACCTCCGGCTCGACCGCGAAGCCGAAGGGCATCCTGCACACAACCGGTGGCTACCTGACCGGCGTCTACGCGACGACGAAGCTGGTGTTCGACGTCAAGCCCGACAAGGACGTTTACTGGTGCGCCGCCGACATCGGCTGGGTCACCGGACACTCGTACATCGTTTACGGCCCGCTGGCCAACGGCATCACGTCGGTGATGTACGAGGGCGCCCCCGACTACCCGGACAAGGACCGCTGGTGGTCGATCATCGAGGAGCAGAAGGTCACGATCCTCTACACCGCTCCGACCGCAATCCGTGCCTGTATCAAGTGGGGCCGTGAGTACCCGGAGAAGCACGACCTGAGCTCGCTGCGCCTGCTCGGTTCTGTCGGCGAGCCGATCAACCCGAAGGCGTGGATCTGGTACCACAAGGTCATCGGCGGCGAACGCTGCCCAATCGTCGACACCTGGTGGCAGACCGAGACCGGGCACATCATGATCACGCCGCTGCCCGGGATCACCGAGACCAAGCCCGGCTCGGCCACGAGGCCGTTCCCGGGAATCGAGGCCGCAGTCGTCGACAAGGACGGCAACGTCGTCGAAGAGGGCGGCGGCTTCCTCACGCTTCGCCGGCCGTGGCCAGGGATGGCGCGCACGCTCTTCAAGGAGGACGAGCGCTACGTCGAGACCTACTGGAACAAGTGGGGCAAGGACGTCTATGTCGTCGGGGACGCCGCGCGCATCGACGAGGACGGCTACTTCTGGGTGGTCGGGCGCACCGACGACGTCATCAACGTCTCGGGCCACCGGCTGTCGACGATGGAGGTCGAGTCGGCGATCGTCTCGCACGACCGGGTGGCCGAGGCCGCGGTGATCGGCCAGCAGGACGAGGACACCGGCCAGGCGATCGTCGCATTCGTGACGCTCGAGGGCGGGGCGAGGGAAGGCGAGAACAACGACTCACTCGACGACCAGCTGCGCGAGCACGTGGCGCAGAAGATCGGCAAGCTCGCCCGGCCGAAGCGCTTCATCTACGCGGACGATCTGCCGAAGACACGCTCCGGCAAGATCATGCGGCGGCTGCTGCGCGACATCGCCGATGGCCGCGAGCTGGGGGACGTGACGACGCTGCGTGACCCGGCCGTGACGGAGATGATCCAGGAGCGCATGCAGGGCGGAGGCGACGGCGAGGAGTAGCCGCGCCGCAATCAGTGCGGGGCCGTGTCCTGATCCGCTGTCCCGGCGGCCTCAGGCGCGGTCGCCGCGTACTGCGCCTCGTCCATGCCCAGCGCCGTCACCGTCAGATCGGCGAACAGATCCCCGCGCGGGATGTCCGCGGTGGTGTACGGGTTGCCGTCGCGGCGATCCAGCACCGACAGCGTGCCGATCGGCGTGCTTCCCCGCTTCAGCGGGATCACAAGCATCGTGTAGGGGACATAGCCGGTCCCGGCCGCGATCTGCGCCTGGAAGCGCGGGTCGTTGCGACAGTCGGGCACGGCGAGGCCGTCGCCGGTCTGGATGACGGCGCCCGAAAGGCCCTTTCCGTGAGGCAGCCGGACACCGACGATCTCGTTTGCGCCAGGACCCCACGACGCTTGGTACACGAGCTCGCGCGTAACCGGGTCGACGAGCGCGATCGAGCAGGCGGCGGCTCCGAACACGCCCGCGGCCGTCTTGACGATCGCCGCGAACATCTTGCCCTCGGCGTCCGAACGGTCGACGGCCGTAAGCGCAAGCGACTCGCCCTTTCCCTCCGCCAGTGGGATCCCGAGGGCGTTCGCGAACGCGGCACATGAGGACGTGCGCCGTTCCGGCAGCAGCTCGAGAGCGTCCTCGAGACAGCGCTCGAGACCTTCGGTTGCGCCGGGAACAACGGAGGTGAGCCGCGCGGGTTCGCCGTACACAGGCGGCTTGCCCGTCAAGAGTGTCCAGAGTGTCGCGGCCAGGCCGTATACGTCGGAGCGCGGCGACACGGTGCCGCCCGCGAACACCTCCGGCGCCATGTAGCGCGGCGTCCCGATCCCCACCGTGCCATGGTCGACCTGCTCGTGCTCGCCGATCTGGCGCGCGATACCGAAGTCGACGAGCACCACGCCCTCGGGATCGGGCGCATCGATCACGTTGGCGGGCTTCACGTCGCGGTGCACGATTTGCTGGTCGTGCACGTACTCCAGCGCCTCGCAAGCCTGACGCGTGTACTCGATCGCCTCGTCGACGGGCAGCCCGGGATTGCCACGCTCTTTCAGAATCGTCCCCAGGTCCTTGCCCTGAATCAACTCCATGACCAAGTAGACGCCTGTCGGATGCGTGAAGTAGTCCACGACGTTTACAACACCCGGGTGGTTCAGCGTCGACAGCAGGCGGGCCTCGATCTCAAACCGGGCGACGTGGCGCGTGTCGAGCAGACGCTTGATTGCCACCGGCGTGCCGTCGATCGTCTTGTGCGCCCGGTAGACGGCACCCATGGAGCCGGCCGACAATGGCGCCTCGATCGTGTAGTCCTCGAGCTCCGTCCCGTCGGCGAACTCGACCGCCGAGAACGCATCCTGCATCCGGCCAGCTTAGGGATAGGGTGAGGCGGTGCGCTGGGAAGAAGTGTTCGCGGTCTTCGTCGTATGCCATCTGGCCGGCGACTTTCTCCTGCAAACGGACTGGCAGGCGACGAACAAGCGCGGCGGGCTCTCCGGCGACCATGACGCGCGCCGCGCACTCCTCTCGCACGTGGCCGTTTACACGCTGGTCTTCATTCCCGCCGTGATCTGGATCGCGGCCGAGAAGTCGGCCCTCGCCGTGGCATTGCCGGCGGTGATATTCATTCCGCATCTCGTGCAGGACGACGCCCGTGTCCTCGCGGCTTGGAACCGCGCCGTGAAACGCACCACGTTCCCCCCAGGCGATCCGGTCTACATGGCCGTCGACCAGTCCTTCCACGTCCTCTTCCTCTTCGGGACCGCGCTGCTCGTCTTTCTATGAGACGCGAACGGCTCCGCACCGTCCTCTTCCTGCTGGTCGGGGCCGCTGCAGTGGTGATCACGCTGGCGCTCTACCTGGCCCCGCGCTGGAAGCCGGTGAAGGAGGCGTTCGCGTCCACGACCGTGCTCGAGGACAAGTCCGTCGACGCGCGTTTCGCCATCCGCGGCAACAAGAAGCCGCCGTCGGACCTGGTGGTGGTCGGCATCGACGACACCACCTTCCAGGACCTGCAGCAGCGCTGGCCGTTCCGCCGCAGCTACCACGCGCGCGTCATCGACCGCCTTAGAAGGGACGGCGCGAAGCTGATCGTCTTCGACGTCCAGTTCACGGAGCCGCAGGGCGACACCAACCAGGACATCAAGGACGACAACGCGCTGCTGCTCGCGTGTCGCAGGGCCGGCAACTGCGTCATGGCCTCGACCGAGTTCAACGCCGCGGGCCAGTCAACCGTGTTCGGCGGCCCAGCCGGCCAAAAGTTCGCGCGGACCGTCGTGGGAAACGGCAACGTGCTGACCGATCCCGACGGCGTGATCAGGCGCATCTACTACAAGCAGCAGCACGTCAAGCCTCTCGGCGTCGTCGCATACGAGCGACTGACCGGGAAGAAGGTCACGCGCAGCGACCTGGGCCGCGACACGACGTACGTCGACTATGCCGGGCCGGGCGGGACGATCAAGCGCATCTCCTACTCGCACGTCTGCCCCGGCTGCGGCCAGACCTCGCACAACCGGCCGATCAGGATCCCGCAGGCGCCTCCCGGCTACTTCAAGGGCAAGATCGTGGTGGTCGGCCCGGTCGCGCCGTCGCTTCAGGACATCCACGAGACGCCATACGACGCCGTCATGCCGGGAGCCGAGTACCAGGCGAACGTGCTACAGACGGCGCGCGACGGCTTCCCTTTGCACGACTCGCCGACCTGGCTGGACATCGTCTTGATCGTCGTGCTCGGCTTGGTGCCGGCACTCGCGAGCATCCGCGTGCGCCTGTGGGGAATCGTCGTGGCGATCGCCGTCGGGATCGTCTACACGCTGATCGCCCAAGTCGCGTTCGACAACGGGACGGTCATGTCGTTCACGTATCCGGTCGGCGCGCTGTTCCTGTCATCGGTCGGCTCATTGGCCGTCCACTACGTGACGGAGGCGTTCGAACGCCAGCGGGTCCGCGACGTGTTCAGCCGCTTCGTGCCCGAGTCGGTGGTCGGCGACGTGCTGGAAGAGAGCGACGGAGCGCGGCTCGGCGGCGTCGGCCGCCACGCGACCGTCATGTTCAGTGACCTGCGCGGGTTCACGTCGTTCGCCGAGCAGTTCGCGCCCGACCAGGTGATACGCATCCTGAACCGCTACCTGACCGCGATGGTGGACGACGCGATCATCCCGAACGGTGGCACGCTCGTCGACTACATGGGCGACGGGATCATGGCGGTCTTCGGCGCTCCGATCGAGATGCCGGACCACGCGGACCATGCCTTGGCAGCCGCCCGCGCGAAGCTGCACGAGCTCGAGAAGTTCAACCAGTGGATACGCGCCGAGTACGGACTCGAGAAGAGCTTCCGGATGGGCATCGGGCTGAACTCGGGCGAGGTCATGTCGGGCAACGTCGGATCCGAGAAGCGCCTCGCCTACACGGCTATCGGCGACACGACGAACACCGCGGCGCGATTGGAGGGCATGACGAAGGGCACCGACTACATGCTGCTGATGGCGGAGTCGACGAAGAGCGCGCTCAGCACGGCGCCCAGCGATCTGACGCCCGTCGGCGAGCACGAGATCCGCGGGCGCGTCGAGAAGCTCTCGCTCTGGTCGGTCGAGGAGTCCCGGAAGACGAAAGAAGACGGCGGCTCGTTCGCGTCAGTCGCGGAAGGCCGTACATTGGCGGACAAATGAGCGCCTACACGAAGCTGAACCTGGCGGAAGAGGTCGACGACATGGCGACGGGGCGCATGCCTCCTGGTATCGAGGCGCACTTCGCACGACAGGCACTCGAACTCGAGAAGTCCGGCGTGACCTACTACAAGCTCGGGCCCGACTTCCACCCACCGTTCGGCCACCGGCACGCCGAGCAGGAAGAGGTCTACGTGCTGATCTCGGGCAGCGCGATCGTGAAGGTCGCAGACGACGAGGTCGAGATGCGCGCCCTCGACGCCATTCGTCTGGCGCCTGACGCCGAGCGTGCGCTCAAGGCCGGACCCGAGGGCTGCGAGTTGATCGCCTTTGGGGCGCCCAAGACCGAGGGGCAGGACGCCGAGATGCTTCCGGGCTGGTGGCCCGAGTCGGACTAACGGCGGGCCTTCCTCTTCTTTCGCTTGCGCGAGGTGCTTGGGTTTGGGCTCGCGCTCGCCGCTTCGGGCAGTGGCTGCGGCTCGCCCGCGCCTTCGTCTTCGTGCTCGCCTTCGCCTTCGGGCGCCGGGCCAAGGCCGCGGCGCTGAGGGCTGGGCCACGCGATCGCCTCGCCGCTCTCCCACGCCGGCCCCCGGCCGCCGGGCCACTTGTCGATGAAGAGCGCGCCGAGCGCGAGCAGCCAGAACAGCTGGATGATCGGCGATGCGATCAGCGGCAGCACGAACAGCGCACCCAGAATCACCCCGAGCACACCCATGAAGCGGCTCAGCAGGCCTGCGCGCATGGCGTTGAGGCTGACCAGGATCGTCGCCAGCCCGGTCGCGATCGACGCGGCCAGCGACAGCCCGGCGACGGCCGTGGTCGCGCTGCGGAGCACATCCTCCGCGTGCTTGTTCGTCTTCACCGTGCCCGACAGGAACGCGTCGGCCGCGTGCGCCTGGCGGAACTGGAACCAGACCGAGCAGATCGCGAACAGGATCGGGCCGGCCAAGATCAGGATCCGTGCGACCGCTGGCAACTCCTTCCGCCGGAAGCGCGTCGCCTTGTACAGGTACAGCAGCGGCGGGATGAACGCCAGCATCGCGATGCCGGTCAGAGCGCCCGAGATGACGAAGGCGCTCTTGTGCGCCTTGACGTCGGGCAGGAACTGCTTGACGTTGTCGGCGCCGTGCGGGAGCCCCGCGACGCGGTAGATGAGCGAGGCGATGATCAGCGCCGCTGCGCCCCAGGCCGCGTATGCCGCGAGCCGTCCGGCCCGGGCCTCCCACTCGAGCTGTGCCTGCTTCTCGTCCACGGTCTACTCCTGCGCCGCTCCGCGGGGCGACTCGCCGCCCACGGAGACTGTGTCATTGGCCTCGACCTGGGCCGGGTAGTACTCCGGGTCGTCCGGCTCGACGACCCGCGAAACACGCTCGCCCGCCGCCAGCACCAGGTTCAGCGCAGGCGCCGCCAGGCGGATCAGGGTCTCGACGCGCTCGCGCGTGCGTATCTGCTCGGCTGAGAGCTTTGCCACGGCTCTGCGAGCCTACCGGGCTACCTCGGAGCGGCGGGGTGCACCCGCGACGCCACCCGCAGCAGCACCCCACGCGGCACGTGCTGGCCGCCGATGGCACCGGCGCGGTTGATACCGCCCGGAATGACCACGCGCTTGCCGCGCTCGAGCCCGCGGATCCCGGCTTGTGCGACCTCCTCGGGGCCGTCCCAGAAGACGCCCGGCAGCGATTCGGCGTTCTGGAGGCCGGCGACCTCGGCGAACTCCGTCTTGACCGGCCCCGGGCACAGCGCCGTGATCGCCACACCCGTCCCCCTGAGCTCGGCATGCAGGGACTCCGTGAAGCTGAGCACGAAGGCCTTCGTGGCCGCATAGCCGGCCTGCATGGGCAACGGCTGGAACGCCGCGGTGGAGGCCAGGTTGAGCACGCCGCCCCGACCGCGGTCGACCATCCCCGGCACGAACAGCGCGCAGAAGTCCACGACGGCCTCGACGTTGGTCCTGATCATGTCGAGCTCGCGCCGGCGATCGCTGCGGGCAAACGGGCCGGACGTGCTGAAGCCCGCATTGTTGACCAGGATCCCGACCGCCTTCCCGCGCTCGGTCAACGCGTCGGCGAGTCCCTGCCGGGCGGCAGGGTCGGTCACGTCGCACGTGTAGACCTCGGCGGCGTCGCCGAGCTCTGCCGCCAGCTCGCGGAGCCGCTCCTCGCGCCGCGCCACGAGCGTCACGCCGTAGCCGCGCCGGACAAGCTCGCGCGCGCACTCGCTGCCGATCCCGGACGAGGCCCCGGTCACGACGCAGGTCGTGTCAGATGATGGCGGCGGCAGGGCCATCGGCCACGATGAGCCTACGCCTACAATCGAAGAATGTCCTCGGAGGATCCTTTCGGCGGTCTCTTCGGCGATCCGGAGGAGCTCCGGCGCCGGATGGAGGAGCTCGCAGAGTCCATGCAGGGAGCCCAGCGCGTCGCTTGGGCCGACAACGCGATCAAGCTGGCCGTCGACATGACGGTGGCCGCAATCGCGCGGCTGAACCTGCAGGGCAGCGTCGAGCAGCAGGCCACGGACCTGCGCTCGGCAATCGGCCGCATCTTCCCCGAGGCCGTCACGCTCGTGCGCGAGGCGCGCGAGGGCTTCGGGACCTAGCTCGGCACAGAGGCCCCTGGGCCTAGCTGACCGGCTGCGGCATCTGCAGGTTGCGTGCCGGCCCGAGCGGCGGTGGCACGAGCACTCGGCGCCACTCGCTGATCTTGCCGTGGCGCAGCAGGAACGCCGTTGCGGCCAGCTTGCCGGTCGCGCCGCACCCCGTGGAACCGGGGCGCTCGGTCAGCACGAACGTCGCGACCGTATACCGGCTGCCCGCGATCGTCTTCACCACGTGCACGCCGCAGGGCAACGTGCGGTTGAACTCCAGCACGTCCTGCCGCGAGGTCAGCTTCAGCGGCGGCGTGGCGTTCTGGACGATCGCGGGGACGTCGAAGTAGGCCGCCGCACGGCGGACGTGGCCGGCGCGCAGCTCGTCCGACCAGTGGGTGATCACGGCCACCGCCTCAGCCGAGGGCTTGTGGGTGCCGGGCGGGTAGTAGTTGGTGTAGTCCTTCTTCCGCGCGGGCGAGGTCGTTGCGGGCGACGCGGTCGCCTGGCTCGATGCATGCGTCGAGTCCTTGGCGGTGGAACCGCCACAGGCGGCGAGGCTGAGCGCCGCAGCGACTACGAGAAGAAGCGAACGCGTTCCTTCATTGTCGCGCACGTGCGCCCGAAGGTGACCAACCTCGGGCGGGCACCTACCCGGCGGGAGCCGCCTGCGCTGCCTGCCGGTCTGCGCGGCCGCGCTCGATGACCTCCTTGAAGCTGCGCACGCGGAAGATGAAGACCAGGGCGAGGAAGCCGATTGTGAACGTGAGGGCTGCGATCGCAATCTGCTGGCCGACCGAATAGGCCGCCACGGTCGCGCCCTTCGCGGCGCCATGGAACACCTTGACGAGCAGCGCCTGCGTCACTCCGGCGCCCTGCGGCGTGAATGGAACCGCGGCGCCGACGGCGTTCACGCCCAGGACGAGCAGCACGTTCCTGACCGATGCGCCGACGTTGAAGGCCTCGAGCATGAACCAGAACGCCGTGAACCGGAACGCCCAGCCGGCCAGCTGCACTCCGAAGACCTCGCGCAGGTAGCGACGGCGGTCATAGAGGATCGTGAAGCCCTGACGCACCCGGCGCCAGAAGGCCTGGATTCGGACCGACAGCACCGCGAACAGGACCAGCGTCGCCACGCCGACGAAGGTGATGAAGAACAGGGCGAACTTCGGGTGGCCGGCGAAGAAGGACAGGTCGAACGCCTTCAGCTTGGAGAAGTCGGGCGGCTTCGGGAACGCGCCCTGGGTGAACGCGAACGTCAGCATCAGCGACCCCATCACCACGTCGAAGATCAACTCGACGACGAAGGTCGCGCCGACGGCGGGGTAGCTGGAGCCCGGCACCGACGTCTTCGTCAGGAACAGGCGGATCACGTCGCCACCACGAGCCGGGATGACCGAGTTGAACCCGTAGCCGGCCAGATACGCGCCCCAGATGTGCAGGAAGCGGAAGGGGGTGTCGGGGTAGGCGGCGCGCAGAATGTGGAACGAGGCGCGGGCGCGCAGGGTCAGGTAAATCGTGAAGGCAGCGAGTGCGAGCAGCAGCGAACCGAGATGGACGTCGGCGAGGTTCGAGAAAAACGAGTCGGCGCTGTCGAAGAACGAGCGGAAGGAATCGCCGAGTGCCGCAGACGGGGCCACTGCCCCAGAGTTCTACTCGTCAGGCCAGAAATCGGGAACGGTTTCCACGTCGGTGCGTGGATCCGGCACGCGGTTGGAGACGATGATCACCACAGCGTCCTCGTCGCTGTCGTTCCAGACCGACCGCAGCACATGCGGCGGAACCAGGACCACGTTCCCCGCGTCGAGGTCGACCACCTGGTCCTCCAGCTTGAACTGCAACGTCCCCTCGGCCACGAAGTAGATCTCCTCGGCGTCCTTGTGCCGATGCCCGTACGAGCCCTTTCCGCCGGTCTTCGGCGGCATACGGCGCCAGCTGAAGGCGACCTTTTCGGCATCGAGCTCGTAGGTCATCATCCGCATTTCACCGGGGTAATCGCCCAGGACGTCCGGTGCCTCTTCAAGCCGCTTGATCACGTAGTCCGCCATGGGGCGATCCTATGCGCGCCGTAGGGTTTGTCGCCATGTCGAAGACCTTGATCCGGATAAGCGGCCGCATGGTGGCCATCACCGGCGGTGCGCGCGGTCTTGGGCTGGCCACTGCGAAGGAGCTTGCCTCGCGCGGCGCGCGGGTGGCCATCGGAGACCTCGACGGAGAGCTGGCGCGCGTCGAGGCGGCGGCGCTCCCCGGGCCCGGGCCCCACGCCGGCTTCGCGCTGGACGTAACCGATCCCGAGTCGTTCGAGTCGTTCCTGAACCAGGCCGCGGAGCTCGGGTCCCTCGACGTGCTGGTCAACAACGCTGGGATCATGCCCGTGCGCCCGTTCGCCGAGGAGGATCCGGCGGTCACGCGCCGCCAGGTCGAGATCAACATCCTCGGGGTCACCACCGGCACGCGGCTGGCACTCGGCCGAATGTTGCCGCGAGGCAGCGGCCACATCGTGAACGTGTCGTCAGCGGCGGGCCGCGTGCCCGTGCCCGGCGAGGCCGTCTACACCGCCACGAAGCACGCGGTCGTGGGCTTCGGCGAGGCGCTGCGGGTGGAGCTCAATGGCACGGGCATCGAGGTGTCGACCGTCATGCCGAGCCTGGCCGCGACCGAGCTGGCCGCGGGCATGCAGCCGCCGCGCTTCGTGCCGATGGTCAAGCCCGAGCAGGTGGCGACGGCGATCGCGAAGACGCTCGAGCGCCCCAAGCTCGAAGTGATGGTGCCGGCGTGGACGACGCCGCTGATCCGGATGACGCTGGCGCTGCCGCCGGGCATGCGCGACCGGATCCGCCACTTCTTCCGGATCGAGGAGGTCGGCGGCGAGATCGACGCGTTGGCGCGCGCGTCGTACGAGGAGCGCTACAGGCGGCCCGTTGCAGCCGACGAGCATGAACTCGCGCGAGACTAAGACCGAGTTCCGCGCCCTCCATGAGGGGGAGCCGTTTGTCATCCCCAACCCGTGGGACGCCGGCTCGGCGCGCATGCTGGAGGAGCTCGGCTTC
This sequence comes from Thermoleophilaceae bacterium, assembly GCA_036269895.1. GTDB lineage: Bacteria > Actinomycetota > Thermoleophilia > Solirubrobacterales > Thermoleophilaceae > DATBDN01. The sequence continues at coordinate 31,077 of DATBDN010000236.1, forward strand.
AAGGCGCTTGCGACCACGAGCTCGGGCTTCGCGTTCACGCTCGGCCGCGCCGACGGCGACGTCACGCTCGACGAGGTGATCACGCACACGGCCGCGCTCGCGCAGGCGGTTCGGGTCCCGGTTGCGGTCGACTTGGAGAACGGCTACGGCCGATCGGCGGACGACGCGGCGCGGGCGGTCCGCGCCGCCGCTGAGGCGGGGGCCGCCGGCGGGTCGATCGAGGACTGGGATGCAGCCACCGGGATCTACCGTGCCGACGAGGCGGCGGAGCGGGTGGCGGCGGCCGCCGAGGCGGCCGCTGCCAGCGGCTTCGTGCTGGCCGCGCGCGCCGAGAACTTCATCCGCGGCAATCCGGATCTTGACGACACAATCGCCCGGCTACAGGCGTACGAGGCGGCGGGCGCGGATGTGCTGTACGCGCCCGGCATCCACACCGACGACCAGATCCGCGCGATCTGCAGCGCAGTGGGGAAGCCGGTGAACGTGCTCGCCTTCCCGGGAATGAAGGCGGCCGACATCTTCGCCGCCGGCGCGCGGCGCATCAGCGTCGGCGGCCAGCTCACCTGGGTCGCCGCAGCCGCGGCGGCCGAAGCCGCGGTCGCGATCCTCGACACAGGTGATTTCAGCGCGCTGAAGGCGCGCCTGCAGGGCGCCGACTGGCTCCGCTAGGCGCGGGCCTTCGCCCGCGCGCCATCGCGATTTCCTAGCGGTGCCCTCTGAACGAGGTGACCTGTTGGATCCCGGTCGGAGTTCGTGTAGCGCATCGTGTACGGCAGCAGGCCCGGCACGAACTTGATCCGCTCCGCATTCGCGTCGCTGCGCCACGTGGTCGGGTCCTCGCTGCCCTGGCTCTGCGCGAGCGCATTGCCGGCCGCGTCGATCGCGGCCCAGACGTCCGACTGGCACTGGGTGAGGTTGCCGCCGCCGCAGTACCTCACGTTGAACGGCGCCGTCTCGGGCTGACCGAGCAGGCGGCGGATGTCCTTGGCGAAGTACTGGTACCAGCCGCCGTACTGGCCGGCCGGCGGCTGATCGAAGCGCGGCTCGATCCTCGCGAGCTCGGTCTCAAGGTCCGACCCGAGCACCGGCGCCATGAAGGCGTCGGCGATCTTCGGCCAGGCTGCGTCCATGATCGCGGCGCCGGGGTCGTCGATCTTGCCGTCGCCGTCACGATCGAGACGGCTGCCGCCCGCCTTGTTCCAGGCCGCCAGGAGATCGAGCATCTGCTGCGCACGCTGGCTCGGCGCGGCCGAGCCGGCCAGCAGCTGCTGGAGCAGCGGCACGGTGTCGATCGCCCGCACGTCCTGCGTGGCCGCGGCGTTCATGGCCGAGGTGACGCTTGCGAGCGTCCACTTGCCCTTGACCGCCAAGCGGTCGAGGTTCTTGTTCAGCAGGTCGACGCGGCCGGTCGTTCCCGCGCGCATCCACTCGCTGTCGGCGGCGCCGAAGCCCTTGGCCATGTTGTTGTTCCAGTTGACGATCCGCCCGCGCTTGGGATTGGTCCCGTGCGGGTGGGCCTTAGCCCCCAGCCAGCCCTTCCACTCGTACTTGCCGGTGCCGTCCGTCAGCAGGCCCGGGTCGACGCTGGCGGGCCGGATCGGCAGCCGGCCCGAGGTGAACTCGGCGATGTGCTTGTTGTCGATGTAGTACGAGTTGAACGTCTGGGGCGACTTGGCTGCCGCGGCGAAGAACGACTTCGGGTCGTGCACCTTGCCGGTTGACAGGTCGCGGTAGAGCAGCAGGTCGAGCGCGTCCTTGCCGTATGACGAGCGCTTCGACGAGATCGCGACCCTGCGGCCCTTCACAGTGGCGTAGCCGACAACCGGCCCGTGCGCGGTGGTGTGGAAGGTGACGCGTGCGCCGTTCAGCGTGCCCGCGTCGAAGAAGCCCATGTCGCGGCACTTGCCCTTGTAGACGTACTTCGTGTCCGACCCGCCGCAGAGCGTCTCGGCGTACTGGTCGATGATGTCGCCGCCGGCCGAGGTAAGCGTCGAGGCGAAGTCGGTCCCACGGCCGATCAGCATGTAGCCCGGGAACGGAGCGCTGCTTGCGCCACGCCAATGCAGGCCGGGCGCGTTCATGTCGATCTCGTACGTGAGGCCGGGGTAGTAGTAGCCGATCTGCGGGCCGCCGACGAGCAGCGGGTGACCGGTGGCCGAATGCTTCGCGTCGATCATCAGCTCGTTCGACATCAGGTGCGGGCGAGCGTGCGTTGCCGCGGCGGCCTGGCCGGCGACGGCGGAGACCGGCGCGTAGCTGTCGGCGTCGATCAGCACGTTGCCCGCGGACGCGTTCGGCAACGTCTCGTACGGGAAGTGGCCGTCGATCGACGTCGGCATCTCGGGGTCGTCGTGCTGGCGCAGGTCGTTGAAGACCTTCATGCCCTCGCTCGTCCCGAGCTTGCTCTCAACCGCCGAGACGAACTGCGTCCGCATCGCTTCGTCGCCGCCGCCCTCGCCGACGAACTGTCCCTTGAGCGCGGCGAACGCGAATACGTCCTTACGCGTCCACTTGGCGGCGGTCACACCGGCCTTCTTGTAGCGGGCATTGATGCCCGACACGTAGGTGTCGATGTCGTGGAGGACCTGCTTCCCCTCCTTGCCGGCATGCGCGAGCACCGTCGCCTGGCGCGCCACAACCGCCTCGGTCTGGGCACTTGGCTTGAAGCTCTTGAGGCCGGCGATCAGGTCGAGCGCGTCGAGGTTCGGCACGCCGACAGCAGCGACCCGCGAGTTGTAGCGCGCTTGCTCGAGCAGCAGCTGGCGATCCTCAGCGGTGATCCAGCCAGCGGCCCAGACGCCGTCGTCGTAGGTCTTGGCGTTCACATGCGGAACGTTGAACTTGTCACGCGTGATCTTGACGCCCTTCCGCGGCACCTTCTCTGTCTTGCCGGGGCCGTCGGAGCCGAGGCTGTTGAACGCCTCGGACT
>DATBDN010000237.1:0-11577 GCA_036269895.1 Thermoleophilaceae bacterium
TCATGTTCTCTGCGAAGTCGAACGCTTCATTGATCTGGTCGCGCTGCGCGCGCATCCGCTCGACCAGCGCCACTCGCGCATAGATCAGGCCGAAGTCGTCTGCGAACGCCGACAGGATGTCCCGGTCGATCTCGTCGACCGCAGGCCCGGTCGGCCCTGGATCGCCGTACAGCACCCCGACCAGCCGGCCGGTGGGATTGATCGGCGCCGCAACGTAGCTCCGTGTCTTCGAGAATTCGATCATGGGCTCGAAAGCTCCCGCGGCGGCGACCGCGTCGCGAACCACAACGGGGCGCAGCGCGAGCAGGTTGGAGCCCAGATCGGCGCGGAAGCGCTTCGTGTTCATCCACTCCACGAACGTCCGCTCGAGCTCGCGATCGTCCGAGAAGTACGCCATCCATGGAAGCCACCAGTCGCCCTCGACTCTCGTCAACATCGCCCGCGGGAAGCCGCAACACTCGACCACCTCGGCGCAGACGCGATCGAGCAGCGCGGCCGAGTTCGCGACGCGGCGCAGCCGGTCGAGGCCTTGGCGCATCTGGGCATAGCGCTTCTCCCGGAGGGCGCCGATCCGGTTGTGGACAGCGTCTGACAGATCCAATGCCCGCAGCGCGATCGACGTGAGCCGGCGCGCCTTTGCCCGGTCGCGCTTGTCGAGCTGCTCAACGCTGGTCAGTGCCGTCGAGGAGATGGCGGCCAGCAGGCTTGCCGCCATCGTCATCGAACCTGAGGCGGTCGAGGGGTAGTGCTCCTCGAGCGTGAGCAGCTCGTTGGCCTCCCCGGCGAGCTGTTCGACCTGCGCGAAGAGCTGCCGGTCCAGCCGTGACTCCCCGGGCGGCGGGGCCACGACGGCGTTCATCGCGACGACCGGCGCATCAGGTGCAGGTAGCGTGCAACCGCGCCGGCTCGGTTGTTGACGCGAAGCTTGCGCAGGATCCGCTTCACGTGCGATTTGACAGTGCCTTCGGAGACGACAAGCTCGCGCGCGATCTGGCTGTTGGTCGCGCCTGACGCCATCAGCTCCAAGACCTCCTGCTCGCGAGCGGTGACCAGCGAGCCCAGCGGCGAGCGCGTCGCCGCCGCGGGCAGGGCCGCGGCCGGAGCAGGCTCGCGACGCTCGAGCGTGACCGCCGCCTCGGAGATCTCGTCGAGCGACTGACTGGTCGCCGACAGCAGCTCCCGCAATTCCGTGCGTTGAAGCTCGAGTCGCTCGAGCAGCACCGAGCGCTCGTACAGGAGGCCGAAGTGCTCTGCGAACACCCACAGGTTGTCCCGATCCTCGGGACTGACCGGGAGCTCCTGTCCGATCCGATCGACGTGGAAGAAGCCGATCACCCTGGTCGTCGGCATGATCGGCGCCGCGGCATACGAGGTCGATCGGGAGACTTCGACGAGCGGTTTGTACGTCCTCGGGTGGCCCACGGGATCGGAGACCAGGACGGGTATGCGCCGGCGAACGAGCTCGGTCTCCATCAACATGTGAGCGAGCGGGATCTCGGTCTCGGCGATGAATCGCTTGAACTCACCCGCCTGCGGGTCGACGCCGTCGACGATCTCCAGCACGTCCGGCGTCCACAGTGAGCCGCGAACCCGCGAGACCATCGCGCGCGTGACGCCCAGCGTGCGGATCAATTCCGCCGGCGCCGACTCGATCAGCTCCTGCGGCGTCTTCAGTGCCCGCAGGCGGGTGAGGCCCTCCTGCATGCGGACGTAGGTGGCGAGCCGGGCGTAGCCCTCGCGCGCCTCGATCCGCTGCCGGGTGTGCTCGGCATCGGCCAGAAGCCGCAGCCGTTTGATCGTGGCCGCGATCGGGGCGTCGGGCTCCGCCGCCAGCTGGGCTCGCAGTGCATCGCGCTCTGCACGCAGCAGATCGAGCGTCTCGGCGGGGACGTGCCCGCCACATTCATCGGCGAGTCGCTCCTCCCGCTCAGCGCGCCGGGCGGCGGCGCGCACCTGTTCGGCATCCGTGAGCCGCTCTTCGGTTGTGACCGCCATCGTCCTCCCTCATGGCCGATCGTAACCCCTTGCGGGAGGACTGCGGCAGTTCTATGCCGCGGCGGCGGCTGCAGGCGCAACGGTCCCGTCGAGGAAGCGTGCGATCTCGTCGAGTACCTCCTCGCGGTTGGTCTCGTTCAATACCTCGTGCCGCGCACCCGGGAAGATCTGCTCCTCGAACTGGTCTCCCCGTAGGCGCTCGATCGCCTCGCGCGTGCACCCGAGCGGAGCGAGCGTGTCCTCCTCGCCGTGGATCCACAGGGTCGGCAGCGACGCGAATCCTGGTCCGCTGCGAATTGCGTCGACTGCGGCGAAGATGGAGGCGAGCGACTGGCGCGCGAGCGGACCGTGATAGACGAGCGGGTCGTTCGCATAGGCCTCGCCGACCGCCGGGTCGCGGCTGAGCGCTGCCGGGTCGACTGGGACATCCGGCATCGGGTCCATAGCGAGCAGCCCCTCGAACGCCGGGTTGCCGCCGACGAACGGGTCCGTCAGGACGAGTCCGGACAAGCCGTGCTCGCCGCGCTGGACCAAACGGGTCGCGAGCAGTCCGCCCAGAGAGTGACCGAGCATTGCGACCGGTAGACCAGGGTGCTCGGACCTCGCCTTCTCGACCACCCGCGCGAGGTCGTCGACCATGCCCTCGATGTCGTCGACCAGCCCCAGCTCGCCATCGGAGCGGCCATGGCCATGATGGTCAGGGGCGTACACGACTGCGCCGTCGGCGGCAAGCCGAGTGGCGACGTGCTCGTAGCGGCCGCTGTGCTCGCCGATCCCGTGCACGATCACGACGATCCGCTTCGGATCTGGGGTGCCCCAGCGCCGGACCAGGACCGTGCCGCGTGTGCCCCCGATTGCGATGTCACTGGACTTGTTCATGTCTGCTCCTCTTCTCGGTTTTCGGAGTTGGTCACTTGGAGGATCGTCTTGACGACGCGTTGCGGGTCGTCGTACATCGGGACGTGTCCGACACCGCGTACGGTCACGTGCTCGGCGCCGGCGAGCGCGTCGAGTATCGGTTGGCCGTACCGGTGAAACGGGATCGTCCGGTCGTGCTCGCTCCACGCCAGCCGGACGCGGCATGGGAGCCCGTCCCGAAAGCTCGCCATCGGCTGCGTGCCGCGGATCCAGCGAACGAATCCGTCGTAGGCGCTGCACCCGTCAGCGTCTGCGATGAGGTCGAGCGCTTCGACTGCCGGGATCAGGTCGCCGCGTTCCATCGCCTGGCGGAAAGCCAGCCGGCGAAAGCCGGGCCTCCGGATCAGATCGTCGAGTCCGAGCGCCTCGCGGTGCGCCAGCACCGCCCTCGCCCCCGACAGCAGCCGGATCACGCGGCGCAGGTCGCGGTCTGCGCGCCAGCCCCCGGCGGGCGAGAAGGCGACGACCGAGCGCCCGCGCCCGCGCCGGGCGAGCTCGATCGCGAGCCAGCCGCCGAGCGAATTGCCGGCGAAGTGCGCCGTCTCGAGTCCCGCCGCATCGAGGATCTGCTCCACTCCGTCTGCGAGGACGTCGATGCTGACCGGTGCTTCCGGGCCGAGCGCCGGGCCGCCGGCGTGCCCGGGAAGGGTTGGAGCAAACACGTCGTGGTCGGCTTCAAGGGCCGCGATCACCGGCCGCCAGATCCGCCAGCTGCCGTTGATCCCGTGCAGCAGCACGAGCGGTTCCCCAGAGCCGCCCCTGTGCGAGGCCGTGACGCCGTCGCTAGGCAACGGCATGCTGCTCGCTCTCTGCGGCCGTCCGTCGCAGCCCCCGGTATGCCTCGATCGGGTGCCGGCCCTCGTTGATCACGGCATCCACTTCGGTGGCGATCGGCATCACAACCTCGTACTCATCGGCGAGCTGGATCACCGTCCGGGCAGACTTGACGCCCTCCGCGACCTGCTGCATTTCGTCCTGAATCTGGTCGAGCGTCTTGTCTCGAGCCAGCTCCTCGCCGACCCGCCGGTTGCGCGATAGAGGGCTCATGCAGGTAGCCATCAGGTCGCCGAGGCCGGTCAGTCCAGCGAATGTCTGCTGGTCCCCGCCCATCGCCACACCGAGGCGGGTGATCTCGGCGAGTCCGCGTGTGATCACAGTCGCCCGGGTGTTGTCACCGACACCGAGGCCGTCGGCCATCCCCGCCGCGATCGCGATGATGTTCTTGAGCACGCCTCCCATCTCGCTACCGAGCACGTCGTCGTTCCGGTACACGCGGAACACACGCGTCCGGAACAGCGGCTGGAGCGCTCGGGCGACATCGGCATCGGCGGTCGCGATCACGGCCGCGGCGGCATACCCGTCGAGCACTTCCCGTGCGAGATTTGGCCCCGCCAGCAGTCCGACCGGATGCCCCGGGAGCTCCTCCGCGATCACCTGGGTTGGGCGAAGCCGTGAGCCTGCTTCGAGTCCCTTGATCAGCGACAGCACGGGCACCCACGGCCGTAGATCTGCTGCGGCTTCCCGTGCGACCTCGCGCAGGCTGTGGGCCGGCACGCCGAACAGGACCACGTCGGCCTCGGCGAGCGCCTCCCGGAGATCGGAGGTGGCGCCGAGGGATTCCGGCAGCGGCCGGTCGCCCAGGTAGCGGGAGTTGGTGTGCTCCTCGGCCACCTCGTGTGCGACGCCGGGGTCCCGTGCCCACAAGGTCGTCGCGACGTTGGAAGCGGCCAGCGCGGCCACGGTCGTTCCCCAGGAGCCACCCCCGAGCACCGTGACGTTGACGGGTCGCACGGACGCATATTCCTGGGCGGCGGCGCACGCCGCATCACTCCGACGGGCTAACAGCGTCTCTCATAGAGGCACTGGCACGCCGCGCCCGGCCGTGCGAACTTTGGCTCTGAGCCGATCCAGGGGGGAGGAGCTTGCACCGTGTCGACCACAACCGAGACTGATCTGCACAACGCCGCGGCCGCTGCGCTCGGCGCGAAGACCCTGTGCGAGGCATTCCAGCTCACGGCGGTCGCCAACGCCCAGCGGGTCGCGCTTCGCAGCCCCGAGGCGGGCGACGAGATCACGTGGGCCGAGTACGCGACGCGCGTGCGCGCGATTGCCGCCGGCCTGGCATCGCTCGGCGTCGGGGACGGCGACACGGTTGCGCTGCTGCTGACCAACCGACCCGAGTTCCACCTCGTGGACACCGCCGCGATCCACCTCGGGGCCGCGCCGTACTCCGTCTACCACACCAACCCTGCCGAGCAGATCGTCCCGTTGCTTGGGAACTCATCCGCTCGCGTGCTCGTGACCGAGCCGATGTTCCTGGAGCGTGCTCGCGCGGCGCAGCAGCTTCATCCGGCGCTCGAGCACCTCGTCGTGGTCGGCGCCAATGACGGTTCCGAGATGTCCTTCCAGGAGCTCGAAGCGGCAGGCGACCCCGGGTTCGACTTCGAGGGCGCCTGGCGCAGAGTCGGCTCCGACCATGTCGCGACGCTCGTGTACACGTCGGGCACCACCGGCGACCCGAAGGGCGTCGAGCACACGCACGCTGCGCTCCTCTTCGGCGTGAACTGCCTGCAGCGGCTCGCGCCCGTCTCGCCACATGGCCGCGTCGTCTCCTACTTGCCGATGGCGCACATCGCAGAGCGCTTCATCAGCCACTACTCGTCGATGACGTTCGGCTACTCGATCACCGCGTGCGCTGACCCCAAGCAGCTCGCTGGAGCGATCGCCGGCACGCGGCCGACGCGGTTCTTCGGCGTGCCGCGGATCTACGAGAAGTTGTGCGCCGGCGCGACGGCGATGATCGAGGCCGACGAGACAGGCACGCTCGGTGCCGCACTCGAGGCCGGGCTGACCGCCGTCCGCGCCGAGCAGGCAGGCGAGGATCCGCCGCTGCTGAGCGACGAGCACCAAACGTCCTTGCAGCGGGTGCGCGAGGCGCTCGGTCTCGACCAGCTCGAATGGGCGAGCGTCGCAGCGGCGCCGTCGCCGTACGCAGTGCTCGAGTTCTTCCACGCAATCGGCGTCCGCATTGCGGAGCTGTGGGGCATGTCCGAGTGCGTCCTCAGCACCTCCAACCCGCCTGGCCGGATCAAGCTCGGCACCGTCGGGCTTCCCATTCCGGGTGTCGAGATCAGGCTCGCCGACGACGGCGAGATCCTCGTGCGGGGCCCGAACGTCACCAAGCAGTACCGCAACGATCCCGAGCGAACGGCCGAAGCGATCGACGCCGACGGCTGGCTGCAGTCGGGCGACATCGCGACTGCCGATTCCGACGGCTACCTGAAGATCGTTGATCGCAAGAAGGAGATCATCATCAACAGCGCCGGCAAGAACATGTCGCCGGCGCACATCGAGTGCATGATCAAGGAGCAGTCGCCACTGATCGGCCAGGTCGTGGCGATCGGTGACGCACGTCAGTATGTGACAGCGCTGATCGTGCTCGACGAGGACGCGCTGGCACGGGTGGGCGGTGAGCACGGAGTCGCGGGCGATCCGGCGCCGGCGGCCGACAGCCAGGACGTGCAGGAAGCAATCAGGGATGCGGTGGCGCGCGGCAACGAGCGGCTCGCCCGTGTCGAGCAGGTCAAGGCGTTCAAGGTCCTGCCCGTGTTCTGGGCGCCCGGCGGCGACGAGGTGACGCCGACCATGAAGCTCAAGCGGCGTGTGATCACGACGAAGTACGCCGACGCGATCGACGCGCTGTACGGCTAGCGCGCGGCGCTTAGTCGCTCTGGCGCAGCGCGATCCCGGCGAGCTCGCGATGAAGATGCGCGGCGCGTTCATGGGCGTCGGCGACGCGATTCCGCCGAGGAGACGGCGGAGCCGAAGGTGAGGAGGGATCCACTTCGGCTCCGCCGCTCGGCGGCGCGATGACTTGACTCATCATGCGCCGACGAGTCTCCCGCGGAGTGCTCCGTCCACCCACGCCCCAACGAGGGATTGAGTGCTCCCGTCGGAGCGTCCTCACCCCACCGGCGGGGTTATTTCGACCGAGAGCGCGCGACTGTCCTCGCACCCCCGTTGGGGGACGCCAATTGCCCCTCAGAGAGGCGCCACGGCGGAACGGAGCGCAGACAATCGTCGCCGCTCATGTTGCCCTTCATCATCGCCGGACTGGTCACGGGAGCCGTTTACGGGCTCTCGGCTGTTGGCCTTGTCGTGACCTACAAGACATCCGGCGTCTTCAACTTCGCCCACGGCGCACTCGCGACTGTCTCGGCGTATCTCTTCTACACGCTGCACATCGAGCACGGCCTCGCCTGGCCGCTCGCGGCCTTCATCTGCGTCTTCATAGCGACGCCGCCGATCGCCATCGCCCTCGAGTTCGTTGGCCGATCGATTGCGAAGAGCGGGCTCGCGACGCAGGTGGCTGCGACCGTGGGACTCGCGCTGGTCATTCAGGCAGTCGTCCTACTGGTCTACGGCATCGAGCAGACCCGGGTCGTCCCCGTCTTCCTCGCTCACGGGCAGACGACGATCGCGGGGACGAGCGTCCAGTATTCGGACATCGTTACCGTGGCGATTGCGCTTGCCGTGACGGTGCTGCTGTACGCGTTCTTTCGGCTCTCGCGAGCGGGAGTCGCGATGCGAGGAATCGTCGACGATCCGGCGCTGCTGGCTCTGGCGGGGACCAATCCTGTCCGCGTTCGCCGCGCGTCGTGGATGATCGGAGTCGGCCTCGCCTCGCTGTCCGGTGTGCTGTTCGCCGCGCTGCTGCCGTTGGATCCGGTGCTGCTGACGCTGTTGGTCGTGCAGGCGTACGGTGCGGCCGCGCTCGGCCGGTTTACGAGCATTCCAATGACCTTCGCCGGAGGCCTGGCGATCGGCGTCGTCGCGTCGCTGTGCACGAAGTGGTTCACGAGCGGCGTGCTTTCCGGCCTCCCGGCGGCAGTGCCTTTCATCGTGCTCTTCATCGCGCTGCTCGTCTTCCCGCGGCGCTATCTCGTCGAGAACTCGAAGATCGTGCCGCTCGCGCGCTCGAGCTGGACGCCCCCACCGGTGCTGTCGATCGGCGCTGGAGCCGTGCTGCTCGGCTTCCTGGCGTTCGTGCCCTCATTCGCCGGGATCCACCTCGGCGACTGGACGACCGCGATGGGCACCGTGATCATCTTCCTGTCGCTCGGCCTTCTCGTCCGGCTCTCGGGTCAAGTCTCGCTCTGCCATGTCGCGTTTGCAGCAATCGGCGCGTGTGCGCTCGGGCATCTTGTCAAGGACCTTCACTTTCCATGGGCCGCTGCACTTCTCTGCGCAGGGCTGATCGCGGTCCCGATCGGAGTCCTGCTCGCGATTCCGGCGATACGCCTGACCGGCCTCTACCTGGCGCTGGCCACCTTCGGTTTCGGCGTGACGCTGACCTACATGTTCTACACCCAGGACTTCATGTTCGGCTCGACTGGGCTGGGCACCGATGTCGCGCGCCCGCACGGCTTCACCGGCGACAAGAGCTACTACTACCTGGTCCTTGCCTTCGCGGCCGCAGCGACGCTCTTCGTCGTCGCACTGGGACGTAACCGGCTCGGGCGCCTGCTACGCGGCTTGGCCGACTCGCCGACCGCACTAACCACGAGCGGGGCCTCGATCAATGTCACCAGGACGCTGGTCTTCTGCATCTCCGCGTTCATGGCCGCGATCGGCGGCGCGCTCGTCGCGGCCGGGGAGCAGACCATCTCGAACATCTCCTATCCGCCGCTGCTCTCGCTGACATATCTGGTCCTCGTCGTGATCTGCCTCGGGCGTGAGCCGTGGTACGCCCTGATGGCCGCGGCACTGCTGATTCTCGTCCCTTCCTATGTCACCGGCCAGAACACCTCGTATTGGCTGCAGCTGGTCTTCGGGTTGTCGGCCGTCGCGTACGCGGTGCTGCCCGCGCGGGCATTCGGAGTACCGGTCGGCGTCCAGCAGGCGATCGACCGGGTCTTCCGCAGGCCGAGAGCGGTCGACCAACTGGAGCGCCATGCCGAGGGCAAGGCAACCCGGGAGCCGGTTGCACCCACCACCCTCGAGGCCGCGAACCTCCGCGTTGCCTTCGGCGGCAACGTCGCTGTCGACGACTTCTCGGTGTCGGCGCCAACGCAGCGCATCACCGGACTGATCGGCCCGAACGGGGCTGGCAAGACGACAACGTTCAACGCCTGCTCCGGACTCCTGCGGCCGAACGGGGGCGAGATCGTGCTCGACAAGCGCAACATCACGGGCAAGGGGCCGTCGGTTCGCGCTCGCGGCGGACTCGGACGGACTTTTCAGCGCATGGAGCTCTTCGATTCGTTGAGCGTGCGCGACAACGTTGCGATCGGCTGGGAAGGATCGCGCGCCGGGGTGAACCCGCTTTCGCATCTGATTGCCACCCCGGCCAACAAGCGAGCGATGGACCGCGCGACCGCGCACGCGCTCCGACTTTGTGAGCTCGATGACGTCGCGGATCGCGCGACGGGCACTCTGTCAACCGGTCAGCGGCGGCTCGTCGAACTCGCTCGCTGCCTTGCCGGCCCGTTCCGGATCCTGCTCCTCGACGAGCCGTCGTCCGGACTTGATCCCGTCGAGACGGCGCGCTTTGCCGAAATCCTCAAGCGGGTCGTCGACGAGCGAGGAATCGGGATCCTGCTCGTCGAGCACGACATGTCGCTTGTCATGGACGTCTGCGAGCACATCTACGTGCTCGACTTCGGCAAGCCGCTGTTCGACGGCGCTCCGGCCGAAGTCCTCGCGGCGGATATCGTGCGCGCCGCGTATCTCGGCGAGGATGACGAGTCGATCGCCGCGGTCGAGGAGTCGGTGGCATGAGCACCGTGCAGCCGCGGGCTGCGCTGGCACCGGTGCCAGACCCGTCGGCATCGCCCGTGCTCGAGCTGCGTGGGATGACAGCCAGCTACGGGCGTACCACCGCTCTGTGGTCCGTCGATCTGGCGATCAAGCGCGGCACCATCACAGCACTGCTCGGGCCCAACGGCGCCGGCAAGACCACGCTGCTGAAGGTCGCATCCGGGCTGATCCGTCCGAGCGAGGGCTCGGTGCTGATCGACGGGCGCGATGTGACGCGCCTCGGCCCTGATCGGCGCACAAAGCTCGGCGTCTGCCTGATCCCCGAAGGACGAGGCATCTTTCCCCGGCTGACCGTCCGCGAAAACCTGAGGCTTCAGTCGCCGCCCTGGCGGAAGGACGCCCCGCTCGACCGAGCCCTGGACGCCTTTCCGATCCTCCGCGATCGGCTGAGGCAGCGGGCCGGGAGCCTTTCCGGTGGCCAACAGCAGATGCTTGCACTTGCTCGCTGCTATCTGGCCGATCCCAGCATCGTCTTGCTCGACGAGGTCTCGATGGGGCTCGCGCCACGCGTCGTGGACGAGATCTTCGAGAGCCTGCAGCAGCTGGCCAGGGCCGGGGTGACGCTGCTCCTCGTCGAGCAGTTCGTCAGCCGCGCACTTGCGATGTCGGACGCGGTTCACCTGCTGAACCGCGGCCGCATCACGTACTCAGGTCCTCCGGGTGATCTCGAGGAACGCGCCGTGCTCGAGGGATACCTGGGCGCAGACATCGTGAGCGAGCACACGTCATGACCCCGTCAACCATCACGACCCCCGAACACAGGAGCAGCTGATGCTGAATCGCAGACCACTGGCGGCTACGGCCGCTCTAATCCTCACGCTCGGAGTGGCCGCCTGCGGCAGCAGCTCCGACAACACGGCCAGCTCGTCGACTGTCGCCGGCAGTCCATCGACACAGTCGACGACAGCGGCCAAGCAGCCCTCGGGCAAGCCGATCACAATCGGCACGATCGGCTCCTACAGCGGGCCGCAGGCCGCCTCGCTGGGTGCCGGTGACGAGACGCTCAAGGCCTGGGAGTCCTACACCAATGCCCACGGCGGCATCAACGGTCATCCCGTCAAGATCATCGTCGCCGACGACGGCGGTAACCCGACCAAGGCGGCTCAAATCGTCAAGCAACTCGTCGAGCAGGACAAGGTTCAGGCGATCGTCGGATCGTTGAGCACCGTGACCGAGTCGTTCCAGAAGTACATCGCCGGCAAGCAGATGCCGTACATCGGCTCGGCCGAGTTCCAGCAGGACTACCTCACCAATCCCCTCTTCTTCCCAACCGGGACCCAGGCCGTGATGTTCGACTACGGCCTCGCTCTCGAGGCGAAGAAGGCCGGCGTCACCAAGCTGGGCGTGCTGCCGTGCGCCGAGGTTGCCGCCTGCTCGCTCGGAGTCAAGCTGTTCGGCGGGCTGACCCAGCTCATCGGCGGGATTCAGGTCGCTTACTCGCAGAAGATCACAGCGACCCAGCCGAACTACACCTCGGTGTGCCTGGCGGCCAAGAGCAAGGGCGTCGACGGCCTGGCCATCATTGAGAACTCGCAAACCGTGCTGCGGGTCGCAAACCAGTGCGCCCAGCAGGGCTACAAGCCGAAGCAGCTCAACGTCTCGGCGACGACCGGACAGGCCTGGCAGGACCAACCCAGCATGGAAGGCGTCCTCACAACGCAGTCCGACCCGGTCCTGGCCGACCAGTCGAACGCGGCCCTGCGCACGTTCCACCAGGCGCTCGACCAGTACCAGCCCGGCGTCGCGAAGGGCGAGCAGTACAACGAAATCGACAGCTCAGTGTGGGCGGCCGGTCAGGTGTTCAAGCTAGCCGCCGAGCGGGCCAAGCTGACGCCGAGCTCGACG
>DATBDN010000238.1:0-9131 GCA_036269895.1 Thermoleophilaceae bacterium
GGCGTTGACGTCGAACCCCAGCTCGATCAGCAGCGCGACCGCGTCGAGGCGGTTGGTCTCCGCCGCGCGGACGAGCTGGTCGGGGCGGCGCTCGATCGCGCGCTCGCGCAGGCCGGGGTCCGCGGCGATGAGCCGGTCGACACCGTCGCGGTCCCCCGCCGTGGCCAGCATCACGAGCGTGTCGACGGCGTCGCGCTCACCCGCTGCGCCGGCGGCGACGAGCAGCGCCACGACGTCCGGGTGACCCCAGAGCGCCGCTTCCTGGACCGGCGAGCGCCCGGCGTAGATCGGATGGCGCGACCCCCGGCCCTCCGGGTCCACGCCGCGGGCGAGCAGCCGGCGCACACGGTCGGCGAGCCCGTGACGGGCCGCGGCCATCAGCAGGTCCTCGAGCATCTGCCGCGGCGAGTGCTGCCGGTCGCCGAGCAGCCGCCGCCAGGGGCCGCCGTCGCCCCGGCCCAGGCCGAACTCCAGCAGCAGGTCGAGCCACTGCTCGTCCCGGTCCGCCCCCCAGCCCCGGTTGTAGAGCGTCTGGCCGTCGTTGGGGTCGGCGCCGGCCTCCAACAGCAGGCGCGCCAGGTCCGGCCATTACGGATGCGCAGGCTGGCCGCCCTCGGCGTTGCCGAACACGCCGGTCAGCGCGGTGAACGGCGGGAGGAGCCCCTCCCACAGATAGCCGGCGTTCGGGTCCGCCCCGTGCTCGAGCAGCAGCCGGGCGACCGCGACCGCCGAGCCACGGGCGCTCGGCAGCCGCGCGTAGGTCAGATACAGCAGCGGCGCCCACCCGAAGGGACCGCCCTCCCGCGCGGCGCAGCCGGGGTCCGCCGCCAGCCGCTCCCGGGCCGCCGCCAGGTCGGCCACCGCGGCGGCGGTGTAGATGCTCGCGCGCGCGAGCCACCGATGGGCCTCGAGCAGCTCGTCCGCGCGCTGCCGGCGGGCCGGGTCGTCGTCGCCGTAGTTCAGGCAGGCCAGGCGCAGGAACTCGTCGGCGATCGCCGGCTTGCCGGTCAGTGCGCCGCCGACCGGCTGGGCGTGCGGGGACCGGGAGTAGCCCGCCACGAGCTCGAGGTGCGCCTCGAGCTTCGGCCAGCTCGCGAAACCGAACCGACGGGCGACCACGAGCTGCGCGTCAGCGCCCGTGAACCCCTCCAGGTCGGCGGGGCGGGCGTCTGACAGCCGCGGATGGAACTCTCGCACGACCTCCGCCGCGCCGGGATCGCCGGAGCGGACCGCGCGCTGGAACGACCTGGCGCCGTTGCGCAGATGCTCGAGGTTGGCGTTGCCCGGAAGACCGCGAGGTGGCACTGACGCCTACTTTTACCCTGCTCAGGCCGTCGGACGGCGGTGCACCGCCAAGTCGCCGGCGGATAGCCGCACCCCGCGACGCCTGAGCGCCGTACTGGCTTCGCGCGTTTCGGGAGGCAACCTGGACGGCAATGTCCGAGACGCAAAACATGCAGTCGCGGGTGACTGCGTCCGCCACGGGCGGAGCCGACCGGCGGCGCTGGATCGCCCTCGCGGTGATCGTCACCGCGCAGTTCATGGTCGTGCTCGACGTGGCGATCGTGAACGTCGCCCTGCCGACGATCAAGACCGACCTGCACTTCAGCCAGGAGAACCTGCAGTGGGTGGTGACCGCCTACTCGATCCTCTTCGGCGGGGTGCTCCTCCTGGGCGGCCGGATGGCCGACCTCATCGGCCGCCGCCGCCTATTCATGGCCGGGCTGGCGGTCTTCACCGCCAGCTCCCTCCTCGACGGCCTGGCCTGGTCCGAGGGCTCGCTGATCGCGTTCCGCGGAGTCCAGGGCCTCGGCGCGGCGCTGCTCTCGCCGGCCGCGCTGTCCATCCTCATGACGACCTTCGCCGAGGGCCGCGAGCGCAACCTCGCGCTCGGCATCTGGGGCGCGGTGTCCGGTAGTGGCGGCGCCGCCGGCGTGCTGCTCGGCGGCGCGCTCACGAGCGCGCTGAGCTGGTCGTGGGTCTTCTTCATCAACGTCCCGGTCGGCCTGGCGGTCATCGCGCTGGCCCCGCGCCTGCTCGGTGAGAGCCGCGCCGACCTCGCCCACCGTCACTTCGACCTGCCCGGCGCCGCGTCGATCACGAGCGGCCTGATGCTGCTGGTGTACGCGATGACGCGCGCCGTCCAGCACGGCTGGGGGACGACGGAGACGATCGGACTCCTCGCCGCCTCCGCCGCGCTCATCGTGGCGTTCGTGGCCATCGAGGCCCGCTCGACCGCGCCGCTCCTGCCGCTGCGCATGTTCCGCCTGCGCACGCTCACCGGCTCGAACGTCGCCGGACTGCTGCTGGGCGCCGCCGTCTACTCGCAGTTCTTCCTGCTCACGCTGTACATGCAGCAGGTCCTGCACTACTCGGCGCTCAAGACGGGGGTCGCCTACATCGCTCTGACGCTGACCACGATCGCCTTCTCTGCCGTCTCACAGGGGCTCGTGACGAGGCTCGGAGTGAGAACCGTGTTGCCTGCCGGGTTGGCGCTCTCGACGGTGGCGCTCGTGCTTTTCGCGCAACTGCCGGTGCACGGCCACTACTTCCGCAACCTGTTCCCCGGCTTCGTCGTCAGCGGGCTCGGCCTGGCATTGGTCTTCATCCCGATGTCGATCGGCGCGCTCACCGGAGTGCGCGCGGCGGATGCCGGCATCGCCTCGGGATTGATCAACACGACGCAGCAGATCGGCGGAGCGATCGGCGTCGCGGCAGCGACGACGATCGCGACGACGTTCACGGCCCATTACGTGAGCTCCCACGCCGGGACCACCGCCTTCAGCGCGGCCGCGCTCACGCACGGCTTCCAGATCGCCTTCTACGCCCTCGCCGCCACCGCCGCCGCCGGTGCCGTCCTCGCCGCAGTGCTGATCGAGCCGCAAGCGGCTCCGGTGGAGCGCGAGCGGGAGATCGGCGACACCGCGCCGGAGCCGGCCACCGGCTGCACTTCTTCGTCCACGCCCCTGCTGGGGCGGCCGTGATGACCAGCTTCCCGAAGGGAGATCCTCAGTGAGCACTGAGCAGCGAGAGACCCTCGACGCGATTCTGCGACAGTCGGCCTTCCCCGTCGACAGCGACGTCAACGAGCAGAGGCGCTTGCTCAGGGAGTTGCTCTCGGCGCAGCCGCTACCCGCCGACGTGACGGTGACCGCGGGCGCGCTCGGTGGCGTCCCGACCGCCGAGATCACGGTCGACGGGATCGAGCCTCGCAACGTCGTCCTCTACTTCCACGGCGGCGTGTACGTCATGGGCGAGGCCGCCCTCGCCGCCGATCTGGCCTCGCAGATCGGCCGCCGGGCACAGGCCAGAGCCATCTCTGTCGACTACCGGCTCGCCCCCGAGCACCCGTTTCCGGCGGCAGTCGACGACGCTCTCGCGGCCTACGAAGGCCTCCTCGACGACGGCATCGCCCCTTCGAGCATCGTCTTCGCGGGAGAGTCGGCCGGCGGCGGCCTCGCCGTCGCAACCCTGGTCAATGCGCGCGACCACGGGTTGCCCCTACCGGCAGCGGCCCTCGTCATGTCGCCGATGACCGATCTCACCCTGGCCGGAGCGAGCATGGAAACCAGGCGCGACGACGACCCTCTGCTCAGCCCAGAAGCCCTCCAAGCTCGAATCGCCGACTACACGGCGGGACAGGACGCCGCTCTTGGACTCATCAGCCCCCTATTCGCGGACCTGACCGGCCTGCCGCCGCTGATCATCCAGGCCGGAACGCACGAGGTCCTGCTCGACGACGCTCTCCGCCTCGCCGAACGAGCCGCCGGCGCCGACGTCGAGGTCACCCTCGACATCACCCCCGGCGTGCCCCACGTCTTCCAGGCCTATCACCCGATCCTGGACGAAGCAGCCGCCGCGCTCGACAGAGCCGGGCAGTTCCTGTCGGCGCATCTCGCCGGCGCAGACCAAGCGGCCGAGGGAGCAGCTCGCGCAGCGAGGTAAGGTCACCGAGCAGGTCTCGATGGACGTCACCGACAAGACTCCGGTCGTCGAGCCGCTCGACGACGACGTGGATCACGTGCGGGGGGAACCCGGCGCGCCGGTCATCCTCGAGTACGGCGACTACGAGTGCCCCTACTCGCGCCAGGCCTTCAGGTCGATCGAGCGCGTCGAGGGGGAGCTCGCCGGCCGCGTCCGCTTCGCCTTCCGCCACTTCCCGCTGACCCAGATCCACCCGCACGCGCTTGCAGCCTCGGCGGCGGCCGAAGCGGCGGCACGGCAGGGTCGCTTCTGGGAGATGCACTCACTGCTGTTCCATCGCCAGAAGGCGCTCGAGGACGCTGACCTGCGGACCTACGCCGGGGAGATCGGGCTCGACCTCGGCCCATTCGAGCAGGATCGCCAGGGCGACGCCGTCGCCGCCCGGATCGCTCGCGACGTCGCGAGCGGCGAGGCCACCGGCGTGGTTCGCGGCACGCCGACGCTGTTCATCGACGGCGTCCTCTACACGGGCGGCTACGACACGACGACGCTGCTCGAGGCGGTTGTGGGATGAGCTGGCCGGCGCTTCCCCTCGACGCCTGGCGTGCGACGTGCGACACGCTCCATGCGCACACGCAGGTGCTGGGCAAGCTTGCGGTGGTGCTCGCTCCGCCCGAGCCGCAGCTTCAGCATGCGGCTCTGCGGTTGAGCGCCCGAGGCTGGGAGACCCTCCCCCTCCCGGCGCGCGACGGCTCGGGCGCGCTCGTGGTCGCACTCGACCTGCGCAGCCACGAAGCCGTCGTCGAGCACAGCGACGGGCGTGTCCGGCAGGTCCCGCTGGCGCCTGATCGGCCGGTCGGCGAGGTCACGCGCGAGGTGCTCGCGGCGGTGCGATCCCTCGTCGGTCCCGTCGAGATCAACACCGTCCCCCAGGAGACGCCGTGGACGACGCCGCTCGACGAGGACACCGAGCACGCGACCTACGACCCAGACCAGGTCGCCGCCTACTTCGCCGCGGCCACGCAGGCTGCGCTCGTGCTCGCGGTTCTGCGGGCGCCCTATCGCGGCCGCTCGTCACCGGTGAATGCCTGGTGGGGATCGTTCGATCTCGCGGTCGGCCTCTTTTCCGGTCTTTCGGCCGACCCGTCGTCGCAGGCCTTCATCATGCGCAACGCCGGGAACGTGCAGCAGATCGAGGTCGGCTGGTGGCCCGGCGACGACCGCTACCCCCGCGCCGCGTTCTACGCGTACGCGTACCCGCCGCCGGAGGGGTTCGAGCACGCAACCCTCTCGCCCGCGAGCGCCCGCTGGGAGGCGTCACTCGGGGAGTACATCCTCGACTGGGACGACGTCCGGGCCGGCCAAGACCCACACGGGACCGCGCTCGCCTTCGCCCGCTCGGCCGTTTCACACGCGTGCCGGGTCTGCGGCTGGGACGCGACCCTCGCGGCCAGCGTGGAAGGCGACCCGCCACCGATTACCTGACGAACGCACCACCGGCGGCCAGGCCTCACACTACGAACGTGAACGCGGCGCGTACCACGATCGGCTTCGTCGGCCTCGGGAACATGGGCGGGAACATGGCGGAGCGGCTCCTCGCCGCGGGATATCCCGTCTCGGGGTGGCAGCGCAGCCGCGAACACGCCCACCATCTGATCGAGCAAGGGCTTCAGTGGCGCGAGGCGCCACGAGCGGTCGCGGAGCAAGCCGAGGTCATCGTCACCTCCCTACCCGACGATGCCGTGCTCGACGAGGTCGCCACGGCGCCAGATGGCATCCTGGCCGGTCTCGGCAAGGACGGGATCTGGATCGACATGAGCACCGTCAGCCCGCAGAAGAGCATGGAGCTCGCGGCCCGGGCACGTGCCCAGGATGCATGGATGCTCGACGCGCCCGTGTCGGGGAGCGTCCCGCAAGTGCAGGCCGGGACACTGACGATCATGGTCGGCGGGGACGAAGGCGCCTACCGGCGCGTCGAGCCGCTGCTGCAGGAGCTCGGGACGCCCAACTACATCGGTGACAACGGGCAGGGCCTTGCGCTCAAGCTCGCGATCAACATCAGCCTCGCCGTCCAGATGCTCGCGTTCGCCGAAGGGCTCCTCCTGGCCGAACGGTCGGGCATCGACCGCCAACGTGCGCTCGACGTCATGGAGGAGAGCCCGATCGGCTCGCCGATGCTGCGGGCACGCGCCTCGATCATCCTTGAGCCGCCCGAGGAGGCGTGGTTCGACCTGGGCTTCATGCACAAGGACATCGAGCTCGCGCTCGACGCCGCGCGAAGGCTGGGGATCCCGCTCCCGACCGCCTCGCGCGCCGACGAGGTGCTCGAGCAGGCGGTCGGTCTCGGCTACGAGCGGCGCGACCTCGCCGCCCTGTTCCAGGCGCTCGAGGACATCGCGGCCGGCGACCCGTAGATCGGATGCCGACGCGCGCGAGCGGGCTGTCTGCACGGCGGGACATCGCAGAGACGCTCTGGCCGCCCGCGGCGGCGAAGGAGGATGGGCTGCCGCCCCTCCTGATCGTGCTGACGATCGTCACCGGCGTCGTCGACGCGCTCGCCTATCTGAGGCTGGGCCACGTCTTCGTCGCCAACATGACTGGCAACGTCGTCTTCCTCGGCTTCGCCGCTGCCGGGGCCGGCGGTCTCTCGGTGCCCGGATCGCTGCTCGCGCTCGCCTTCTTCCTCTGTGGCGGGATTGCGGCCGGGCGACTCGCGGGCCGCCTCGGCGACGACCGGCGCCTTGGGCTCCGCGTGGCCGTCACGGTCGAGCTCGTCCTGTCCGCGGTGGCGGTCGCGGTCGCAGCCTTCGCCGGCCAGCACCTCGGTAGCGGCAGCCGCTACGCCCTGATCGCCCTGCTGGCGCTGGCGATGGGCGTCCAGAACGCAACGGTCCGCCGCCTCGCGGTCGCCGACCTGACGACCACCGTCCTCACGCTGACCCTGACCGGCATCGCCGCCGACTCGTGGCTCGGCGGCGGCAGCGGGGCAAGGACCGCCCGGCGCGTCCTTGCGGTCGGCGCGATGCTGCTCGGCGCCATCTTCGGTGCGCTACTCCTGCTCCACGTCGCGCCGGCTGCGCCGCTCGTGCTGGCCGTCGCTCTGCTCACGCTCGTCGCGCTCGCCGCTCGGCCGATCGGGTAAGCTCGGCGGGAATACTTGTGCGCGCAATCTTCGTTTGAGTCTTCGATGGACCTTGGACTAGTCACCTTCGCCGACCTCCACCCCGGTCTCAGCCCCGCGGAACGCATGCGCGACCTCCTGGAGGAAGCGAGGCTCGCGGACGAGCTCGGCCTGAAGGTCTTTGCGGTCGGTGAGCATCACCGCCCCGACTACCTCGTCTCGTCGCCGACGACCGTCCTGGCCGCGATCGCCGCCGTCACGGAGCAGATCCGGCTCTCGAGCGCCGTCAGCGTGCTCTCCTCCGACGACCCGGTCCGGGTCTTCGAGCAGTTCGCGCACGTCGACCTGATCTCCGGCGGCCGAGCGGAGATCATGGCGGGTCGTGGCTCGTTCATCGAATCGTTCCCCCTGTTCGGTTACGACCTGCGCGACTACGACGAGCTGTTCACCGAGAAGCTCGATCTGCTGCTCGCGATCCGGGACAACGAGCGAGTCACCTGGCAGGGAGAGCATCGCGCGCCCCTCGAGGACGCGATCGTCTGGCCACGCCCGGTACAGGAGCAGCTTCCGATCTGGGTCGCAGTCGGCGGCAGCCCCGAGTCCGTGGTGCGAGCGGCAAGTCGCGGTCTACCGCTGGCGCTCGCGATCATCGGCGGCCAAACAGCCCGCTTCAGGCCGTTCGTCGATCTCTACCGGCACGCCTGGGTGGAGAGCGGACAGGCCGGCGAGCCCCGCATCGCCATCAACACGCACGCGTTCATCGCAGACTCGCACCGACAGGCCAACGAAGCCTTCGCCGCGCCGTACCTGAACGTCATGAATCGAATCGGCAGGGAGCGCGGCTGGCCTCCCTCGGGACGCACAGAGCTCGAGGCGCTCGCGGCTCCGTCCGGCCCGCTCGCGCTCGGCTCGCCCGAGGAGGTCGCCGAGAAGATCATCTCGTTCCACGAGACCTTCGAGCCCGAGCGGTACCTCGCCCACATCGGCATCGGCGCCGTCTCGCACGCGGACGTCATGCGGGCGATCGAGCTCTTCGGAACCCAGGTGGCGCCGCTCGTCGAGTCCGCGACGCGACTTGCCGCCGAAGTTTCGTAGTCCCCGACCTGAGCAGAGGAGGCTGGACCGATGGCCACACTGAGCGACAAGCAGGCGAAGCTCTTCACCGAACGCAACTGGGGCGTGATCGCGACCATCCGCGAGGACGGATCGCCACAGGCCACGCCGGTCTGGATCGACTACGACGGCGAGAACGTCCTCGTCAACAGCGCCCGAGGCAGGACGAAGGTCACGAACATCGAGCGCGATCCACGTGCGACGGTCACCGTCCTGCCGGCCGAGGACCAGCAGTCCGGCTACGTGATGGTCAGCGGCCCGGCGAAGATCGTCAACGAGGGCGCCCTCGAGCACATCAACATGCTCGCGAAGAAGTACCTCGGCCAGGACA
Source organism: Thermoleophilaceae bacterium (assembly GCA_036269895.1). GTDB lineage: Bacteria > Actinomycetota > Thermoleophilia > Solirubrobacterales > Thermoleophilaceae > DATBDN01. The sequence continues at coordinate 8,490 of DATBDN010000238.1, forward strand.
AGTACCCCTACCTCGGGCCGGGCGAGGAGCGCGTGATCATCGAGATCCGCCCCGAGCGCGTCGACGGCTTCGGCGCGGGCGGCTAGGACCGCGCACGCCCTGACTTGCGATACTCGTGCTCGTGGGCGAGATCGATCCGCTCGGGACGCGTAGGCAAGGCCTCGATGCGTTCCTGGACCAAAAGGTCGCCGAGGGTTTCGTGATCGAGACCCGCACCGACACCCACGCGATCATCTCGCAGCGCCCGAGGGGTTTGAAACGCTTCACCGGCGGCGCGGACCCCGGGCGCTACGTGGTCGAGGTCGACGAAGATGGAAGTGCGACAATGCGTCCCGCAGAGCCGCGACGCACATAGAGCGTCTCAACTCGCACCTATGAGGAGATCGGACATGGCGAGCAAGGACAAGAACACCAAGAAGAGCACGGAGAAGAAGCCCGCTCAAAGAACGCTGAAGGAAAAGAGGCAGGCCAAGCGCGCAAAGAAGTAATCGCGCCCCAATACTGCTAATCTCGGTCGACTATCTGAGCGAGTACCGGATGCGCGTTGGGTGCCTCCACTGCCCGTTCCTGAAGTAGCAGAGGAGGTGTTTCATCTATGGCAACCGGAACCGTGAAGTGGTTCAACGCCGACAAGGGATACGG
>DATBDN010000239.1:0-12856 GCA_036269895.1 Thermoleophilaceae bacterium
GCGACGTGGAAGCGGTTGGCCGACGTGCACGCCTCGCCGCCGTTGCGCATCTTGGCGATCAGCGCACCCGCGACGGCGGCATCGAGGTCGGCGTCGTCGAAGATCAGGAACGGCGCGTTGCCGCCCAGCTCCATCGAGACCTTGAGGACCTGGTCGGCGGCCTGCTCGATCAGCGTGCGGCCGACCTCGGTCGAGCCGGTGAACGACAGCTTGCGGGCGCGGCCGTCCCTGATCAGCGGCTCCATCGTCTCGCCTGAGGACTTCGCCAGCACGAGGTTGAGCACGCCCTTCGGCAGCCCGGCCTCCTCGAGGATCTGAGTCAGCGCCAGCGCGCAGAGCGGTGTCTGCTTGGCCGGCTTCCAGACCATCGTGCAACCGGCGGCGATCGCGGGGCCGATCTTGCGCGTGCCCATCGCCATCGGGAAGTTCCACGGCGTGATCAGGATCGTGGGGCCGACCGGCTGTTGCATGACGAGCACGCGGCCGGCGCCGTTGTAACTCGTTCCATAGTGGCCGGAGATCCGGCTGGCCTCGCCGGCGTAATACCAGAAGAAGTCGGCCGCGTAAGTGATCTCGGACTTCGACTCGGCCAGCGGCTTGCCCATCTCGAGCGTCATCAACAGCGCCAGGTCGTCCGCGCGCTCGACCATCGCCTCGTAGGCGCGGCGTAGGACCTCGCCGCGCTCCTTCGGCGGCGTCGCGGCCCACTCTCTCTGGGCGGCGCAGGCGGCGTCGAGCGCCTTGAACGCATCGTCCTTGTTGCCCGAGGCGACCTCGATCAGCGTCTCCTCGGTCGACGGATCCTCGACCGCGATCGTCTCCCCTTCCGAGCCGTCGAGCCACTCACCGCCGATGTAGAGCTGGGTCGGGATCGAGTCGAGAACCTGCTGTTCGTTCGTCGCTACTGCCATCACGTCGCCACCGTTTCTTGTCCGAGTTCCTGGCTGATCGCCACATCTATCGAATAGTCGATCGGGAGCACAACCAAGGTTGGCAGGTCGGCGTCAAGCGCCCGCTTGAGCGTCGGCCCGAAGTCGTCCGGGGACTCGCAGCGCCACGCCGGCATGCCGAACGCCTCCGCGAGCTTCACGAAGTCCGGGTTCGTGAAGTCGACGCCGAAGTGCCGCCCGAACTTCTTTTCCTGCTTCCAGACGATCGACCCGTACTGCTGGTTCTCCCAGATCACTGAGACGAACGGCGTCTTCAGGCGCACGGCCGTCTCAAGCTCCTGGAAGTTCATCAGCGTGCCCCCGTCTCCGCCGACCGCGATCACCTTCCGGCGCGGATGTACGAGCTTGGCGGCGATCGCCGCCGGGATCGCGAAGCCCATGCCGGCGAGCCCGTTCGCGATAAGCACCGTGTTCGGCTCGTGAGCGGGGAACATGCGCCCGATCCAGAGCTTGTGCAGGCCGACGTCGGAGATGAGGATGTCATCACGCCCCAGCACCTGGCGGATCTCCCAGAGCGCGCGCGGCGGCTGCATCGGCCAGTGCGCGTCCTTGCCCGCCTTTTCGAAGTAGCTGTGGACGACGTCGTTCAGGTGCGTGGAGCCGCCCGAGTGCGGCACGTGGCGGCACTCCTCGCCGAGACGAGAGAGCACGTGGTAGATGTCGCCGACCAGCTCTACCTCGGGGATGTAGTACTCGTCGATTTCGGCCGAGACCGAGTCGATGCAGACGATCTTCTTGTCCTTGCCGGGGTTCCAATGCTTCGGCGCATGCTCAACCAGGTCGTAGCCGATCGCCAGCACCACATCAGCTTGGTCGAAGCCGGCCATCTTGTAGTCGCCTGACTGGAGCCCGACCGTTCCGAGCGAATGGGGGTCGTTCGCGTCGACCACGCCCTTGCCCATGAAGGTGGTCGCCACGGGGATGCCTGTCTGGCGCGTGAACTCACGCAGCGCTGGGGCCGCACCGGCGCGAATGACACCGTTGCCCGCCAGCGCCACCGGGTTCAGCGCGCCGCGGATGATGTCGGCGGCCTTTAGCAGCTCGCGCGCGCTCGGCTCGGACAGGACGGGCTTGCGCCGCGGCAGAGGATCGCCCTCGACCTCCATCTCCATGATGTCCTCGGGCAGCTCGATGTGAGTCGCGCCGGGCTTCTCGGACTCGGCCACCTTGAACGCCTTGCGGACGACCTCGGGGATGATCGCGGCGTCCGAAAGACGCGCGTTCCACTTCGTGATCGGAGCCATGACCCCCACCACGTCGATGTACTGGTGCGACTCCTTGTGCATCCGCTCGAGGTCCGCCTGGCCTGTCAGCGCAACGAGCGGAGCGCGGTCGAGGAACGCGTCGGCCACCGCCGTGACCAGGTTCATGGCGCCAGGTCCGAGCGTTCCCAGGCATACTCCTGCCCTTCCGGTCAGCCGTCCGTAGACGTCCGCCATGTACGCCCCGCCCTGCTCATGCCGCACAGGGACGAACTGGATCGATGAGTCCGCCAAGGATTCGTTCAGATCCAAGGTCTCCTCGCCTGGAATGCCGAATACGTGCTTTACGCCTTCGGCCTCTAAGCATTCGACGAAAAGATCCGATGCTTTACGCAACGCCATGGTTTCTCGATTGTTCCAAAGGGCTGTGGCTACCGTTCTACGCCCGATGAAGAAGCTGGTCCTTCTCACATCGCTTGCTCTGCTGATCCTGGTTTCCCAGGCGTCGGCTGCGGCGAACTCGACTTTCACGATCCGCGGCGCCGGGTTCGGCCACGGCATCGGGATGAGCCAATACGGCGCCTACGGCTACGCCGCTCACGGAGCCGACTGGAAGAACATCGTCCTCCACTACTTCACGGACACCCACCTCGGGAACGCGGCCGGGCGGACGATCCGGGTGCTTCTGCAGTCGGGGAACAAGACCGTCTGGGTGAGCGGCGCGACGCGTGCCGGCAATCACAAGCTCGACTCGACGAAGTCGTACCGGCTGGTCCGCACCGGCCTGAACGGCGTGGAGCTGCGGGCGGCGGCGGGCAAGCGGATCGCGACCATGGACGGCGTCGTGCCTGTCTCTAGCTCGTCGGGCTCGGTCGTGCTCGGCGGGCGGGCGATCAGCGGGCTCAGCGGCGGCCGCTACCGCGGCGTGCTCGAAGTCCGGCCCGGCACCTTCGGCGGCCTGATGGCCGTGAACGCACTGCCGCTCGACTCCTACATCCAGGGAGTCATCGTCGGCGAGATGCCGACCTCGTGGCCGCAGCCGGCGCTCGAGGCGCAGGCGGTGGTGGCGCGCTCATACGCGCTGACCAGCGACGCCGGAGGCGCGATCTTCGACCAGTACCCCGACACGCGCTCGCAGATGTACTACGGCATGAGCCGTGAGACGGCCGGCACGAATCTGGCGGTGCAGTCGACGGCCGGCCAGGTCGTGATGTACGGCGACCAGGTGGCGACCACCTACTACTTCTCGACGTCAGGCGGGCGGACCGAGAACATCGAGAACTCCTGGCCCGGCACGGCGCCGGTGCCGTACCTGCGCTCGGTCGACGACCCGTACGACAACCTCTCGCCGCGGCACCGCTGGCGGTTCGTCTGGTCGCGCTCGAGGCTCGACGCCAAGCTCGGCGGCTTCGTCAAGGGCAAGCTGAAGGCGGTCCAGGTCACGAAGCGCGGGGTGTCGCCGCGGATAGTCAGCGCGAAGGTGGTCGGCTCCAAGGGGACGACCGCCGTGTCCGGACCGCAGCTGCGCTCTCGCCTCCGGCTGTACGACACGTGGGCGTACTTCATCTCGATCAAGAGCGGGCAGCAGAAGACGCCGCTGGCGCCGCCGGCGCAGCCGATGCGCAACGACCAGGTGACGAACGGCGGTGGCGTCACGGCCAGCGCCGCATCGTGGCTTCGCCGCGTATTCGGTGTGCGGAAGCTCGTGGTCGAGGGATCCGTCGCCCCCGCCGCGAAGAAGATCGCGCTGCAGAAGCTCGGCCGTCGCGGCTGGAAGACCATCGGCTACGGGAAGACCGACACCCGCGGTCGCTACGCGTTGCTGGTGCGCTCGACCGGCGCCTACCGGGTGCTGGCGCACGGCGGCGTCGGGCCGACCGTGCACGTGCGCTGATCGAGATCGAGCACACCGAGCACTCGACCGCTCCGCGCTCGGCGGTCTGGGCACGGCTCGCGGATCTCGACAACTGGGATCAGTGGGGGCCGTGGACCGAGACGACGACCGACGGTGATGTGCGCACGCTCGTGTCCGAGCGCAAGCGGCTGACGGGGCGGCCGTACGTGATGAAGGAGCGCGTCACGGCGAGCGAGCCGGAGTCGCGCCTCGAGTACGACCTCCTGGCAGGCCTGCCGGTGCGGAACTACCACGCCACCGTCGCACTCACGGATGCCGCCGACGGTGGAACGGACATCACCTGGTCCGCCCGCTTCGACCCGCCGTGGCCGATCTTCAAGGGCCTCTGGTATGGCGCGATGCTGAAGGTCCTCAGGGATGTGAGCGCGGCGCTGGCTAAGGCGTGAAGCGCACGGTCATCACGTCGCCGTCCTGCATCACGTAGTCGCGACCCTCAATGCGCAGCAGCCCCTTGTCGCGCGCCCCGCTGTAGCCGCCTTCGCCCACCAGCGTCGACCAGGGCAGGATCTCCGCGCGGACGAAGCCCCTCTGGATGTCGGTGTGGATCTTGCCCGCCGCCTGCTGCGCCGTCGTACCGCGCGTGATCGCGTACGCCTTCGCCTCCTTGCCCTCGCCGGCGGTGAAGAACGAGATCAGCTCCAGCAGCTCGAACGCCGCGCGGATCACGCGGCCGAGGCCGGACTCGCCGGCGCCCAGGTCCTCGCGCATCGCCTGCGCCTCGTCCTCCGGCAGCTCAGCCAACTCTGCCTCGATGCGCGCGCTCACTGCCACGACGGCGGCGGCGGTCTTCTCGGCGTGCTCGGTCACGACGGCCGGGATCGCCTCCTCGTCCCCCTCGGCCACGTTCACCACGTAGAGCACAGGCTTCCCGGTGAGCGGCCAGAGGTTGCGCAGGGCTTCGGGAGCCTCCGCCGGCGGCGGCAGCGTGCGCGCCCAGCGACCCTCTTGTAGCGCCGCGATCACCTGGCGCAGCCACGCCTCCTCGGCGATCGCGGCCTTGTCGCCCGAGCGCGTCTGTTTGACCACGCGCTCCAGGCGCCGCTCGGCCTGCTCGAGGTCGGCGTAGACCAGCTCGGTCTCGATCGTCTCGATGTCCGCAGCGGGGTCCACGCGTCCCTCGGGATGCACCACGTTCGGGTCCCTGTGGACGCGGACCACGTGGACGATCGCGTCGACCTCGCGGATGTTCGCCAGGAACCGGTTGCCGAGCCCCTCGCCGGCATGGGCGCCGCGCACGAGGCCGGCGATGTCGTGGAACTCGATCGTGTCGTAGGTCGTCGGGGTGGAGTCGAGTGTCGCGGCGACGGCGTCCAGCCGCTCGTCGGGCACGGGGACGATCGCGACGTTGGGGTCGATCGTCGTGAACGGGTAGTTGGCCGCCTGCGCCTGGACGCCCGTCAGCGCGCTGAACAGCGTCGACTTGCCCGCGTTCGGAAGCCCGACGATGCCGACCTTCACGAGGCAAGCTCCCCGACCGCGGCGCCAAGCGCGACGCCGGCGACCGTGTCCGACGGCCAGTGCACGCCTAGATACAGGCGGGACATCGCCATGAGAGCGGCGACGGGGTAGAGCTGCACTCCGAGAAGAGGCGACAGCACGTGCGCGGCGGTCGCGGACGTCGTCGCATGCGCCGACGGGTATGAGCGGTTGGACATCGTCCCGGTCAGGGGCGGCAGCCCTTGAACGTCAGGACGCGGGCGGCGGACGAACAGCTTGACCGCCTGGTTGGCACCGAATGAGCCCGCGATGACCGCCCATGCTCGCAGCCAGTCGCGCCGCCGGCGTTCGTCGATCGCCGCGCCCGCGAGCGCGATGCCCTGCCAGACCAGCCCATGCTCGCCGAGCTTCGAGAACACCGTGACCGCCCGCTCGGCGCTAGGTGTGTGCCCGGCGGTTCGAAAGAACCTGTAGAGAGCCAGGTCCAGGCTCAGAAGCCGACCCGGTGCTCCTGCGACGCCAGCGACACGTACACGACCTTCGCGAGGTCGACGTAGACCTCCGCCTCCTGGGTCGGGATCGTGTGCCAGCCTGGCGTCCCACCTTGGAGCGCGCTGCGCAGGTCCTGGTATGCCTCGTCCGTGACACGCAAATCAAGTACTTGCGGTCCTTCGAGGCCGATCGTGATTCGCTGGACTTCTGCTGCCATCAGTGCACGGGCTCCACGAGTTCGGTGAGGACGCCGCCGGTGGCCTCCGGATGCAGGAACGCGACGCGACTTCCACGGAGGCCGACGCGCGGGGTCTGGTCGATCAGTTCAAGGCCGGCGGCCTTCATCTGCTCGAGGGCGGCGTCGATGTCCGAGGTCTGGTACGCGACGTGGTGCAGTCCGGGGCCCCGCGAGGCGAGGAACTTGCCGACCGCAGTGTCGGGTCCGAGCGGCTTCAAGAGCTCGACGTGGCCTTCGCCGATCTCCAGCAGCACCGCCTCGACACCCTGTGCCTCGACGACCTCGCGGTACTGCTCGGCCATCTGGTAGCTCTGCCTGTAGAGATCGATCGCGGCCTCGAGGTCCTCGACTGCCACCCCTATGTGATCGATGCGGTCGAACACGGACCGGCAGGCTACTCGACCTTCTCGAGCCGGGGATTGGGCCGGTAGTGGCGTCCGACCTTGGCGCACGGCTTGCCGTCGAGCATGACGATGTCGGCGGTGAAGTCGTTCTCGCCGCGCAGAAGCGAGGAGCCCACGCCGTAGGCGTCGACCGGGACGCCGCGGCGCTCGAAGTCGCGGATCTTCTCCGGGTTGAAGCCACCGGAGACGACGATCTTCACCCGCTCGTGGCCGGCGGCGTCGAGCGCCTCACGGACCTTGCGGACCAGCACGTGGTTCACGCCGGTCGGCGGGAAGTCGCCCATGGCGTCGAACAGCGAGCGGTCCACCAGCCGCTCGGACGTGTCCAGCCGCACGCCCCAGAGGTCGTCACCCAGCGCGTCGGCCACCGCGATGGCCGTCTTCACCGAGTCGTTCCAGAAGTCGACCAGAACCGTCACGTTCATCTCGTGCGAGTACTGGTGCGCCCAGGCCTTCGCCGCCGCGACCGTGTCGCCGCCGAACGCGGCGATAAGCGAGTGCGGGACTGTCCCCACGCCGCGGCCGCCCCACCAGGACGCCTGGGCGTCGGTCGACACGCCGATGGCGCCGGCGACGTGGGCGGCCCAGCCGTCACCCGTTTGGACGAGCCAGTGGTCGTGGCGCGCCGGGAAGAACAGGATCTGCTTCCCATTTGCGGCCTCCACCACCTCGCGCACGTTGTGCATGACGAGCGATCGCCGCGCCATGCAGCCCAGATAGACCGTTTCGAGGCGAGCGAAGAGGCGGTAGTCGCCCTCGATCGTCATGACCGTCTCGTGCGGCTCGATCGCATCGCCCTCATAGAGCGCCTGAACGTCGAGCCCGCTCCAGTCGTCCGAGCAGAGCTTGAGGATTGCGATCGCCTCGTCGATGCCGCCCAAGACCGAGTGCTTCTTCTGGAAGACCTGCATGACCACGTGCGCGTGCTTGTCCTCCCGCTCGAGCAGCTCCTTCGTCAGGTTGAAGTAGGCGTCGGAGTAGTAGCCCGCACGGATCCGATCCACCGGAAGGCGGAAGATCTCGGGTGACAGGCGCTCCCTGAACACGGCGGGAAGCCTAAGCAACAAAAGATTTACGAAGCAGCGTCGACGGGCACAATTAGGGGGATGCGGGCCACGAGGGCTTACATCGCGAGTGCGGGGACGGCGACGGTGATGCTCATTGCATCCGTCGGGCTGTTCGCGCTCGTGAGCACGCTGGTGGCGTTCGGGTCGTGGCCCGGAATCGGCTCCGGAGCTCAGGTCGACCAGGTCCTCCTGAATAACGTCGTGAAGGCCAAGCCGAAGCCTGTGGCGGTTCGGGCCGGCGCCGTGACGGTTGCCCAGCGCGACGGCACCCGTCGCGACGTGGTCGCCCAGGCGCGCAGCCAGCGCCCGCAGAAGGCGCGCGCGGTCGCCCGCACACGCTCAGGCAGGCCCGTGGGCAAGGCCCCCCGTGGCTCCTCGCCGCGTGGCTCCGCGCCGACCGGCTCCACGCCGACGGACTCGACGCGCGCGGCGACGGAAGCGCCTGCGGGCGGCTCGACTCCGGTGGCGCAGGTGCCGGCTGCCGCGCCCGAGCCCGTCAAGCAGGGCGTCCAGAACGTGACCCAGACGGTGCAGGACACGACCGACCAGGTAGTCGGCCAGGTCACACAGCCCGTGCAGAACGTCACCAACCAGGTCGGCCAAGTGGTCGACCAGGTCGCTGCACCCGTTCAGCAGACGGCGGCGCCGGTGGTCAAGCAGGTGCAGGACACCGCCGGGTCCGTGCTACCGCACTGACCTACGCGGTCTTCAGCTCGCGCTCGGCGCGCAGCCAGTTCTGCTCGTGATCCCCGCCCTCGCGCTCGTAGATGTAGTACGCGCGCTCCGCGACTGCCTCGGGGGTCGGCGCCTTGGCGGCCTTCCTCGTGGTGCGGATGCGCTTCGTCTTGGTCTCAGCCATTGATTGCTCCTTCAACTCGCAGGATTTCGTCCATGGCTATTCGACCGACTTTCAGTTGTTCCTCGTTGGGCTCGCGCGTGCCCACGGCACGCTGAAGCTCGTTGCCCGGACGCCGGAACGCACGCGCCAGCGCCGAGCCGGAGTGCCGCTCGGACCAGCCGAAGATCTCGACCGCGACGGCCATGCTGCCGAGCGCTATCGCGCCATCGACCGCGGGCCCGCGCAGGCCCGCCTTGCGCGCCGCGACGGTCCCGGCGATCGTCGTCGAGAGCATCGGTGCCACGAGGTGCGATCCGCAGCGGTCGTGCTCCTTGGCAGCCTCCTCCGCGGCGCCGTCCTGCTCGTAGGCCGCAATCGACTTGTGCTCGACGCCGTGCCACGACGCCAGCTCACCCTGGCGCAGCGCCAGCAGCGCCGGCGCGACGCTCAGAAGCGCCACCGCCGCCTCGCGCCCGGCGGTACGCGCGGCACCGGGGCGCCGGATCGCGTGGGCGGTCAGCGAAACTGCGCCCATTGCTGCGAGCGTGCGCGGATCCTGCATCGGCAGCTTTGCCTCCGGCAGCGCACGCTTGACGAGCGGGATCACCGCCATCGCCTCCGCGAGCTTGGCTACCCCGCGCAGGCCAGGCACGCGCTCGACCGGTCCCGTGCCGACCCGCGGCTTACGCCCGGACGCCACCTTCACCTCGCCGTCGTCGGTAGTGATTGCGGCGGCCCAATGCGTCGGCCCGTGGACGAGCAGGCCGTTACGCAGCGCCATCCCGCCCAGGCGCAGCTTCTCGCTGTTTTCGCTCATGAACCCAGTATCGCGGGCGCCAGCTCCGCGAAGAAGCGGGCGGCCATCCCCAGGTCCTCCACCGGCACGCGCTCGTCGGCGCCGTGGATCAGCGGCGTCGCCTCGAAGAGGTCGAACGCCCTCGCCGGCATGAAGCCGTAGGCGACGCAGTCCGGGAAGGCCTCGCGGAACCAGCGCGAGTCGGTGAAGCCCGGGAGCCCGCTTGCGGCCACCACCGCGCCTGGGTCTTCGCGCTCCATGAAGTCGCGAATCGAGTCCATTAGCGGCGACTCGGCAGGCGAGCGGTTGCCGACGACCTGCTCGTCGAAGGCCAGCGTCCAGTCGCCCTCGGGCACGATCTCCGCGACCGCGGTCCGTACCGACTCTTCGTTCTCGCCCGGCGGCACGCGGCAGTCGACCTTCAAATGCGCGGCGGCTGGAATCACGTTCACCTTCTCCGACGCCCGGACCATCGTCGGCGAGAACGTGACTCCCATCAGCGGCTCGAGCATCACCGCCAGGCGAGGATCCAATTGCTCGAGCTCGCGCAGCGCCGCCTCAGCGTCGCCGTCGGCGTCGATCCCGAGCGCCGTGACCATCGCCGCGACTTCCGGTTGCAGCGACAGGCGCCCGTGGCCGGCGCGCCCCAGGGCTTCGATCATCGGCGCGAGCTTCGTGAGCGAGTTGTCCGCGATGCGCGGGATCGACGCGTGCCCCGCGCGCCCGTGCGCGGTAAGCGTGAAACGGAAGACGCCCTTCTCGGCAACGCAGACGCCGTAGATGCGCTTGCCGTTCGCGTTCAGCAGCTGGCCGCCGCCCTCGTTGACGACGTAGTCGCAGCGCACCACGTCCGCATGCTCGGCGCACAGCCACTTGGCGCCGACGGTCGCGCCGGCCTCCTCGTCAGCCGTCACGATCACCATGAGCTCGCCGGACTCCGGCCGCCAGCCCTCATCGGCCAGCGCCATCGCCGCGGTGATCTCGCACGCCACCTGGTCCTTCATGTCCAGCGCGCCGCGGCCCCAGACGCAGCCGTCGCGCAGCTCGCCCGCCCACGGGTCGACGGTCCAGTCCTCGGGATTGGCCAGCACCGTGTCGGCGTGGCCGAGGTAGCAGAGCCGCGGCCCATCCGAGCGGCCCGGCAGGCGCGCCACCAGGTTCGGCCGCCCGGTGACCGCCGCGAGCTGAACGCACTCGAAGCCGGCCGCCTCGAGCTTGTCCTGCAGGAAGTTCTGTACTGCCTGCTCGTTGCCGGGCGGGTTGACGGTGTCGAAGCGGATCAGCTGCTGCAGCAGCTCGGTCGCGCTGCGCTGGAGTGCGTCCGGCTCGGGCATCGCCGCGAGTATGCAAGGCCGGTTGGGCTCGCGCATCCGCCGCGGCCATCGCATCCGGCGACGCGCGCGGCCGCTGCGACACTTGATGCGGATGGGCACGCTGTTCGAGGACACCGAACCCCCGCGCGGCCAGACGACCGTGCCGCCGGCTGAACAGCCGCTGGCGGTGCGCATGCGGCCGCGCACGCTCGACGAGTTCGTCGGCCAGGAGCACCTGCTGGGCGAGGGCTCCGCACTGCGGACGGCGATCGAGGAGGGCCGCCCGCACTCGATGGTCCTGTACGGGCCGCCCGGCAGCGGCAAGACGACGCTCGCGCGCCTGGTCGGCGCCGGGGCGAACGCGGAGTTCGTCGAGGAGTCGGCGGTCAACGCCGGCCGCGCTGAGGTGCGTGCCGCGATCAAGCGCGCGGGGGAACTGCGCCGCGCCACGGGCCGGCCGACGATCTTCTTCCTCGACGAGATCCACCGCTTCAACAAGGCGCAGCAGGATGCGCTGCTACCGGCGGTCGAGGAGGGTTTGCTCACGCTGATCGGGGCGACCACCGAGAACCCGTACTTCGAGGTGAACAACGCGCTGCTCTCACGATCGCGCGTGTATGAGCTGTCGCGTCTGCGCGACGAGCACGTGCTCGAGATGCTGGGCCGCGCGCTGATCGACGAGCGCGGTGTGCCCGGCTGCCAGGTCGAGGACGGCGTGCTCGAGTTCCTCGCCGCTCGCGCCGACGGCGACGCACGGACAGCCCTCGGCGCCCTCGAGGTCGCCTGTAACACGAGGGGACAGTCCCCATTTGTAACGCTCGCCGACGCCGAGGACGCGCTGCAGCGGAGAGCGGTCCTCTACGACAAGACCGGCGACCGTCACTACGACACGATCTCGGCCTGGATCAAGTCGACGCGCGGCTCCGACCCGGAGGCGTCGCTGCTGTACCTGGCGGCGATGATCGAGGGCGGCGAGGACCCGCGCTTCATCGTCCGGCGAATGATCGTGCTGGCCAGCGAGGACATCGGCAACGCCGACCCGCAGGCGCTGGTCGTCGCGACGGCCGCCGCGCAGGCAGTCGAGCACGTGGGCATGCCCGAGGCGGCGCTCAACCTCGCGCAGGCCGCGGTCTACCTCGCGCTCGCGCCGAAGTCGAATGCTTCCTACGAGGCGATCAACCGCGCTCGCGCCTGGGTGCGTGAGCACGGCGCCCCTGAGATCCCGATGCACCTGCGCTACCCCGGCCATCCCGGCGAGAAGTCGGAGCTCGGGCACGGGCAGGGCTATGACTACCCGCACGATCGCCCGAACGCGCTGTCCGACCAGGAGTACATGCCGGCCGGCGCCGAGACCACTCACTTCCTCGAGCTGACGAAGTTCGGGCTCGAGGGCGAGCTGCGCGACCGCTACGAGCGGATCCTGCGCGGCCGCGGGCGCAAGGCAGAATGACCGCCATGGCGACCGTTGCTGCCCCCGCTTCCCTCGACTCGTTCAGCCCGCTCACGGGCGAGCGGATCGGCTCCGTGCCGACCCTCAGGCCCGAGGAGGTTCAGGCGGTCGTCGATGACGTCGCCTCGGTCCAGCCGTTCTGGGCGCAGTTGCCGCTCGCCGGCCGGGCCCGCTACATGAAGCGCGCGGCGCAGGCAATCCTCGACCAGATCGACGACCTCGCGCGGCTGCTCGCGCGCGAGCAGGGCAAGCCGGTCAACGAGGCCTACATCATGGAGCTGATCCCGTCGGTCGACGCTCTCGGCTGGATCGCGGACGCCGGCCAGCAGATCCTCTCGGACGAACGGATCCCGCAGCCGCAGGCGTTCACGAAGCTCAAGAAGTCGGTCTTCTCCTACGAGCCGCTCGGCGTCGTCGGGGTGATCGCGCCCTGGAACTACCCGTGGTCGATCCCGTTCGGCGAGGTCGCCATGGCGCTGATGGCCGGCAACGGCGTGGTGCTGAAGCCTGCGTCGCTGACGCCGCTGATCGGCGACCGCATCCGCGAGATCTTCGAGCGCGCCGGCTTCCCGGACGGGCTCGTGCGCACTGTTCATGGCGGCAGCGCGGTCGGCAACGCGCTCGTCGAGTCGACCGCGGCGAAGGTCTTCTTCACGGGCTCGGTGGACGTCGGCCGCCGGGTTGGCGTGGCCTGCGCGGAGCGGCTCAAGGGCTGCGTGCTCGAGCTGGGCGGCAAGGACGCGCAGATCGTGTG
>DATBDN010000240.1:0-5189 GCA_036269895.1 Thermoleophilaceae bacterium
GTCCTCGTCGAACCGCCTGGCCGATGAGCGACGGCCCCGTGTTCGACGGTCAGTTTCTCCGTGCCGCGGTGTCGGCGTGTGCGCCTGGCTGGAGCGGATGCTGCTTGAGTTGGTGGCGGGACTTCACGCCGAGCTTGCGGAAAACTTTGCTCAGGTGGTAGTCGACGGTGCTTGAGCTGATGAACAGCTTGGCCGCGATCTCTGGGTTGGTGGCACCCTCGGCCGCAAGGCGCGAGATCTGCGCTTCCTGCGGGGTTAGGTCGTCGCTGGTCTCGGGCGTCCGTTTGCGGGCATGTTCACCGGTCGCCCGCAGCTCGATCCGGGCGCGTTCGGCGTACGCTTCCATCCCGAACTCGCTGAACAGCGCGAGCGCCTGACGGAGCTCCTCGCGCGCGTCAAGCCGGCGGCGCTCCCGTCGGAGCCATTCGCCGTAGAGCAGGCGGACGCGGGCGAGCTCCGCCCGAACGCGTGTACGCTCGAGCGCCGCGATGGACTGACGGTAGAGCCTCTCGGCGGCCCCTCTACCTGCCAGTAGCGCGCGCGAGCGGCGCTCGATCCCGACTGCCCAGTTGGTGCCACTTGCGGTGGTCGTCTCAGAAAGCCGACCGAGCGCGTTAGCGGCAAGTGCGGTTTCTCCGCTCCGGGCGCCCGCCTCGATCAGCTCGACCAATCCCCAGTTGCTCCACCACGAGGCGTTCGTCTCCTCGCTGGACTCCTGTGCTGCGACCAGCGCGTCGTGGTAGCGGCCGAGGCCGTTGTAGAGCACGGCGGTTGCCCAGTGAACCAAGCTCAGCCCCGCTCCTTCGCCTCGGTAGATCACCTCGGCCTTGGCGACTTCGATCAGATCAATGGCTTCTGCTTCATTGCCTTTGAAGGCGGCGACGGTAAGCGCGGCGTAGGGAGCGATGCTGCTTCCGATCGCCTCGGTGACCGCCGTCACCTCATCGGCGAGCGAGGCGGCGACGGTGTGATCCCCCGCGAGGACGTGTACCCCCGTGCGATGGATCAGGCCGAACGGAAGCGCGCCGAGCGCTCCAGCGTCACGGGCCAACTGAACGAGGCGGGCAGAGATTGCGTCCCAACTCTCGTAGTCCCACATGAGGCCGCAGGCAATGCAGGCGGTCCCGCCCCAGGCGAGGCACTCCTCCGGGGCGAGATCCTCCGCGCGGAAGGTGCTCAGGGCGCGCCGCATCAGCGCGGCACCTGCAGCGTGTCCATCGGTAACGAGCAGTGCGAGCCCGTCGAGGAGCAGGTCGGCCGCTCGAGGGGGATCTGATGACGGGGGCGCGGCACGCGCTGCGCCCGCCACCTCCGCATAACCGGCCTCGCTGGCCAGACGGCCGGCGAACATCGCCGAGGAGAGGGCGTTCAGGTGGATTTCGCGTGCGAGGCGCGGATCCAGCGGCTCGAGTCGCTTAGCGGCCTCGAGCAGCAGCGGCGGGGCGTCGATCCCGTGCTTCGACTCGAACGAGATCTGGGCTCGGAGCACGTCTAACTGAGCGCGTTCGAGCTCGCCCAATGGTCCCGACTCCGCCGTGGCCGCAAGAGCGATCGCCGGCTCGAGCGCGCCCGCTCGGAGCTTGGCCTGGGCTGCCGCGAGCGCGCGCTCTGCGCGGCATTTGCGGTCCGGTGTCAGCGCGGCAGCTTTCTCTACGAATGCAGCCGCCGCCGCCAATCCTCCGCGCGCTTGCGCGCGCTCCGCCGATTGCTCCAACTCGAGGGCGATGTCCTCGTCGAACCCAACAGCTGCTTGGGCAAGGTGCCAGACACGGCGATCGGGATCGACCTCGGAATCCGTGGCGTCCGCCAGCGCACGATGTACCGCCCGCCTCTCATTGGGCATCGCCGCCCGATAGACGGCTGAGCGCACAAGTGGATGGCGAAAGGTCACCACGGCGCCGACGTCGAGCAACCCCTCGGCCGCGGCTGCGTCTGCCGCCGAGGCGCCGATCCCAAGTCCGTCCGCCGCGTGCCACATCAGCATCGGATCGCCGACTGGGTCCGCCGCCGCGATCAGCAGCAGCCGCTGGGTCTCGACCGGAAGGCCCTCGATCCGTCGCCGGAAGCTGTCCTCGATCAGCGAGGGGAGCGCGTGCGCCTGCGGCAGCCCAAAACCGCCGGCCAACTCGGCCGTCGTCAACCCTCGCGGCAGCTCAAGGAGCGCCAGCGGGTTGCCGTGCGTCTCGGCGACGATCCTGTCGCGGACCCGCTCATCCAACGGCAGGTTGATCACCGAATCCAGCAGCGCCCGCGCATCACCGTTGCGCAGACCCTCGATCACCACCTCGGGCAGTCCCGTGAATGATCCGGCTGGCCTGCGCGACGCGAACACCAACCCGAGCGACTCGGCCAACAGCCGCCGCGCGACGAACGCGAGCGCGTCGGTCGTGGCGCGATCGAGCCACTGTGCGTCGTCAACCACACAGAGCATCGGCTGTTCCTCCGCCACCGCGGACAACAGGCTCAGCACCGCGAGCCCAACCAGGAACCGATCCGGCGGCTGTCCAGACCTCAGCCCGAACGCCACGCGAAGCGCCTCCTGTTGAGGATCAGGAAGCCCCGCCAGCCGATCCAGGATCGGCGCGCACAACTGCTGCAGGACCGCGAACGGAAGCTCCATCTCCGACTCGATGCCGACCGCCCTCATAACGCGGAACCCCGAAGCCGACGCGATCGCGCAGTCGAGGAGCGCAGTCTTGCCCACCCCCGGCTCGCCACGCATCACCAGCACGCCGCTGCGCCCACCACGCACATCCGCCAGCAGTCGGTCCAGAACCGCGCGCTCACTGCGCCGGCCGAGCAGCAACTCTCCCGGCCCCCTAGTGACCATGGCACGCGGACCATACCGCCACCCGACTGCGCCGGCGGCCCGTCACGACTACGAGGATCTCCAGGCGCGGACTACGCGTTGCGTGATTCGAGAATCCCTCCGGGGCCGCCACGCTTTCTGCACCCCGAGCGCACGGAGCATGCATGAGAGCGACCGGAGCAATCAGCTTCCTCACAACTGCCGCAGCGATCCTGGTCAGCCCGCCTCCCATTGAGCATCGGCGGCGACTCTGATGGTCACGCTCGGGCCACTACCCGGTCGGGGCGGGTAACTGATGAGCCTGATCGAGCCGCGCCGTCTCGCCCTCGTTCGGAACGCTGGTCCGTCCGGGGAGGTCCTCGACCATGGCAGCGAGATCAGCTTGCTCGATCGCACCCAGCCAGCTCGTGGCCATGCCCCTGCTGCCCCGCTGGTCGTTCGGGTGCTGATCGCCGACGGCCAAGCCTTGGTACGCGCCGGCTTCCGGGCGCTCCTCGAAGCGGGTCGATGTATCACCGTTGTCGCCGAGGCGGCGACGGGCGAACAGGCAATCACGCTGGGTGGCCGCACTCGTCCTGACGTGGCGCTGATCGACGCACGGCTGCCCGGCCTCGACAGGGTCGAAGCGGCCAGCCGGACGCTCTCGGAATCCGGCGTTGCTGTCGTGCTCTTGACGACATCTGAGGATGACGAGCGCAACTTGGCCGCGCTGCGGGCGGGCGCTAGCGGCCTGCTGCTCAAGGACGCCGAACCGGCGGAGCTGGTACGGGCGGTCCAGTTCGTTGCACGCGGCGAATCACCCCTCTCACCACAGCTCGCGCGCAGCCTGATCGCTGAGCTTGCGTCGCGGCCCGAGCCGTCTGTCGCGAACCCCGAACTGCTCGATGAACTGACTGCCCGCGAGCGCGAGGTGCTGACGCTCGTCGGTCTCGGGCTCACGAACGGCGAGATCGCCGAGCGGCTCGTCGTCAGCCCGGCCACGGCGAAGACTCACGTCTGGCGCACGATGATGAAGCTGCATGCGCACGACCGCGCGAAGCTCGTCGTGTTCGCCTACGAGACGGGGCTCGTGACGCCTCGCACGCGCTAGACGAACCTCCACGCCCTCTCTTGGCGGCAGTGCATCTAGCGAGGCGAGAAAGCCGCATTGCCGCTGAAAATCGGGACTTCACGTGCTTGCCATGCAGAAGGTCGTGGGTTCGAGTCCCATCAGCCGCTCTCAAAAAGCCCTGCAACTCGCGGGTTTCTTAGTCTCTGAGTCGTAGAGCCTGGCGCAACGCTCCTTCGGTTCAGCTCGGCGCGGCTTGCGCTCAGCCTCCGACCGGCAGCGTGGCCGTACGCCGAAGACCGCGAAGACGTTCGAGACGGTCCCAGTCGCAGCCACGCCGAGAGCGAAAGCGGCGAGGCCGCTGACCGCGGCGTTGATGAGCAGTAGCCGCCGCGCGAGGCGTGCTGGCTCCGGGCGTCGATCAGTGAGGCGACAAGGTCGATGACGGGATAGAGGACGACCCGAATCCCTGCACCAACGGCTACGCGCAGGTCGCGCCGTCGACACCCGTTCGCGCCCGTGGATCCACCGGGCCCAGACCCGGGCGTTTCCACCTGCCAACGGGATCGCGGTTCAGCCGTCTTCGGTTGCGAGCGCAGTAATGGCTTCGACCTCGTCTCGAGTCAATGCGATGTCGGCGGCTGCGAGGTTCTGCTTGAGGTGCTGAACGCTGGTCGTGCCGGGAATCGGCAGAGCCTGCGGAGTGCGGTGGAGCTGCCAAGCCAGCGCGATCTGCTGCGGGCTCGCGCCGTGCCGCGCCGCGATCGGATCGATCACTGCGTGGAACGGCGCCCCCTCGTCGCCACCCGGTACCGCGCCCGGGTGCCACGGCGAGAAGACGATGCCGCGGTCCTGGGCAAGCTCCCGCACTCTCGCTCCCAGGCGGACCCCGACGTTGTAGTGAACCGTCACCGCGGCGATGTTTGTGATCGCCATGGCCGTGCGGAGCTGGTCGACGTTGACGTTCGACACGCCGATGTGGCGGATGAGCCCCGCCTCGCGCATCTCCGCGAGCGTTGCGACCGCTTCCTCGAAGGGCACGTCGGTCATCGTCGGGCCGTGCAAGTAGTACAAGTCGATGTGATCAAGCCCGAGCCGGCGCATGCTCGTGTAGGCCGCCTGGCGGAGGTAGAGCCTTGATCCGACGGCTCCTAGGTCGCTGTACTCGGGGCCGCCGCGTACGAAGCCGCCCTTCGTAGCGATCACGAGATCGTCGGGATACGGGTGCAGCGCCTCCCGGATGAGCTCCTCGTTGGAGTGAGGCCCGTAGACGTCGGCCGTGTCGATGAACGTCACGCCCTCAGCGACGACCGCGCGCAGGAGCGCGACCCC
>DATBDN010000241.1:0-24826 GCA_036269895.1 Thermoleophilaceae bacterium
TAGCCGAGCCCGAAGTGCGTGTGGATGTAGGTCCACTCCGGGGAGGCTTTCTCGAGCTTCTGCCGGACCTTGCGGACGAAGACGTCGACCGAACGGTCACCGTGCGCCATCCGGTAGCCCCACACCTGCTCGTAGATCTCCTCGCGCGTGAGCACCTTCGCAACGGCGCCGGCGAGCAGCCGCAGCACTTCGAACTCGCGGCGCGTGAAGTCGAGGCTCTGATCGCCGACGTACGCCTGGAAGCGCGACAGGTCGATCTCGAGCTCCCCCGAAACCGACGGCGCCGTCATCAGACGCGAGGTCGCTCGGCGCGCCCGGCGCAGGATCGCCTCGATGCGCGCCGTCACCTCGTCCGGGTGGCAGGGCTTCGTGATCCAGTCGTCGGCGCCCAGGTGGAGCGCGCGAACTCGGTCGCGCGGCGATGAGGTGTTGGACACCACGACCATCGCCAGCTCGGGCGCAGCCCTTGCCACCTGTTCGACGAACCCGAAGACATCGTCGCCGTCGAGAACATCGGGATCGACGACGACCGCGCTCAACCGCAGGCCCAGCAGGTCGTGCGCGGACGGTGCTGCCTCATGTGCAAGCGCCTGCCAACCGAGCCGGTCGACGCGATTGAGCAGCACCTGCACGAATGCCGGATCGGACGCAATCACCGCGATGCGCGGCCGTCCTGCCGGGCGGGCTACGGCTGACTCCCCGACCCGTGACTCGGCAGGGGGCATCACCCCCGTCTGCAGTGAGTCCATGGGTTCAGATTAGAGCCACGAGTGGCCGACGGAAACATGGTTCACGACATTTTCACAACTGTTTGACGGCTGGGTAACGCGAATCCTTACTTGTGCAGCCACGCTCTTCAGCCATGGAAGCCGCGCTGACCGAGCTCCTGAGCGAAGGACCGCTTGAAATCCGCCCCAGCCAGCACGTGGCGATTGTCAACGGCAGGACGCTGAACCTGACACGCCATGAGCTTGGCCTGCTGATCGCACTCGCTCGACGCACGGGTGCGGTGATTGGACGTGAAGAGCTCGCGGAGCAGGCATGGAGCCGGCCGCTGGGTGCTGGCGACCGATCCGTGGACGTATATGTGCGCCGCCTGCGACAGAAGCTCGCCGAAGCCGAGCCGGGATGGGAGTTCATTCACACCCACTTCGCCTTTGGTTATCGGTTCGGCGCGGAGCGTTCACAGGCTTTTCACATACACAGCACAAGTCCGTAACAGGATCCCGGCGTGGCTGCGAGAGCCTGCCGTAATGAACCGATCTACAAAGGAGAAGCACTCCATGTCACGCACGTGGCTCGCAGTCGCCACCGCGGGTGCTCTGGCCATTGGCGTCAG
Organism: Thermoleophilaceae bacterium; assembly: GCA_036269895.1. GTDB lineage: Bacteria > Actinomycetota > Thermoleophilia > Solirubrobacterales > Thermoleophilaceae > DATBDN01. The sequence continues at coordinate 1,340 of DATBDN010000241.1, forward strand.
CGCCTGCGGCTCGAGCAGCAACAGCAGCTCCAGCTCGAGCCCGGCCGCCTCGGGCGGGTCCTCGGCCTCTGTCCAGGCAACCCTGAACGGGTCCGGGTCGACTTTCGCCGCCCCGATCTACCAGCAGCTCGGCAGTGAGCTGAAGGGCAAGGGGCTGACGATCAACTACCAGGCCGTCGGCTCCGGGCAGGGCATCTCTGACCTGACGAACAAGAGCACCCTCTTCGCGGGCAGCGACCCGCCGATGAAGGACGACGAGCTCAAGGCCGCCCAGAAGAACGGCCAGCCGGTGCACGTCCCGACCGCCTTCGGCGCGATCACCGTCTCCTACAACCTGAGCGGCGTCAAGTCGGGCCTCAAGCTCGACGGGCCGACGACCGCCAACATCTTCCTCGGGAAGATCAAGAAGTGGAACGACCCGGCGATCGCAAAGATGAACCCGGGTGTGAGCCTGCCGTCGAGCGACATCACGGTCGTGCATCGCTCGGACGAGTCGGGCACCACCAAGGGCTTCACGAGCTTCCTTGCGACTGAGAGCCCCGAGTGGAATTCGAAGGTCGGCGCCGACAAGACCGTCAAGTGGCCGACCGGCACCGGCGCCAAGGGCAATGACGGAGTGGCGGCGGCCATCAAGCAGACGCCCGGCGCCGTCGGCTACGTCGAACAGGCCTACGCGCTGCAGAACAACTTCACGTTCGCGGACGTGAAGAACAAGGCGGGCAAGTTCGTGTCGCCGACGATCCCGTCGGTCACGGCCGCCGGCCAGGGCGTGTCGGTCCCCTCGGACCTGCGTTTCACGCTTGGTGACTCGAGCAATGCGTCGTCCTACCCGATCTCGTCGCAGACCTTCATCGTGGTCTACAAGGACCCGTGCAAGGCGGGCGCGAGTAAGAATCAGGCCAAGGGCCTCGTCAGTTTCCTCGACTATGTCCTCGGCCCGGGACAGAGCACCATCAAGAAGCTGTCGTACGCGCCGCTTCCCTCGACGATCGACTCCAAGGCGAAGGCTGCCGTGAAGAGCCTGATGTGCAACGGGAGCCCGATCGCGTAGGCGCCCGTGGCGAGCGCAGCAACACCTGTCGAGCGTGGCCGCCCGTCCTTTGGGCGGCCACGCAGCGCTCGTCTCCCGGACGAGATTCTCAAGTGGGCGCTGACGCTGCTCGCCGCAGGGATCCTCGCCCTGATCGTCTTCTTCTTCGTGCGCCTCTACGGCGAGGGGCACCTGGCGTTTTCGAGGTTCGGCTGGATCGGCTTCACCTTCGACAACAACTGGGACGTCTCCAGGAACGTCTACGGAGCGCTCTCGCTGGTCGTCGGCACGCTGATCACCGCCGGCGTCGCGCTCGTCGTCGGGGTGCCGGTCGCGGTAGCCGCCGCGCTTTACGTGACCGAGCTGTGCCCGCGAAAGCTGCGCACGCCGCTCACGATCCTGATCGACCTGCTTGCCGCCGTGCCGTCCATCGTCTACGGCCTCTGGGGCGTGTTCGTCCTGATCCCGAGGCTGCGGCCCGCCGAGCAGTGGTTCTCTGACACCTTCTCGTTCCTGCCGTTCGTCGGCGGGCATGTCGCCGGCCCCAACTACTTCATCGGCGGGTTGATTCTCGCCATCATGATCGTGCCGATCGTCAGCGCGATCAGCCGTGAGGTCATCGCGACCGTGCCGACCGACCACAAGGAGGCCGCACTCGCACTCGGTGCGACGCGCTGGGAGATGATCCGCATGGCGGTCCTCCCCTACTCGCGGGCCGGGATCATGGGCGCGGCGATGCTGGGCCTGGGCCGTGCGATCGGCGAGACCATCGCGGTCACGCTGGTGGTTGGCAACGCCCCGCAGATCGGCAAGAGCCTCTTCGACCAGGGCTACACGCTTGCCGCAGTGATCGCCAACGAGTTCGGTGAGGCCGCGTCGACGCCGATCCACCGCTCAGCCCTGATCGCTGCGGGGCTCGTGCTGTTCGTGCTGACGCTCCTGGTCAACGGGATCGCTCGCTCGTACGTCGTGCGCGCCGAGCGCGCGGGCACAGCAGCGGGCGCGCTGCCGGGGATGGGGGCAGCCGAATGAGCAGCGCCGCCATCCTGCAGACCACCAGCGCCCGCCGGCGCCGACACGACATCCTGATGCGCGGCGTGCTGATGATCGGGACGGTCGTGGCGCTCGTACCGCTATTCCTCGTCCTCTACTACGTCGTCAAGCGCGGCATCGGGGCCTGGAAGGTCACGTTCTTCACAACCGATCCCACTGGCGCCTTCCTCGGCGATCCTGGCGGCATCAAGAGCGCGCTGCTCGGCACGGTAGAGATGGTCGCGCTCGCGTCGCTTATCGCGATCCCGATCGGCGTAGGAGTCGCGGTGTACCTGGTCGAGTACGGGAAGCAGAGCCTGTTCGCGCGCACCGTCCGCTACTTCGTCGACGTGCTCACCGGCGTCCCGTCGATCGTCTTCGGCCTGTTCATCTACATCGTCCTGATCCTGGGTGGCGGCTTCGGCGGCTTCGCCGGCTGGAAAGGCTCGATCGCGCTCGCGCTGCTCATGCTGCCGGTCGTCACACGCGCGTCCGAGGTTGTGCTGAACACCGTGCCCGACACGCTGCGCGAGGCGGCGCTCGCCCTGGGTTCGCCGCGCTGGCGGATCGTCTTCCGCGTGGTTCTGCCCACCGCCCTGCCGGGACTCATCACCGGAGCCCTCCTGGCGATCGCCCGCGCCGCCGGCGAGACCGCGCCGCTCCTGTTCACCGCGTTCGCCATCAACGCCACCAACCTCGACCTCGGCAAGCCGACGAACTCGCTGCCGCTGCAGATCTGGAACGACGTCCGTCAGGCCCAGGATCGCCTGGTCCAGCGCGCGTGGGGCAGCGCAATGGCGCTGATCGTCCTGATCCTGCTGCTGACAATCGCCGCCCGAATAATCTCGCGAAGGAGTCGTACCGCGTGATCAACGTGAAGGAACTCAAGGCCACCAAGCAGACCGCCAACCAGGCGCCGGCGCCGAGCCGGGAGACCTCCCCTGAGGCCGCCGAGACGACGCCGCGCGTCGAACCGCAGGCCGGCCACAGCATCACGCTGCGCGACCTCAAGGTCTTCTACGGCGACAACGAGGCGGTCAAGGGCGTCAACGTGCAGTTCGCCCCCAACAAGATCACCGCGATCATCGGGCCATCGGGCTGTGGCAAGTCGACACTGGTGAGGTCGATCAACCGGATGCACGAGGAGATCCCCGGCGGCCGCATCGACGGCGACATCCTGCTCGACGAGACGCCAATCTACGGCGACGGCGTCGACGTGGTCGCTGTCCGCCGCGCGATCGGCATGGTCTTCCAGCGCCCGAACCCGTTCCCGACCATGTCGATCTTCGACAACGTCGCTGCCGGCCTGCGCCTGACCGGCACGGCCCGTGGCAAGAACCTGAACACCGTCGTCCACGAGGCGCTCCGCGGCGCCGGCCTCTGGGCCGAGGTCAAGGGCCGGCTCGAGAAGCCGGCGATGGGCCTCTCGGGCGGACAGCAGCAGCGCCTTTGCATCGCCCGCGCACTCGCCGTCAAGCCGGAAGTCCTGCTCATGGACGAGCCCTGCTCTGCTTTGGACCCGGTGGCGACGCTCAAGATCGAGGAGCTGCTCACCGATCTGAAGGAGCGTGTGACGATCGTGCTCGTCACCCACAACATGCAGCAGGCCGCACGCGTGTCGGACGTGACGGCGTTCATGCTCGACGGTGAGCTCGTGGAGGTCGCCGACACGGAGAAGATCTTCACGAACCCCGACGACGAGCGGACGGAGCAGTACGTCTCGGGTAAGTTCGGCTGATGACGACGATCGGCCGCCTGCACCTGCGCGACGAGATCAATGAGATCGAGAAGCGCGCCCTCGGCGGCATGGACATCGTCGCCGATCAGCTCGACCGCACGCTCCGCGTGATCGTCGACCGCGACTTCGCGATGGCCGACATGGTCATCGCCGACGACGACCGGATCGACGGGCGCTTCCTCGAGGTGCACAGCGACATCCTGTCCCTGATCGCCCGGCAGGCGCCGGTCGCCACCGATCTGCGGCTACTCGCGGCGTTGCTCGACGTCATCCGGCGCATCGAGCGAATGGGCGACCAGTGCGTGAACGTGTGCAAGGTCCTGATGCTCGCGCCGGAGGCGCCGACCGACGACCTGAGTCTGACCGAGCGCGTGCTCGAAATGGGCCGCAAGGCCCGCGCGATGTCGGTCGAGTCGGCCCGGGCGTTTGCCCGCCGTGACGTCGAGGGTGCCGAGCGGCTCTGCCGGCTCGACGACGAGATCGACGCCCTGAACCGCGAGGTCTTCAAGATCGCAGTCGCACTCGGCCGCGACGACGACGCACGCGAGTGGGCGATGCGAATGACGCAGGTGTCCCGCGCCATCGAGCGCATCGGTGACAACGCCGTTGACATCGGTGAGGAAACCGCGTTCGTCGCCAGCGGCGTCTACCGCGAGTTCGAGGACGCGTCGCACGCGGCTACGTAGGTGTCGCGCCAAGTTCCGCTCGCGGTTGTCGCCCGCGAGTGGACGCGCATCGGCGTAACGGGCTTCGGCGGCCCGCCGGCCCACATAGCGCTGCTGCGCTCGCTCGTCGTGGATCGCCGCGCGTGGATGGAGCCGCGCGAGTTCGAGGACGCGAATGCGGCGTGCGGCCTGCTACCCGGTCCCGCGTCGACGCAGATGGCGATCTTCTGTGCCTACCGCGTGGGGGGCCGCGGGGGTGCGGTTGTCGGCGGGCTCGGCTTCGTGGCGCCGGCGGTCGTGATGATCCTGGCGCTGTCGGTGCTGTTCCTGTCGGCCTCGCCGCCGGAGTGGGTGCGGGCGCTCGGCGCCGGCGCCGCGGGCGTGGTTCCAGCGGTCGCGGTGCACGCCGGGCGCGCGTTGCTGTCGCCGAGCTATCGCCACGCCCGAGGTCGGCTGGCGCGCTGGCTCGTCTATGTAGCTGCCGGGGCCGCGGCCGCGATCACACTCGGCGCATACCTGGTGCTCGTCCTGCTCGGCTGCGGGACGATCGAGCTCCTGATCCAGCGCCGTATCACCATCCACACCGCGGCGTTCAATCCAGTCGTCCTCGCAGTCGTGGTCGGCACGGGCGGGCTGCTGTCGCTCGCCTGGGTCGCGTTCAAGGTCGGCGCGCTGTCCTATGGCGGCGGCTTCGTGATCATCCCGCTGATGCAGGGGGACGCCGTCCACACCTATCACTGGATGACCAACGCGCAATTCCTGAACGCCGTCGCGCTCGGTCAGGTCACACCCGGTCCGGTAGTCGCGACGGTCGCGGCAGTCGGGTATGCCGCCCATGGGATCGGCGGCGGGCTGCTGGCAGCGGTGGTCGCGTTCGTGCCGTCGTTCTCCTTCATCCTGTTCGGCGGGCGCCGCTTCGAGCGGCTCCGCGCAAACGCTCAGGCGCGCGCGTTCCTGGACGGCGCGGGACCGGCCGCGATCGGTGCGATTTTCGGAGCGGCAGTGACCCTGGCCGCAGCGCTGCACGAGGACTGGCAGTACGTGGTTCTGGCCGCGGCCGTAGTCGCCCTCCTGGCCATGCGCCGCGGCGTGGTCGAGACGCTCGTCGGCGCTGCGCTCGTCGGCGTGGCGACCTCCGCGCTCGGAGGGCCGATCCCCTGAATGCGGGAAGCGGCCCGTAGCCCGAGGGAAGGCGGCTACGGACCGCGCACGCTGAGGTGAAGCGCCGGTCTGGCCGAGGGCGCCGGCCGCTGCGGGCGGGTGATCCAGGCAACCCTCCCGACGTTCACCGCTGCGAGTTTCGGCGACGGGCAGCGGAGGAATGTGATTATTCGGTGACGATCCCGTTAGTACGCGCGGGTCGCCGGGCCCGTGTACGCCCCCCACACGACGCGGTATTGCGCGCCCCGCCGCAGCGACGTGACCGAGCGCCAGTAGCCCCGCGCGTTCGTCGTCACATGCTTGAGGTTGTGGAACGACCTCGAGCCGCGCTTGCGGACCTGGACCAGCACCCGCGTGCGCGCGGCCTTCGGCCGGACGTACCCCCAGAAGTAAACGCGCTTCCCACGTGCGTCGGCGACGAGTGGCAGCCGGAAGCCGGCGTAGGCGAGCTTCGCCTTCCCGCTCGATCCGCGCAGACCCGACTCGAAGCCCGAATAGCGGACGTAGCGTGAGCCCGGGCGCGGGTTGTCGTCGCGCATCAGGTACTGCGAGAAGCCGGCAACGCGCCGGTTCTTCCACGCATACCACTCCGCGATCGAGCGATACTCAGCCTGGCGCTGGTAGGAGACGCCGATGAACGGGTCCGGCTGCGATTGGATGCCGAACTCCGTCAGGTAGATCGGCATCCCGCGGCGGATGCGATGCGCCCGCGCCTCGGCATCGAGGGCACGCGCCAGGCGTGAGAGCACGCCGATCGTGACGTCGTCCGGGTTGTGCGGCACGAAGGTGGGCCCGGCGGCAGTCGTGTAGGCGTGATGGGCGTACCCGTCGGCCGGGAAGCGGCCGCGCGGAGCCAAGACGCCGCGCAGGAAGCGCAAGGGAGCGACCACCTTGCCCGTGCCGCGCGGCGCCGTCTCCCCCATCAGCAGACGGTCGCGGCCGTTGCCGGAGGCGCGGAGGCCGCGATCGGCGGCCAGAAACAGGCTGCGGTAGAGCTTGGGCGAGTACGGATAGCGGTGCCCCTTGCGGCCGGCGAACTGCGGCGAGAGGAAGTCGGGATGGTTGGGCTCGTTCCACACCGACCACATCGAGACCTGGTCGCGGTAGCGGTTGCCCACGGCGGTGACGAAGCGCTGGAAGCGGCTCGCGTTCGGCTTGTAGACGTAGCTCTTGTGGTTACCGCTGGCCCACTTCGGCACTGGCCCGGAAATCGTCACGAGCAGCTTGAGCCCGCGCGCGCGTGCCTCGCTGAGCACGCTGTCGTAGCGGCCCCAGTCGTACCCCGCCTGGCCAGCTCCGTCGAAACCGGCCGGCGACGTGGACGAGTTCGCGCTCGGCGCCACCGAGCGCCAGTAGAGAACGACGCGGAGCCACTTGACTCCAAGCCCCTGGATCTCGTCGAGGGTCTGCTGGCGCAGCGCGTCGTTGTTCGAGAGCAGCTCGCGTGGAGCCTCGAAGAACGTGACCTGGTTCGTCGATGCCTGGGACGAAGAAGCGGCCGCGAGAAACGCGGCCGCGACTGCCACCAGGGCTGAAAGCTTGCGCACCCCCATCGCGTATTCGAACGCGACCGAGGTACGAGAGTTGCGGGGTCTAGACCGTCGTGGGCTCGCGGCCGCCAGTCGGGCGCTGGATCCACGCCTTGTCCCGCGTCGGCTGCTCGTCGCGGATGCCAGCGTCGCCGTCGCGCGCCAGCCGAGCGAGGCCCCAACCCATCAGCGCGCACAGCGCCAACGCGATTGAGAGCACGGCGCCGTAGGCGAGTTTCGGCAGGATGCCCGACGCCGACTTCGCCTCACGCTGGAGGATGTGGTGGTCGGAGCCGATCGGCCGCGTCATCTGCTGCGTCGCGGGCACCCCCTTCGCCGGAATCGCCGGGTCGTTCGGGAGGTAGATAGACGTGCCGAGCAGCGAGTTGCCCTTGTGGAGCCGCAGGAGCGCCTTCCAATCGCCGTTCACGGGGATCGGCTTGTTCGTCTGGTAAACGCCGTTGCCAACCTGCTTCAGACGGTCCACGACCAGGCCGCCGCCCTGCCAGGCGGTGATCGTGAGCCACTTCTTGCCGTCGGCGGCGGTCGGCGGGTTGAGCGTCACGCGGCCTTCTACGTAGCGTCCGGGTCCACCGTCGACGTTGTGGAAGTTGAACGCCGCGGTCGCCCTGTTGCCACTGTTGTTCGTGTTCAGCCCGTAGCCGACCATCGCGAACATCGCCACGAACGCAACGACCAGCGCCGGGATAACGCCGCGGCGCGGGAACGGTTTGCGGTCGGAACCGAGCGCCGAGCCAATCAGCGCGCCGAGCAGGCCGCCCGCAATGCCGCCGACGATCGCCCAGATGAGACCCTCCGGCATGAGTGACGACGGCCACGGCAGCGGCATCCAGATGTGGCTCCACGCCCACTCGGCGGCGAAGCCGATCGTCCCGATTGCGAGGCCGGACACCACGCCGAAGCGGATCGGCTTGCGGGTGGAGATGAAGAAGGCGATCGCCTCAACCAGCACGCCCTCGACGATGTAGAGCGGGAAATGCGGCGTCGCCTCACCCATGATCGGCGAGACGAAGATCGCGACGATTCCACGGATCACTACGAAGAAGCCGACGGCCACGAGTGCCGACCAGCGGCCGCCCCAGATCCGTGCGGTCACGAGCGCGATACCGGCGGCCCAGGCGATCAGGATCGGCTGGAAGACGAGCTGAAACTGCGGCACGCCGAAGTCGAACTCGCCCTGGAAGGTGGACATGCCGATCAGGAAGCCGCCCATCAAGCCGGCGATCTGGAAGTTCATCAGGCGACGCCCGGGCAGGCCGGTCTTGACTTCGCCGTAGCCCGTGCCGTTCGAGGCGGCGCGCTCACGCCGCGCGGCACGCTGGCCCTCGACCAACAGCGATGCGCGGCCGATCAGCGTCATACCGGCGCCGCCGAACAGCATCAGGTGAGTCGGGCCCCAGAGCGTGACGTCCTGGCCGAAGATGCGGTGCCAGCCGTCGTCGAGCGGGAAGCCCAACAGCGAGAACGACGCGCAGGCAAAAAGCAGGATCCCGCCGACCGGGATCTTCCAGGTCGACGCGCGCTTGACCATCGACGACCCGCCGCGGTGGTCACCCATGATGATCGCGAGGAACCCGGAGACGAAGACTCCGAACAGTCCGAAGAGGATCAGGTAGTGCGCGGGGTTCGCGAGCGGGCCCGGATCGCGGCCCTGGTCGATGTGCAGGGAGATGTCCCAGTACATCCCGAGGAGTGCAACGATCAGCGACACTGACGCGACCTCGCCAGGCAGGGCGACCCATGCGGGAACACCCCACTGGCGCTCGGAAAAGCCAGCTAGCTTGTGAAGCCACTTGACTTGGCCGCTGCGGTAGAGAACACCGGTGACGACGACGAGCGTCGTGAGGACGACCGCGCCACCCGTGGCCAGCACGATGTCCTGTGTGGCCGCGCCCCCTGCAGGATTAGCTGCTGCGGTCAGGAAGTTCATAGGCGATTTATACACCGATTGATGTCACATGAAACGCCGTAAAATGTGAGGATCATCACGGACGGCGTGCCCGAAAAGCTGACGATTGACGCGCTCGCGCGCCTGACCGGCATGACCGTGCGCAACATCCGCGCGCACCAGTCCCGCGGTTTGCTGCAACCGCCCGAGATCGAGGGCCGCACGGGCTATTACGGGCCGAAGCACGTCGCGCGAATCGAGCTGATCTCGGAGATGCAGGCGGACGGGTTCAACCTGGCCGCGATCAAGAAGCTGCTGGAGGATCGTCCCGGCTCGGACAGCGAGATGCTCGGCTTCAAGCGCGCGCTGATGGCGCCGTGGGAGGACGAGGAGCATGAATTCATCACCGTGGAGGAGCTGGGCGAGCGCCTACGGCTCGACCCGGCGAATCCGAACCCGAAGCTGCTGTCGCGCGCCATCAACGCCGGTTTCCTGGTCGACCTTGGCGAGGGACGCTTCGAGGTCCCGTCCCCCACGCTCTTCCACGCCGCCGAAGAGCTGCGCACCCTCGGCATCGACACCGCGACGGCGCTTGACGTGCTCGACGAGATCCAGCGCGCGTCGCGCTCAATCGCGCGCTCGTTCGTGAAGCTGTTCGTCGAGGAGGTCTGGCGCCCGTTCGCTGACGCTGGGCAGTCCGAGAACGAGTGGCCGGACGTGCGCAGCGCGATCGAGCGGCTACGGCCGCTGGCCACTGACGCGGTCATGGCCGTGTTCCGGCGCACGATGACCGACGCCGTCGAGCAGCGCTTCGGCGAGGAGCTCGAGCGGCGCGCCGACCAGCGCTCTAGCCATCCCCGCGCCCGAGCGTCTCGCGGACGGCGGGCGCACTCGGGGCGATCTCGGGGCTGAGCCGGTTCAGCAGCTCGCCGAGCCCGGCGTTCGCGTCGATCGCGGACTGAACCGCCTCGAGACCGGCTAGGCGCTCGTTCAACTGCACGAGCGCGAGTCCACCCCAGAAGCGCAGCTCCGCGTTGTCGGGCGCGAGGTCCATCGAGCGCCGATAGAGCAGCGCCGCCTCCTCCCTGCGACCGGCAGCGGTCAGGTCGTCGGCGCGCTCGGCCAGGTCGTAGGCCTGGCGCAGTCGCACCAGCCGGCGCAGCTCGGCGAGCGGCGACTCCGAGTCCTCCACGCGCAGGTCGAGGCTGCGGTTCCACTGCTCGTCGCGCGCGCGCACCACGATGACGGCTGCCGACTGGCGGCCGCGGACGTCGCCGCCCGCCGCCTCGGCGGCATCGAGCGCCGCCAGCAGCCGGTCCGACAGGTCGCCTGCTGCCGTGCCGTACGCGCGTGCCATCGCCTGCGGCACGCCCTCGCGGCGCATCATGTTCGCGGCGCAGCCGAAGCCGCGTCCGGTCTCGTGGCCGGCGAACTGGATGCAGCGGCGGCCGGTGTGAACGGCCACTTGCCCGCGCGAGTCGACGACCGTCACCTGGCGCATCGCCTGCCCGTCGTCACGGCGGGTCAGATCGTCGAGCGCCGCCGGCGCGGCCGCGCCTCCGCGCATCAGGTCGAGGGCGTTCGGGCCGTAGGACGGGTCGGCCATCGACTGGGTTGCGACGGCGCCGACGCCCGGCTCGGCCCACGGGACCACCGAGCCGACTGAGAACCAGTGCGACTGGACCGCGACCCCAAGCTCGCCGGTTGCCGGGTCGCGCGCGACGATCGAGTAGGTCACCCGACGAGTGCGTACTCCGGAGCTCTAGGCCTGTCCGCTGACAGATCGAAGACCCAGAACTCGCGCTTCATCGGCAGGGCGACATTGAACACCGGCACGCTGCCGATCGTGCCGTGGAAGCGCCCGGCGTGCGCGTGTCCGTGCAGCACGAGGTCGGGGCAGTGGTCGGCGATCGGATGTGCCAGGCGGTCGGAGCCGAGGACCATGGCGATCTCCGGGCGCTCGCCTTCGAGCGTCATGAGCGTCGGCGAGTAGTGCAGCAGCACGATCCGGAAATCACAGTCGGCGGTTGCGCGTAGACCCTCCTCGATCGCAGCGACCTCGAGGCCAGTCTCCGCGTACACCTCGCGCAGGAGTGGCTCGCCGAAGTCCGGCAGGTGCGATCCGGGGAAGCCGCCAACGAAGCCCTTCGTGCCGACGATCCCGACGCGCACGCCATCTACCTCGCAGGTTGCCCACGAGCGGTCGAGCATCGTCACGCCAGCCTCCTCCATCACCGCGCTCACTTCGGCCGCGCGATTGGAGTGCCAGTCGTGATTGCCGAGCACGCTGAAGACGGGCAGTCCCGCCAGCTGCGACGCATCGGCCACCACCTGTGCTTCCTCCGGGCGGCCGTGCGTCGTCAGGTCGCCCGCGAGCAACACGATGTCCGCTCGTCCGCGCAGGTTGGTGAAAGCCGCCTGCAGATCTGCGCGCCGCGACGCGTCCGCGTGCACGTCGCCCGCCGCAGCAACGCGAATGCCCATGCCGGGGACATACCCGTTTCGGGTCCGTCCATCTCGGGGCATCTCGGCAGAGATGGCGGAAGGCTCGGCACCGGCGGAACAGCTACTCGAGGCGATGATGAAGGTGGCGGCGGCCTTGCGCGACGCGGACGTCCCGTATGTGCTTGCGGGCAGCTTCGCGGTGTGGGCGCGTGGCGGCCCGCCCCACAACACCGATCTCGACTTCGCGATCAAGCCCTCCGACCTGGATCGCGCGGTCGCCGCGCTCGAGCGCGCCGGGATGAAGACGAAGCACACGCCCGAGGAGTGGCTTGCGAAGGTCTGCCACGACGACGTGCAGATCGACCTGATCTTCAACCCTGCCGGCCTCAGCATCGACGACGACGCGCTCGCGCGCGGCGACGACATCGAGGTAAACGGAATGACGTTCCGCGTGATGGCCATCGACGACGTGATGACGACGAAGCTGTTCGCGTTCAAGGAGCACTACCTGGACTACGAGTCGACGCTCGAGGCGGCGCGCATGATGCGCGAGCAGATCGACTGGGATGAGCTGCGTCGTCGCTGCGCCGAGTACGCGTACGCGCAGCCTTTCTTCACGCTCGCCGAGGAGCTCGGCGTGATCGAGAAGCCAGAGGGCGGCGTGGTGACGGGCGAAGAGGTCAGGGCCGCTCAGGAAAGCCGTCACGACAGCTAGTTCGTACCGTTCGCGCTCAGTGGCGACCGATTTCGAAGCCGAAGGGCTGCTCGAGGGCCTGGATGGGGACGCGCGCGACGCGCGCCGCCGCTTGCTCGAGGAGCTCGAAGAGAGCGGGCTACCGCTCGACGAGTTGCGCGAAGCGATCGAGGAGGGCCGGCTGGCGCTCGTGCCGCTGGAGCGTGCGCTGGCGCCGCCCGGCGAGCGCTTCACGTTTTCGCAGATGGCGGAGCGCGCGGAGCTCGAGCCGGAGTTCCTGGGGAAGCTGACGCGCGCGCTGGGACTGCCGCTACCCGAGGATGACGAGGCGATCTTCACCGAGCAGGATCTTGAAGCGGCGAAGACGGTCGGCGGCTTTCGCGCTGCCGGCATCGGCGACGAGGAGCTCCTGGAAATCACGCGCGTGCTCGGATACTCCCTATCGCAGATCGTCGCCGCACTGCGCTCGATGTTCACCGAATCGTTCATCGGTCCGAGCGACTCGGAGTACGACGTCGCCGTTCGCTGGGCTGCCGCGGCGAAGGAGCTGAACCCGATCCTGGAGCAAGTCGTGCGCTATCTGCTGCGCGCACAGCAGGTGGCCCAGCTGCGCCAGGGCGTTTTCGACATGGCGGGCTTGCGCAGCGGGTCAACCAAGATCTCGGTCGCATTCGCCGATCTCGCAGGCTTCACGCGGCTCGGCGAGCAGGTGGCCGCCGATCAACTCGGCCGCGTGGCCGGGCGGTTGACTGCGCTGGCCACCGATGCGGCGCAACCGCCGGTCCGGCTCGTGAAGATGATCGGTGACGCGGCGATGCTCGTCTCGACGGAGCCGCGCGCGCTGCTCGAGGCGGCGCTCGACCTGCTCGCCGCCGTCGACGCCGAGGGCGAGGACTTCCCGCCGTTGCGGGCGGGTGTCGCCTGCGGCCAGGGGCTGGCACGCGGCGGCGACTGGTTCGGCGCGCCGGTGAACCTGGCAAGCAGGATCACCGAGAAGGCCAGACCCGGCTCGCTGGTGGTGAGCGAGGAGTTCAAGGACCTGGTTGGCGAAGAGGGCTTCCGCTGGTCGAAGCTGCCGGGGCGTGGAAAGCTCAAGGGCATCTCCGAGAATCAAGTCCTCTACCGCGTCCGGCGCGCAGAGTCCGACGAGGCATCGCAGCCATCCTGAGTGGGTAGGTTTGTGGGCGTGGAGTCGGCGCTCGAATTCGCACGTGAAGAAGTGGTCCCACGTCTGCGCGGCCTGCTTCACGCGTACGCGTTCTGGTTCGCGCTGGCCGCCGCCGCAGTCTTGATCGCCGTGGCTCCGGACACTCGTGCGCGCGTCGCCGCCGTGATCTATGGCATCGGGCTGTGCGCGCTGTTCGGCGCGAGCGCGACCTATCACCGCTGGCACGGCCACCCGCGCTGGAAGCCGATCCTGCGCCGGATCGACCACAGCACGATCTTCCTGTTCATCGCTGCGAGCTACACCCCGATCTCGCTGCTGGTGCTCAACGACCCGCTGCGGGTCATAGTGCTGGCGTCGGTGTGGCTCGGCGCGTTCGCGGGGGTCGCAATGAGCATCGCGTGGATCGACGCGCCGCGCGTGCTCGTGGCGCTCTGCTACATCGCCGTCGGCTGGGTGGCGATCGTCGCGATGCCACAGCTGTTCAGCGCGCGCGGCATCGCAATGCCGCTGCTCCTGCTCGCCGGCGGGCTCCTCTACTCGCTGGGCGCGGCGGCGTATGCGACGAAGCGTCCCAACCCGTGGCCGCGCACATTCGGCTTCCACGAGGTCTTCCACTCGCTGGTGATCGCCGCGGCGGTGGTCCACTTCGTGGCGATCGCAGCCGTGATCGCCGACCCGGTCGCCTGAGCAGCGCCCCTCAAGTGACCACTTGGTGGGCGAAGGGTGGCACCCAACCGCCCAAAGCTCGCTCCAGTTCGAGCGCTACCGCGATCGTCACGTGGTCGCGGTCGCGGCGGCCGACCACTTGGACGCCAACGGGCAGCCCTTTCGAGCCGAGCCCGAGCGGCACCTGCGTCACCGGCATTCCGGTGAGGTTGAACACCGCCGCGTTCGCCAGCACCCACGGCCGGCCGATCGTCGCGCCGTGGCGTGGCGCCACTCGTGGGAACGGCGGATGCAGCAGGACGCCGTCGCCGATCGCCTCTTCGAGCTCGTGGGTCAGCCGCTTCCCCGCCTCGATCATCTTGGCGTTGCGCTTGGCCGGCATCCGGTCGGCGGTGCGCTGCGCCCAAAATGTCAGCGCCAGCGGGAGGGTGTGCGGCCCGCGCTTTCGCAGATGGTCCATCGCCACCTTCGGCAGCGCCGGTGCGGCGTCGAGGGCGAACACCTCCAGCAGGTCCTCGTCGCTGTCGCCGAGGGTCGCGAGGTAGTACTCGACCGCTCGTCGCATGCCCTTGAGGTGCTCGCGCCGGATGTTGGCGCCGGCCGCCGCCAGCGCGCCTGCAGCGCGCTCGCGTGCGTCACGCACCTCGCCGCGGACCGGGATGAGCGTCGCGCCCTCCGTCAGCACGACGTCGATCCCGTCGAGGCTGACGCTTGCAGGATCGCCCAGCTCGACGTCGCGGCTGACCGGATCGGCTTCGTCGCGGCCGGCAAGCGCTCGCAGGCACGGCATCAGGTCCTCCGCGCGGCGAACGAGCGGTCCCGTCGCGAGCATCTCGGACGAGGCGCCGTTGCTCGACGGAGCCGGGAAGTGGCCGCTGCAGGGGACGATGCCCGGCGAGGGCTTGTGGCCGAAGACGCCGTTGAAGAACGCGGGCAGCCGGATCGACCCGCCGATGTCCGAGCCCAGCCCGATCGGGGCGAAGCCCGCGCCGATCGCCGCTCCCTCGCCGCCAGAGGAGCCGCCGGCCGTGCGCTTCGGGTTGTAGGCGTTGTTGGTGCGCCCGTACAGGTGGTTCGACGACTCGATCCACATCGTCGCCTCGGACGTGTTCGTGACTCCGATCGGAATGGCGCCGGCCGCCCGGAGGCGCGCCGCCGCAGGCGCGTCGGACTCGGCACGCATTTCGGCCCGATGCACCATCCCGGCCGCGTTCGGCATGCCGGTGAGCGCGAAGGATTCCTTGATCGTGCATGGCACGCCCAGGAACGGCGGCAAGCCGCCCGGATCGCCGTCGCCCCGCCGCGAATCGCCGTCGGCCGCGCGCGATTCGCGAATTCGCGCGTCGGCCGCATCCGCCTCGGCTAGCGCATCGTCGAAACGATCGGCCGCGATTGCCTTCAGGTCCGGATTCAGCCGCCGCGCATGCGCAATGTGCGCCTGGACGACCTCGCGCGAGGTCAGCTCGGCTTCGCGGATCGCGCGCGCCAGGTCGGTTGCGGAGCGCTCGATGATCTCCATCGGGCGCCGATTATGCGCGCTGCGTGATCCGGCCAGGGCTTAGACCAGCGTCGCGACCGCGTCGGCGAAGACCTCGCTGTGGCGGTCCACGTCGGCGGCGGTCGTCGTCGGACTCATGAGGGCCATGTTGTGGAACGGCGTCAGCAGCACGCCGCGGTTCAGCGCGTACAGGTGCAGGTAGCGCTCGAGCTCCGGGTCCGCCGCCTCGTGCGCCTCGGTGCCGTTGTGCGCCGGCTCAGGCTGGAAGCGGTACTCGGCGCGGCAGCCCAGCTGCGTCACGTTCCAGCCGAGACCGTGCGCCGCGACCGCTTCGTGCACGCCGTCGGCGAAGCGCGCCGCCAACGGGATCGCCCGCTCGTACGCCTCGGGAGTAAGCACCTTGTCAAGCGTCGCTCGCATCGCCGCCAGCGAGAACGCATTGCCGGCCAGCGTTCCCCCCACGCCGCCTGTGTCCTCGTAGTCCGCGTCGACCTGTTCCATCATGGCCGTCGCCACCCGTTCGGACAGTCCGAGCGCCCCCGATGGGATGCCCGAGCCGATCGCCTTGCCGATCGTGAAAAGATCAGGTTCGAGGGCCCACTCGCCCGTGCAGCCAGCCGGGCCCGCGGAGATCGTGTGGGTCTCGTCGATGATCAACAGCGTTCCGTCGCGCCGCGTCGACTCGCGCAGCACCTCGTGGTAGCCGGGATCCGGCAGGACGATGCCCATGTTCGTCATCGCGGGCTCAACCAGCACGCACGCAACGTCACCATGGCCCAGCGCGCGCTCGAGCGCGTCGACGTCGTTGAACTCGACGGCGCGCGTCGTCACTGCGGGGTCCACGGCAGGGCCGACGTTGCCCTCACGGCTGCGGGTCCTGCCGTCGGGATTCGTCACCACAAACGCCTCGTCGACCGAGCCGTGGTAGCAGTACGAGTAGACGAGCACCTTCGGCCGGCCAGTCAGCAGCCGCGCGATCCGCAACGCCGTGCGGTTGGCATCAGTGGCAGTGAGGGTGAACAGCCAGCGCGGCAGCCCAAAGCGGCGGCTGAGCTCCTCGCCGACCCAAGCGGCGTCCTCGCTCGGCAGCATCGTCGTGATGCCCTCAGCCAGTTTGGCCTGGAGCGCGCGCACGACCTCGGGCGGGCTGTGCCCGGTCATCGCCCCGGTGTCGCCCAGGCACAGGTCCACGTACTCGTGTCCGTCGATGTCGACGACGCGATTGCCCTCGGCACGTTCGGCTACCACCGGGTAGCCGCCGGCCCACAGCATCATCCAAGGCATTGGGACGCCACCGAACAGCGAGCGGCGGGCACGCTCGTGTTCCTCAGCCGACTTCGGATGCTCGGTGCGAAAGCGCTCGAGCTCCCCCTCCAGCAGCGACGACAGACGCCCACGGTCGATCGCGGCGGTCATCGGTTCCAGTCCGGGTTCGGGCGGTCGATCCGGCCGCGCTCAGTCGTCGCGCGACGGCCGCTGGAAGTCCACCCGCTTCACGTCGCCGATCGTCCTCCCCGCGAGCCGCAGCGACGTCTGGAACCCCTCCTGCCCGAGCTCACCGGCCGTCAGCCGCCGGCGCAGATCCGAGAGCGCTGCCTTGCCGTCCTCGTCCAGGTCAGCCCCGGCCGGCTCGAACAGCACGATGTGGCGCGGCCGCCCGGCCGCAGCCGCCAGGCGCACAAACGGCTCGCGCTCCTCGGCCTCGAGCGTCTCGGTGACGATCACGACCGTCTCCCCCGCCTCGATCCGCTTCGCGATCGCATTCGTGAGCAGCTCCTGCGCCCGTGCATCCAGCTCGGTCTCGCCGACGCGCCCCGCCAGCAGCGCCCGCACCTTCCCCATCGAGAACAACGCGCCCTTGGACTGGACAAGCCGGCTGACGAAACCTTCGGCCTCGGCAGGCGCGCTCGAAGCCACGACGACGAGGCTGCCGGGCGAGTAGATGAGCTCCTCGGACGGCTTCAGGACGCGGTTGCGCGTCGAGATGTCGGCGGGACGCTGCGGCCCCCCTTCGCGGCGCGGACGCTCGGAGGACCACCCGAGTCGCTCGTCGTCACCGATCTTGACGCTGCGCGGCTTCGAAGACTGTTCCATTCCCCCAAGCCTAGGGACGGTTCCTCCCATAGAGGTCATGGGCCTCCACCCATTCCTCGGCGACGATCGCCGAACCCAGGGACAACTCGCCGCACAGAACAGTCGCCGCGACGATCTCCGCGAACTTCATGACCTTGCCGGATCCGTAGCAGTCGAGGATCTCCAGGCACTCTCTCTGCGTCGCCAGTCCGGTCCCTCCGCCGTAGGTGGCGACGATCAGCGACGGGATCGTGACCGAGTAGTAGTAGTCCCCGTTTGGGCGCAGCTCCGCGTACACGAGCGCGGCCGACGACTCCGCGACGTTGGCGGCGTCCTGCCCGGTGGCGATGAACATCGCCGTTATCCCGTTGGCCGAGTGCGCCCCGTTGTTGTTCACGCCGGACATGAAGCCGCCCAGGTTCGACACCTGGCGCGCGCGGAACATCAGCTCGGTGTCAGAGCGCATCACCCGCCGAATCACGTCGTTAGTGATGACCGCCTCCGCCACCACCCGCTTCCCGCGCGTGTGAAGCATGTTCACCTGCGAGCTCTTCTTGTCCGTCGCGAAATTGGACTCGAGGAAGTACTGCTCGATCGCGGGGTAGTTGTCGACGATCCACTTGCAGGCAGCCTGCGTCGCCTTGCCGGTCAGGTTCTGCCCGGCGGCGTCGCCGGTCGTGTAATCGAAGCGGGTGAACAGCATGCGGCTGGCGCTGTACTGCTCGATCTCGATCAGCTTGCCGGAGCGGGTCGTGGCCTCGGCGGCCTGCTTGATGGCCTCGAAGTTGTCGCTCAGCCACTGCCCGAACTCGCGGGCCTCGCGTGCGCTGGGGAACAAGAACGACGGCGCGCGCTGCATGCGGTCGTCCAGGACCGTCGTCGTCACGCCGCCGCATTCGTAGAGCAGGCGCATGCCGCGGTTGTAGGAGGCGACCAGCGTGCCCTCGGCGGTCGCCATCGGCACGTAGAAGTCACCCTGCGCGTGCTCGCCGTTCACCAGCAGCGGTCCCGCCAGCCCAATCGGGACCTGCGCGGCGCCGAGGAACTGCTCCACGTTGCCGGACAGGATCGAGGGATCGAACGAATAGCTCGTCACATGCTCGAGCTCGGCGCCCGTCCGCTTCTTGACGAAGTCAGCACGCTTCTGCTGCGCCTCGCGGGTGTAATCGTTCTCGCGGTCGCGAGGGACCGGTACTCGTTCGCTCAACAGCTCAGTCAAAAGATCACCGCCTGCCTTACGCCCTGCCCTGCGGCAAGGCGATCGAACCCTTCATTCAGCTCGTCCAGTGCCAGCGTGTGCGTGAGCAGCCTGTCGACCGGCAGACGACCCGCCTTGTACATCTCGATGAAGCGCGGGATGTCGCGCTTCGGGACGCACGACCCCAGGTACGAGCCCTTCAGCGTGCGCTCCTCGGCCACGAGGCTCACGGCCGCGATCGACAGCATCTGCTCCGGGTGCGGCAACCCGACGGTGACGGTGGTCCCGCCGCGGCGAGTTGCCGCGTAGGCGTCCGCCAGGACGCGCGCACTGCCGACGGTCTCGATCGTCTTGTCGGGGCCGCCGTCGGTGGCTTCACGTACCTCCACAACCGCGTCCTCGCCGGCTTGGACCACGTGCGTGGCGCCGAGCTCACGCGCCAGCTCGAGCTTCTCCGGCACCACGTCGACCGCCACCACCGTGCCGGCGCCAGACACGACCGCGCCCAGCAGCGCGGCGAGCCCGACCCCGCCGAGACCGAAGATCGCCACGCGGTCGTCGGCCGTGACCTGCGCGCTGTTGGTCGCGGCGCCGACGCCGGTCAGCACCGCGCAGCCGAACAGAGCCGCGATCTCGAACGGGAGATCGTCGTCCACCTTCACGGCCGACTGAGCCGACACCACGATGTGGTCCGCGAACGCCGATACGCCCAGGTGGTGATGCAGGCCGTCGTGCCAGCGGCGGTCGCCGGACAGGAGCGTCCCCGCGGTGTTCGCGGCCGCACCGGGCTCGCACAGCGCTGCACGGCCGGACAAGCACGGGACACAGTGGCCGCACGTGGGCACGAACGCCAGCACAACGTGGTCCCCGACGGCGAATCCCGGGGTGTCGCCTCCGGTCTCAACCACCTCACCGGCCGCCTCGTGGCCGAGCACCATCGGCATCACGCGCGGGCGCGAGCCGTCGATGACCGACAGGTCCGAGTGGCAGAGGCCGGCGGCGCGCACGCGCAGCAGCAGCTCGCCGGGCCCGGGCGGATCCAGCGCGAGCTCCTCGATCGTCAGCGGGTTCGACGACGTGTACGGCTTGTCAAGGCCCATCTCGCGCAGGACGGCGCCACGAACGTTCATGCCCGCTCCTTCACGCGAAGACGCTCGAGTGACTCCAGAATCCCCGAGGGGATGTCGCGCGCGCGGCGATCGCCGCGATCCACGAAGACATGCACGAACCAGCCCTCGGCGATCGGCTCCTCCTCCCCCTTCACGTACAGCTCGATCTCGTAGCGGACGCTGCGATTGCCCAGGTGGCCCACACGCAGGCCGGCCTCGACCGTGTCCGGGAAGGAGACGGGGGCCAGGAACTTGCAGTGGGACTCCGCGCACAGGCCGATCGTCTCGCTCGCGTGGATTTCCAGGCCCCCTTCACGGATCAGCCAGGCGTTGATGACTGTGTCGAAGAAGGCGTAATAGTCAACGTTGTTGACGTGGCCGTAGATGTCGTTGTCGTGCCACCGCGTCGGAATCTCGAGCAGGTGCGGATAGTCGCTGCGCATCGGCCAGGAAAACTACGGGGAATCCAGGAGGATGGCTCTCTGGTTGCACCCCCCTGGCCAGCTCCGGCAGGGCGTCCTAGACTCGGGTCAAACGTTCGACGACGCTCTCATAGACCGCGTATGCGCCCGGCTCCACGAGCATCTCTCAGAGACGGACGCAGGCCAAGCCGAAGAGTTCGTCCGTCAGTACTACCGGTGGGTTCCGCCAGAGGACCTCGCGGGAAAAAGCGGACTCGACCTCTACGGCGCAGCGTTGTCGCACCTGAACTTCGGACGCGAGCGCACTGTCGGCGAGAGCAAGGTACGCGTCTTCAACCCGCAGTTCGAGATCGACGGCTGGCAGTCGACCCACACGGCGCTGCAGATCGTCACGGACGACATGCCGTTCCTGATCGACTCGGTCAGCATGGAGCTGAGCCGGCGCGGGTTCGGCATCCACTCGATCATCCATCCCGTCATCACGGTGCGCCGTGACGAGAACGGTCACCTGGTTGAGATCCTGCCGCACTCGACCGAGACGATCGAGGGGACGACCCGCGAGTCGGTCATCAACGTCGAGGTCGACCGCCAGACCGACCACGACGACCTGGAGGCGCTGCGCGGCTACGTGCTGCGCGTGCTCGACGAAGTGCGAGCGACCGTGGAGGACTGGAGCGCCATGCGCGCGCAGGCCCTGGACACGGCGGCAAGCCTCGACGAGCGCCCGCCGGTAGGCATCGACCCCGACGACGTCGCGGAGACCAAGGCGTTCATCGAGTGGCTCGAGGCCCACAACTTCACGTTCCTCGGCTACCGCGAGTACGAGGTCGTCGACCCGGACGGGGACATCCGCCTGGCAGCGGTCGCGGGGACGGGCCTGGGCATCCTGCGCGGCGGCGGCCAGAGCTCCGACGGGTTCGAGCGACTGCCGCCGCCGGTGCGCGCGCTCGCGCTCGAGCCGTACCTACTCAACCTGACCAAGGCGAATTCACGCGCCACGGTGCATCGCCCCTCCTACCTCGACTACGTCGGTGTCAAGCGCTTCGACGAGAAAGGCAGGGTCGTCGGCGAGCGCCGTTTCCTCGGCCTCTACTCCCACACCGCCTACCACGCGAGCCCGCGTGAGATTCCGATCCTGCGCCGCAAGTACGACTCTGTCCTCGCGCGCGCCGCCTTCCCGCACGACAGCCACAACGAGAAGGCGCTGATTGAGATCCTCGAGAACTACCCGCGCGACGAGCTGTTCCAGATCTCGGCCGACGACCTCTTCGACACCGCGATGGGCATCCTGCACCTGGGCGAGCGCCAGCGGCTGCGCCTGTTCGTCCGCGGGGATCGCTTCGGTCGCTTCGTCTCGTGCCTGATCTTCATCCCCCGCGACCGCTTCAACACCGACAACCGCCGGCGCATCGAGGCGATCCTGCGCGAGGCGTTTGAGGCGACGAGCGTGGACTACACGACGCGCGTGTCCGAGTCGGTGCTCGTGCGGCTGCACTACATGGTCTACTGCGAGCCGCGCCTGCGCGACTTCGACGTCGAAGAGATCGAACGCCGCATCCTCGAAGCGACCCGGTCGTGGGTGGACGACCTCGAGGCCGCGCTGATCGAGGACGAGGGCGAGGAGCGCGGTAACACGCTGCGCCGGGTCTACGGCGACGCCTTCCCGCCCGCCTACCGCTCCGATTGGGTGGCGCGGTCAGCGATCGTCGACATCAAGCGCATCGAGGCTCTTCAGCCGGACGGGATCGCGATGAGCCTGTATCGGCCGCTCGAGGCCCCCGGGGGGACGCTGCGCGCGAAGCTCTACCGGGCAAACGCGCCTCTGACGCTCTCGAGCATGCTGCCGCTGTTCGAGAACATGGGCGTCCAGGTCGCCGACGAGCGCCCGTACGAGATCCGCAGGCACGAGGGCCCGCCGGTATGGATCTACGACTTCGGCCTGACCTACGACAACCAGCGCAAGCTCGAGGCCGAGCAGGTGCGGGAGACGTTCCAGGGCTCCTTCATCCGCGCATGGGAAGGCGAGGTCGAGAACGACGGCTACAACCGGCTGGTCCTGCGCGCAGGTCTCGGCTGGCGGCAGATCGCCGTTCTGCGCGCGATCGGAAAGTTTTTGCGCCAGGCGGGCACGACCTTCTCGGACACGTATGTGGAACGCGCCATGTGCGCGCACCCGGTGACCTCGCGGCTCATCGTCCAGCTCTTCGAGGCGCGCTTCGACCCGGCGCGGGCCGATCGCGACACGCACCGCCGCGTTGCGGAGATCGAGCAGGAGATCGACGCAGTCGAGTCGCTCGACCAGGATCAGATCCTGCGCAGCTTCCTCGCCGTCGTCGAGGCGATGCTGCGCACGAACTGGTACCAGACCGGCGCCGACGGCCAGCCGAAGAGCTACTTGTCGTTCAAGCTCGACCCTCAGAAGCTGCCGTGGCTGCCGGCGCCGCGGCCCCAGTTCGAGATCTTCGTCTACTCACCCGTCGTCGAGGGCGTCCACCTGCGCGGCGGGCGCGTCGCGCGCGGCGGCCTGCGCTGGTCCGACCGGCGCGAGGACTTCCGCACCGAGGTCCTCGGCCTGATGAAGGCGCAGATGGTCAAGAACACGGTGATCGTGCCCGTCGGTGCCAAGGGCGGCTTCGTCGTCAAGCGAGCTGACGCAGACGGCGTCGAGTGCTACCGCATCTTCATCCGCGGATTGCTCGACCTGACCGACAACATCGTCGACGGGCAGGTGGTCGCGCCGCCGGACGTGGTGCGCTACGACGGCGATGATCCGTACCTCGTCGTGGCGGCCGACAAGGGGACTGCGACCTTCTCGGACATCGCCAACGGCGTCGCGGCCGAGTACGGCTTCTGGCTCGGCGACGCGTTCGCGTCCGGAGGGTCTGCCGGCTACGACCACAAGGCGATGGGCATCACGGCGCGCGGCGCCTGGGAGTCGGTCAAGCGTCATTTCCGCGAGCTTGGCCACGACGTCCAGAGCCAGGACTTCACGGTCGTCGGGATCGGCGACATGTCGGGCGACGTGTTCGGGAACGGGATGCTGCTGTCGGAGCACATACGGCTCGTGGCAGCGTTCAACCACCGCGAGATCTTCATCGATCCCGAGCCGGACGCGGCGAGCAGCTTTGCCGAGCGGAAGCGGTTGTTCGA
>DATBDN010000242.1:0-16350 GCA_036269895.1 Thermoleophilaceae bacterium
TCTTCGAGCAGCATCCGCGTCGTCGCCGCGCCGATTCCACTGGTCGCGCCGGTGACGATGCATGCTTTGCCGCTCAATCCGAGATCCACTGAGGAGCCCAATGAAATCGCACACGGTCTACAAGACGTTCAACACCTCGCAGCGGCGCGAATTCGTGCGCATCACCGAGGACGTCCAACAGGCGGTCGACGAGGCCGGCATCGCCGAGGGCATGGTGCTCGTCTCGGCCATGCACATCACCGCCGGCGTGTGGGTGAACGACGACGAACCCGGCATCCAGGCCGACGCGCTCGAGTGGCTCGACAAGCTCGCCCCGCCGTCGTGGAAGCCGCCAGCCGACGACGTCGCGCGCCAGCTGCTGCCAGATCCGGGCGACTACCGCCACCACCGCGGCGGCGAGGACAACGGCGACGCTCACCTGAAGAACCTGCTCGTCCATCACCAGGTGATCGTGCCTGTCACCGACAGCCGGCTGGACCTTGGGCCGTGGCAGGCGATCTTCTACACCGAGTTCGACGGCGGCCGGAACAAGCGGCTGATCATCAAGGTGCTCGGCGAATAGCCGTTACACAAGTGCTCTGATCCCGTTTGTTACAGGCGGGCTGCCAGTGTTTCGGCGTTGAAGCACTTCGGCATCGGCTCGCCGGCCAGTCCCGCGAGCAGGTTGTCGACCGCCAGGTCTGACATCGCCGTTCGAGCCTCGATCGAGGCTGACGCGATGTGCGGGTTGACGATCAGGTTGGGTGCAGCCAGCAACGGGTGACCACGCGGCACGGGCTCCGGGTCGGTCACGTCCAGCCCCGCGCCCGCGATCCAGCCGCTCTCCAGCGCCCGGATCAGTGCGCTTGTCTCGATCAGCCCGCCGCGCGAGGTGTTCACCAGGATCGCCGTCGGCTTCATCCGCTTCAGCTCGGCCTCGCCGATCATCCCGCGCGTCGCATCGCTCAGCGGCACATGCAGCGAGACGAAGTCCGACCGCTCCAGCAACTCCTCCAGCGGCACCCCGGACGACTTGCCGTGATGGATCACCTCCATGCCGAAGCCCTCGGCCCGCGCCGCCACGGCCTTCCCAATCCGTCCCAGCCCAACGATGCCAAGCGTCTTGCCATGCACCCCCTGGCCCAGCAAGAGCGTCGGCTCCCAGGTGAGCCAGCGCCCCGCCCGGACCACGTCGTCGCCTTCGACCACCCGCCGCGCGCACGCCATGAGCAAGCCGAACGTCGCGTCGGCCGTCGCCTCCGTCAGCACGTCAGGAGTGAACCCGACCGGGATCCCGCGCTCGGTGGCCGCCTCTACATCGACGTTGTCGACACCAACCGCGTAATTCGAGATCACGCGCAGGTTCTGGCAGCAGGCGATCACGTCGCGGTCGATCCGATCCGTCAGCAGACACAGAAGCCCCTCGGCGTCGCGCGCCTTCTCGACGAGCTTCGCGTGCGACGGCTGCAGGCGGCCTTCCCAGACGTCGACCTGGTGCTCCGTGGCGAGTCGTTCGAGCGCGTCGCCCGGGATTCTGCGTGTGACGAACACGCGCGCCATCGCGCGGATCCTCGCAGTTACCCGTCCGCAAGGTCTTCAAGCACTGCAGCCGCGGCGTTGTAGCCGGGCGCGCCCGTCACGGCTCCGCCCGGATGCGCCCCCGAGCCGGCCAGGTAGAGCCCTTCGACCTCGCCGAAGCGCCGCGGGCCCGGCCGCTCGCCCAGCATCTCGCCGTGGAAGATGTGACCGCCCGTGATGCCGAAGCGCTCCTCCAGTTGCCTCGGCCCCAGCACCAGCCGATCGACGATCCGGTCCGGCAGGCCGGGGCAGATCTCAGCGAAGCGCGCGATCGCGACGTCGGCTGCGGCATCGGCGTCGACCTCCACGGGGAAGCACTGGCAGAACAGCGACGCGACATGGCGGCGCTCGGGCGCAAGCGTCGCGTCGGCCGCTGTCTGGCACGCCGCCTCGATCCACGGCTTCGCCGCCGGCCGGCCCGCGCGAGCGTCATCGGCCGCCTGCTGCAGCTCGTCGAGCGTGAATCCGATGTCGATGGCGCCGTGCCAGGGCTCCTCGCCCGGCCACGACGGGAAGTCGGGCAGGCCGTCGAGGAGCAGCATCACCTTGACCACCGGCCCCGGCTGCCGCCAGCCGATCGGCGGATCGACGCCGGCCAGGAAGGCGGTCCGCACCGGATCGGCGTTCGAGAGGACGATCCGCGCTTCGACTTCGCGTCCGTCTTCGAATGCGACTCCGCGCGCGGTTTGCTCGCCGGTGTCGCGATGCGCCCCGGACTCGCGACCCGCGCCGGATCCCCGACCAGCGCCGGATTCGCGACCCGCACCATCCCCGTGCCCGCTGAGGATCCGCGCGACTGGAGCGTCCGTGTGCACGACCGCCCCCGCCGCTTCGGCCGCCGACCGCAGCGCCGCGGTGACAGCGCCCATGCCTCCGCGCGCGAACCCCCACGCGCCCGGCCGGCCGCGCACTGCCTCGCCCAGGTCGTGGTAGAAGCCGACGAACGCCGTCCCCGGATCGAACGGACCCGCCAGCGTCCCGATGCAGCCCTGCAGCGCAAACGGGACCCGCACCTCCTCGGACGGGATCACCGCCACCTCGTCGGCAATCGGGCCGTCCAGGATGGCCTCGCCCACGGCCTCGAGCCAGCGCTCGCGCGACGGCGCCTCCAGCATCAGCGGACGCGCCGCGGCCGCGGCCTTCTCCCAGCGCGCCGAGAACTCCGCGTAGCCATCCGCGTCGCCCTGCGACCAATCCGCCGCCAGCTGCTCGCGCGTGCGCTTCGGATCAGACCACGTCACCACCTTGCGGCCATCCGGCAATGGCGCAAACAGGTACGGATCGTGCGGGAAGACCTCGAGCCCGTGCGACTCGAGCGCCAGCTCGTCGATGATCCGGCCGCGCAGGAGCGACAGCGTGTACGCGCCCGGGGACGCACGCACGCCCGGCCACAGCTCCTCGGTGACACAGGCGCCGCCGACGATCTCGCGCCGCTCGAACACCTCCACCGATAGCCCGGCGCGCGCCAGGTACGCAGCTGCGACCAGCCCGTTGTGGCCCGCGCCGACTACAACGGCGTCAGGCATGCTTCCACTCGATCTTCGGGCAGCGATTCATCACGACCAACAGCCCAGCGTCGCGGGCGCGCGCGGCCGCGGCCTCGTCGATCACACCCAGTTGCATCCAAACAGCCTTGGCGCCGATCGCGATCGCCTCGTCGACATGCGTGCCCGCCAGCTCCGAGCGCCGGAAGATGTCCACCACCTCGACCGGCTCCGCGATCGACGGCAGGTCTGGATGACATTCCTGTCCGAGAATCTCGCCCGGGCACGCGTTCGGGTTGACCGGCAGCACACGCTTGCCGCGCGCCTGCAGGAACGCCGCGACGCTGTGCGAGTCACGCTCTGGATCGGGGGAGCAGCCCACGACCGCCCAGGTCGTGAACTGCTCCAGGATCTGTCTCGCCTCGTCAGCCACGAGGCGCGCGAGCCTACCTACGAGGCGGGCGAACCAGCCGCGGCCTGCTCCTTCAGCTCCTCGTGTTGACCCTCGGCGAACTCCTCGACGATCTTCGAGCAGAACGCCGGCAGGTCGTCCGGCTTGCGTGAGCTCGTCAGACCGCGATCGACGTGGACCTCCTCGTCGACCCAGTTCGCACCGGCGTTCGTCAAGTCGGTCTTGATCGACGGCCACGACGTCAGCGTCAGGCCCTTCGCCACACCAGCGTCGATCAGCGTCCACGGACCGTGGCAGATCGCGCCGACCGGCTTGCCGGCCTCGAAGAAGGCGCGTACGAACTTGCGCACGTCGTCGTCCACGCGCAGGAAGTCCGGGTTGGCCACGCCGCCCGGCAGCACCAGACCGTCGTAGTCGTTCGGATCCGCGTCGGCGACCGTCTTGTCGACGTCGAACTTGTCGCCGTGATCAAGGTGCTGGAAGGCCTGGATCTGGCCGCTCTCGAGCGACAGCAGCTCGGGCTGGGCGCCTTCGTTCTTGACAGCCTCCCACGGCTCGGTCAACTCGACCTGCTCGACGCCGTCGGTGGCTACGAATGCGATCTTCTTGCCATCAAGCTGTCCCATTGGATCTCCCTTCCGGTTGCATTGGTGTCCCGTTTCGGCTACCCAGTGCCCAGTTACCGAACCTTTTGACCTATGTTCGTGTTCCACACACAGAGCCCAAGGGGGGGCGCGCGCCTGTGCGCGCACAGTCCCGACCACGAAATTTCACCTACCGGAGGGAGCAGCAAAACCGTGCGACGTCTCGTACTGCTGACCGCCGTCGCTGCGCTGGCGATTGCCGGTGTGGCCTACGCGGTCACAGACACAGTCAGTTACTCAACCAAGCTTTCGCACAAGGGAAAGCCGAGCTCTAAGAAGCCCGCCAACCTGAGCTACACAGGAATCCTTCACATCGACACGAACCCGGCCGGGAGTCAGCCGGAGACCGCGCCGAGTACCACCGTCTACTACTCGAAGGCGATCAAGAACAACGGCAAGGTCTTCCCGTTCTGCAGCATCGCCGAGATCGACGGTCAGCCGTCGATCCCGTCGAAGTGCAAGAAGGCGATCGTCGGCAGCGGCACCGCGAGTGCGCTGGCGGGGAGTCCGGGCCAGGCGTCGTCCCAATCGATCCATTCGAATCTGACCGTCACGGCCATGAATGGAACCGGCGGCAAGTTCCTCATGCTCATCCTCAACGCGCCCCCGGGTGGAGTCCAGATCCAGAACCGCGTCGTGCCTGGCTTCATCGGGAAGGCATCCGGCCAGTACGGAAGCCTGACCCGCTTCGAGGTCCCGAAGGACCTACAGGAGCCGGTCCCGGGCATCAAGGTCGCCCTGACCGACTTCAACGTCAAGATCCCGGGCACCTCGCACACCGTGAAGGTGAAGGGGAAGACCAAGAAGCTCTCGTACCTGCAGGTCACCTCGTGCAAGAGCGGCCTACCGTCCAAGGCCGTTGCGAACTTCGTCGACGCCGGCACCGGCCAGAAGAAGACCGTGACCTCACCGCAGACCAGCTCGAAGTGCTAGTCACGTCGCACTGACTCCGCGTCATTAGGAAACGGCCCGCTGCGTGCGGGCCGTTTCTTTTCCCGCGGCCCTAGTCCGCGTGCGCGCGCGGCACGTCCTCCGCGTGCGCGCGCAACAGCTCGAGCGCCTGCTCGAGCGTCTCGCAGCGCGGCGCCAGCGAGTCGACGCGCACGATTTCGAGCACGGCGGCCACCGGCGACACGCTCGGGACGACCAGGTACAGGCGCTGGCCGCGATCGCGCAGGCGCTTGCCAAGGTCGAAGATGAAGTGCAGCCCCGCGCTGTCGAGATACTGCGTCTCGCTGAAGTCGATCACCAGGCCCGGCGCCGAATGCGTGACCGAGTTCTGCAGCGCCGTGCTCAGCTGCCCCACGTTCGACATGTCGACCTCGCCGCGGATCCGCGCGACCGGGCTGCCGTCGTGGTCGTCGAAGTGGACGTCAGCCAGCATCGGCGTCCTGAGTCAGCGCTCGCCGGAGTTCAACAGTCGTGCCCGTGGATTCGCGGCGCAGCGTCACGTCGTCCATCAGCGTCTCCATCAGCTTCAACCCGCGGCCACGATTCTGCCCGCGCGGCGGACGCCACGATCCGTAGTCGCGAACGCGCACGATCACATCGTCTTCGCCGCGCACGGCTTCGAGGTCAAAGCTGGCCTCCCCCGGCGCGTACGCATGCTCGATCGCGTTCGTGCACGCCTCGCCGGTGGCCAGCGTGATGTCGTAGAGCGTCTCGGGGTCCACGCCGACATCTGACAGCCAGTTGCGCAGCGCACGGCGCGCGGTGATCAGCGCCTCGGGCTCGGCGGGCAGAGTCATCGCCAAGCGGTCGGTCGACGCCGGGGCCGTGGTCAGCGCGAGCACGGCCACGTCGTCGACGCCCGGTCCTTCGGGCAGCATGTCTCGCAGCAACCGCTCGCACAACTCGTTCGGCCCGTCGAACGGTTCCGACGCGACCCCCTGCAGGTCGCCGAGGCGCAGCTCGATCGAGATGCCGCGCTCTTCGACCAGGCCATCGGTGTAGAGGACCAGCGTCGACGCCGGCTCGAAGCTCGCGCCCACCTCCTCGAAGCCTGCATAGGGCAGCACCCCGAGCGGGACGCCGCGGGCGCCTTCGAGCAGGCGCGGCTTGCTCCCGTCTTCCACGACCAGCGGTGGCAGGTGTCCCGCGTTTGCGAAGACGGCGTTGCGCCCGTCCGCGTCCAGGATCATGTACAGAAGCGTGGCCATGCGCCCAGGGCTGAGGGTCTGGACGAGCCGGTCGAGCCGCTCGAGCACAGCCGACGGCGCATGCCCCTCGATCGCGTACGCGCGCAGACCGTTGCGCAGCTGCCCCATCAGCGAGGCGGCCGGGATCCCGCGGCCGACCACGTCGCCCATCGCCAAGCCCACACGCCCGTCCGCCAGCGGGATCACGTCGTACCAGTCGCCCCCAACCTCGGTGCCGGCCGCGCCCGGCAGGTAGCGCGCGGCGAGCACCAGGCCCGGCACGTCCGGCAGGCGATCAGGCAGCAGCGAGCGCTGCAGCGTGACCGCGGTCTCGTGCTCCTGCTGGAACCGGCGCGCGCGCTCGATCGCGCGAGCGGCGCGGTCGCTGGCCAACTGCAGGACGACGGTGTCCTCGGCGGTGAACTCGCGGCGCTCGGGCGTGCCCACGTGCATCACCCCGATGATGCGGTCCTCGGCCAGCAGCGGCACGCCGAGCAGCGACTTCACGCGCTGGCGCAGGATCGGGCTGAGCACGTCGGACGTCGCGACATCCTCGATGAGGATGCTTCGGCGCTCGGAGACGATGCGGCCGGCAAAGCCCGCGCCCACGGGCACGGTCAAGCGAGCGTCGGCCTCGCCTGGCAGGCCACGCTCGGCGCGCAGCTCCAAGACCTCGCGGTCCTCGTCGAGCAGCAGGATCGCCGCCGTATCGGTGTGCAGCAGCTCGCAGACGTGGCCGAGCAGCTCGTGCAGCAGCTCGTCGAGCGAGAGGCTCGCGAGCGCCGCCTCGGTCAGGCGCTCGAGCCGGCTGATCGTCCCAGCCATCGCCTCGGCACGGGCACGAGCCGAGCGCTCGCGCAGCAGGTCGGCGCGGTGGCGCTCGTTGCGCGCGCGCTCGATCGCGTAGCGGATCGAGCGGGTGATCAGCTCGACGTCAGCGCGCCCCTTCACGAGGAAGTCCTGCGCTCCGGCGTGCATCGCCTCGAGTGCCAGCTGGTCGTCGTCGAAGCCCGTCAGGACGACGATCGGCACCTCCGGTGCCACCTCCTGTAGCGCGCCGACAGCCTCCACCCCAGTTGCGTCGGGCAGATTGAGGTCCAGCAGCAGGCAGCACACGTCGGCGTCCGGGACGTAGGCGAGCGCGTCGGAGAGCTTCGTGAAGTGCTTGACCGAGAACGACGTCCCGTGCGGGTGGTCGAGCATCGCCTGGACAGCCATTGCGTAGTCGCGGCTGTCCTCGATCAAGACGACGTTGCCTACACCGTCGCTCTCGAAGACGGGCAGCGGAGCCGCAGGATCCCCAGCTGACACGAAATTCACAAGCAACCTTGGGCCAAGAGAGTCGTCACGTTAACGCGCTTCGCGCGAGTCTCAACCCGTCACGGGCGCCGGAGCTTCGACGTGTCTACGACCTCGAAGTCAGATCCCTTCACTTTGCCGAGCGTGTGCAGGTCGTCGTTGTTCCAGCCCTTGCTGGGTGCGCCGGTGATGTACCAGGGCGAACCGTTGTCGGCCAGGATCATCCCGTAGCGCTTGAGTGCGGTCAGCACCGTACGCGCCTGCTTGGGAAAGCCGCTCACGTTGAAGCTGGATTTCAGGCGCAGCCGCTGCCCCATCGGGGGCAGGTCGGGGTCGGTCAGGGTCGACGCGTAATGGCGGGCGGGATATATGAACGCCTTGCGGGTGCGACTGGCGGTGAAGCGGAGAGCGTGGTCGATGCCGCCTTTCTTGAAGTCCTCGTAGCGCGCCAGGCCGGGCAGGATCGGCAGTCCCGCCGCGTCAGCCGACGTCCACGTCGCCGGGCGGAGCTTGTTCGAGTTCAGACTCCAGATCGCGCCGGAGCCGGCCTTCCACGACTTGCCGCCATTCTGCGGATAGGCCGCGTAGAGCTCGTAGAGCTTGCAGGCGTCGCGGTCCACCACGATCACGTGCCGGTCGCCGTCCGAGTTGCGTCCGCCTTCGACCGGCGCACGCGGCGGGACCGGATATGGGCCCCTGTCGGACTCGTCCGCGTAGTCGAAGGACACATGCACCGTCTTCTGGCGCTTCGACACGGTCGTGTACGGGATACCGATCGGGGCGCCGTTGTAGAGACCGGACCCGAAGTCGGCATGCACGCTGCCGCCGGCGCCGATCGAGCGAACGATCGCATCCGAGTTGTGGACGACAGGCAGCTTGTCGACGCGCTGGTTCCATGGATTGTTCTTCGGGAACACCTGGCACTTCGGCGCGCCGGAGACGGGGTGACCGGAGGCGACGGCGGCAACGACCGCGGCCGCGAGGACCGCAAGCGGAAGCACGGTGCGCCGCATCGCCTACCGCCGCTGCTTGGTAGGCCGGACGAGCACCTCGTTGATCGACACGTAGTGCGGCTGCTGGACTGCGTAGAGGATCGCGTTCGCGATGTCCTCCGCCTGCAGCACTTCGCCGATCTCCTCCTTGTTCTTCTCCATCGTCTCGACCACGATCGGCAGCTCGTTGTGGCCCTGCAGCTCGGTCTCGACGTAACCGGGCTCGACGATCGTCACGCGCACGCCGAAGTCCAGGACCTCCTGGCGAAGCGCTTCGGAGAACGCGCCCACTCCCCACTTCGTCGCGTTGTAGACGCCTGAGCCCAGCGTCGCCACGCGGCCGGCGACCGACGACAGGTTCACGATGTGACCAGCCCCCTGCTCCTGCATCACCGGCAGCACCGCGTGCGTGCAGTACATGAGGCCGAGCAGGTTCACGTTCACCATCCGCCGCCAGTGCTCCGTGTCGGCGCCGAAGATCGGCCCAAGCAGCATCACGCCCGCGTTGTTCACGAGCACGTCGACGGAGCCCAACTCATCTTTCGCCGCCTTGATCAGCGCGCGGGCGGACGACTCGTCCGTCACGTCTGTTGGCACGGCAAGTGCCTTGCCGCCACCACCGGAGATCTCCTCGCACAGCTCGTTGATGCGGTCCTCGCGGCGAGCGGCCAGCACGACCGCATAGCCCGCGCCTGCAAGCGCTCTCGCCGTTGCCTCGCCGATACCGGATGAGGCCCCCGTGACAACTGCGACTCGATCGGACATGCGCGCGAGCGTACGCCACAAGAAAGGGCCGCCCTGATTCGAGCGGCCCTTAGAAATCGTCCAACGGGTGTCTATCCCCGCGTTCCGGGGCTAAGAGTCCCGGTATTGACGTGTGCCTGTCCTCGTGTATATCGAGTTGGCACCGACTACGTTAGACCCGCTGTCAAGCCGGCGAGACGGCGTGTCATGACGACGGTCGTGCCGTCACGCCCAGGTGTCACCTCCACCCCATCCATCAGCCCTTCCATCAGCGCAAAGCCGCGTCCGCGATCGGCGTCGCCAGCTCCGCGCCAGCCGCCCGAGTCAATCACGCTCAGCGTCAGTTCGCCGTCACGCAGCTCGCCCACGACCTCGAAAACTGCCTCACCAAAGCGGTATCCGTGCTCGATCGCGTTGGTGCACGCCTCGTGGCAGGCCAGCTGGATCGACTGCGCCTCCTCGGTCGTGGCGCCCCCGTGTTCCAGCCAGCGCGACAGCGCGCGCCGCACCGACGACAGCGCCTTGGGCTCGGCGGGCAGCCGTAGCGCAAGTCGTTCTCCTGACAACGGCACCGTGTGGATCGCGACGAACGCGACATCGTCACGCGGCTGACCTTCACCCAGCTGCGCCTTGACCAGGTGCTCGCACAGCCCGTCCGGATCGCTCGCGGTATTCGCCAGCGCATTCTTCGCAAGCCGAGCGAGCGTCACGTCGGGCGCGATCCCCGGCTGCTCGACCAGCCCGTCGGTGTAGATCACGAGCGTCGTGCCCGGCTGCACGGGCTCGACCACCTCGACGTACTCCTCGTCCGCGCCCACGCCGAGCGGCGGGCCGCGCTGCACGTCGATGAAGCGCGCGTCCCCCAGCTCCAACGCCAGCGCCGGCATGTGGCCCGCGTTCGCGATCCGCAGCTCGGAGTCGTCCGGCGATAGCACCATGTAGAGCAACGTCGCCATCCAGCCCTGCTCGAGGTCGCGCACCAACCGGTTCAGGCGGTCGACCACGACCGCCGGCGGATGACCCTCGATCGCGTAGGCGCGCAGCGAGTTGCGCAACTGGCCCATCAGCGCGGCGGCGCGCAGGCCATGCCCGGCCACGTCGCCGATCGCCACGCCGATACGCCCGTCCTCGAGCGGGAAGACGTCGTACCAATCGCCACCGACGTCCACATCAGCGCCCATCCCGCCCGGCAGGTACCGCGCCGCGACCTGCACGCCGGGCAACTGCGGCAGCCGCGAGGGCAGAAGCGCGCGCTGCAGCGTCTCGACGATGCCGTGCTCGCGCTCATACAGTCGCGCGTGCTGGACCGCCAGCGCGGCGCGATCGGCGATCAGCTGCAGCAACCCCTTGTCGGCCGAGCTGAAGTTGCGCTTCTTGAGCGTCCCCACCTGGAGCACGCCGTGCAGCCGCCCTTCCACCGCCATCGGGGCCGCCGCCACCGACACGATCCCCGAGTCCTTCAACAGCGGGTGCAACACCAGCGGATCGGTCACGCCCGGGATCGCCACGACCTCGCCGCTGCCCGCCATCCGCCGCGTCAGTCCGCGCGCCACCGGAATCCGCGCCCCCGTTTCCGTCTTGCCCTCGGGGGTGACGACGGCTCCCGACGCGAGGGCCTCGCCCGCGTCGTGTTCACCGATGAGCAGGATGCCGGCGGCGTCGACCTCGAGCGTGTCGCGGATCCGGATGAGCAACCCCTGCATCAGCTCGTTCAGGGTCAGGTGCCGCAGCGCGACGTCGGTGACCGCCTGCAGCTTGCTCATCGTCTCCGCCACTGCCTCGGCCTCGGCGCGCGCCGCACGCTCGCGCGCACGCGCCGCGCGCTCGCGTTCGGCCTCCTTGCGCTCGGTGACGTCCTCCACCTGCACGATCACGTGCTGCGGCCGCCCGCCGCCGTCGTGGACCATCGACGCATTCACCTGCGCCCACACCGGGATGCCGTCCAGCCTCATGAGCCGTAGCTCGCTCGGCCCCTCGAGCTTCAGCAAGCCGGCGTCCTCCGGGTGCACTGAATCCGACAGCGGGTGACCGATGAACAAGGCCTCAGGCCGCCCAAGCATCTTCGCCAGCGCGCGATTGACCTCGATGATCCGCCCGTCCCCGACCGTGACGAGCGCGATCCCGATCGGAGCGTTCTCAAAGGCGGTGCGGAAGCGCTCCTCGCTCGCCCGCAGAGCGTTCTCCTTGCGGTAGAGGTCGACGAAGACCTGCACCTTCGAGCGCAGGACCATCGGGTCAAACGGCTTCACCACGTAGTCGACGGCGCCCGCCGAGTAGCCGCGGAACACGTGGTGCAACTCCTTCGACAGCGCCGTGAGGAAGATGATCGGGATGTGCGTGGTCTTCTCGCGCTGCTTGATGAAGGTCGCGGTCTGGAAGCCGTCCATGTCCGGCATCTGGACGTCCAGCAAAATCAAGGCGAACTCCTCGCGCAGCAGCGCGCCGAGCGCATCGGCACCCGATGTCGCCCGGACGAGCCGCTGGCCGAGGGGCTCCAGCACCGCCTCGAGCGCCAGCAGGTTCTCCTCCTGGTCGTCGACGATGAGGATGCGCGCCCTCTCCATCAAGCGGCCACCCTGCAGAGCTCGATAAGCCGCGGCGCGATCGCGTCCAGTTTGAGCACCTCCGCCGCTGCGCCCGCCTCGATCGCGCTGCGGGGCATCGCCGGCTGCAGCGCGGTCTCCGGGTCTTCGGCGATCGTCACGCCACCCGCCTCGCGGATCGCCTCCATGCCACTGGTCCCGTCGTGCCCATAGCCGGTGAGCAGAACCCCCACCACATCAGGACCATACGCCCGCGCGGCCGATTCGAAAAGCACGTCGATCGCCGGGCGGCTGTAGTGCACCTGGTCGTCGACCGTCAACTCGAAGTGGCCCTCGTCGATCATCAGGTGGTAATCGGACGGCGCCAGGTAGACGCGCGACGGCTCGGGCACCTGCCCGTGGTCGGCGTCATGCACCGGCAACGAGCTGTAGCGCGAGAGCACGAGCCCAAGGCGGTCCTCGTCGTGCTCGGCGGCCGAACGGTGCTGCACGACCGCCACCGGGCATGGAAAGTCGGTTGTCAGGGCACCAAGGATGTCCATCAGCGCGTACAGCCCGCCGTATGACGCGCCGATCGCGACCAGCTTCACGCGACCCTCCGGTAGAGCTTTTCGCGGGAGTCGATCGACTCGTAGCAATGCTCGAGCGGCGTGAAGCGGATCGTCTCCTTGTGGCCCAGTCCGAGCACGCCGAAGTTGACGAGGCTGTCGTGGAACAGCGTGTGCACGCGCTTCTGCAGGGGCGTGCCGAAGTAGATCAGGACGTTGCGGCAGAGGATGCCGTGGAACTCGTTGAACGAGCCGTCAGAGGCGAGGTTGTGCTTCGCGAAGACGATGTTGCGCATCAGCTCCGGCCGGAAGCGAGCGATCGGGCCCTCGGCCGAGTAGTAGCGGGAGAACTCGCCCGAACCACCCGCCTCGAGGTAGTTCGCGGTGTAGTTCTTCATGCGCGAGAGCGGGAACTCCCCCGCCCGCGCGCGATCTACGACGCCCGAATTGAAGTCCGTCGCATAGATACGCGTCCGGTCGAGCAGGCCCGCCTCCTCCAGCACGATCGCCAGCGAGACCGTCTCCTCGCCGGTTGCACAACCCGCATTCCACAGCCGGATGTACGGGTAGGTGCGCAGCAAAGGAACAACCTTCTCACGAAACGCGCGGTAGAAGCTCGGGTCGCGGAACATCCATGTCACGCTGATCGACAGCGTTACCAGCAGCCGCTCCATCGCGTCCGGGTCGTGAAGAACCTTGTCTTGCAGGGCCGACAGCGTCGGCGTGCCCTCCTCGCGCATGCGCCGCGCCAGGCGGCGTTTCAGAGAGCCGAGTGCGTAACCCCGAAAGTCGACGCCGTAGTGGCGGTAGACCCCCTCCAACAGGAGGTCGATCTCGATCCGCTCGAGCTCGGCACCGCCGTTGACACCTATTGGTAGAGCCACACTTGCATCAACGAAAGAAGCTGCTCGATGTCGACGGGCTTGGTGATGTAGTCGCTGGCGCCGGCCGTTATCGACTCCTCGCGATCGCCCCTCATCGCCTTCGCGGTGAGCGCGATGATCGGGAGCGACTTGAACTGAGGCATCTCGCGCAACGCGCGCATCGCCTCGTAGCCGTCCATCTCGGGCATCATCAGATCCATCAGCACCAGGTCGATCTCCGGGTGCTGCTTCAACGCCTCGAGACCCTCCCGCCCGTTCTCGGCGAACACGATTTCGAGGCCACGCGACTCGAGCGCCGAGGCCAGGGCGAACAGGTTGCGCACGTCGTCATCCACCAGAAGCACCTTCTTGCCGGCGAACACCACCTCGGCGCGATTCGCCTCCTCGAGCATCCGCCGCTGCTCGGCGGGCATCGACGACTGCTGCCGGTGCAGGAACAACGCCGTCTCGGCCAGTAGCCGGTCCGGCGACCGCACGTCCTTGACGACGATCGTCTTCGCGTACTTGCGCAGCTTGGTCTCCTCGCGCCGCGTCAGATCCTTGCCCGTGTGGACGATCACAGGGATGTGCTGGAAGCGCTCGTCGGTGCCGATTTTCTCCAGCAGCTGGAAGCCGGTCATCTTCGGGAGCTTCAGGTCCAGCACGATGCAGTCGATGCGGGGCTCGCGCTCGAGCGCCTCGAGCGCCCCTTCGCTTGATTCCGTCGCCACGATCTCGACGTCGTCGCCGCCGCCGATGAGCTCAGTGATCGACTCACGCTCGATGTCGTTGTCGTCGACCACCAGCACACGCTTGACGCGGCGCTCCATCCGCTCGTTCATGTCCTCGAGCGCGGCGTCCATGGCCGCGTCGCCGATCGGCATCTCGAGGTACCCGGCGGCGCCGGTCTGGAGCGCGTCCTGCCGCAGCTCGGGCATGCCGACCACGTACACGGGGATGTGCCGCGTCTCCGGCAGCTGCTTGAGCTGCTGGAGCGCCTTCACGTCGCTGTTCAGCACGATCGCGTCGGGGCCCCAGTTGCGGGCGACCGCGATGCCGGCGTCCGGGCGGAAGGCAACGAGGCCCTTGAAGCCGGCCGAGCGCACGCGCTCGAGCATCGACTGCGCCGCGTCGGCCTCGCCCTCGACGATCAGGCAGACGCTGTCGCCGGGCTGCACCTGCTCGCGGTCGTCCTGCACCTCAGTCTGGGCGAGCAGCGCCGGATCGGCCCCCGCGCCCTGGGCGGCCAGGATCGCGCGGCCGCTGCTGCGCGGCGGCGCTGCCGCGACTGCCTCCGCCGCACCAGTGCGCCCAGCGCCGTTCGACGCGCGGCTCTCGAAGCTGCTCGTGTCCATCGAGGGCTGCGAGTCGTGGGTTA
The DNA here is from genome assembly GCA_036269895.1 of Thermoleophilaceae bacterium. Taxonomy (GTDB): domain Bacteria; phylum Actinomycetota; class Thermoleophilia; order Solirubrobacterales; family Thermoleophilaceae; genus DATBDN01. The sequence continues at coordinate 14,603 of DATBDN010000242.1, forward strand.
CGAAGGTCGGCGGCAGGTAGAGCGTGAACGTCGAGCCCTCGCCCTGCTTCGACTCGACCTGGATCTCGCCGCCCAGTAGGCGTGCGATCTCGCGGCTGATCGACAGCCCCAGGCCGGTGCCGCCGTACTTGCGCGCCGTCCCACCGTCGGCCTGCTGGAACGACTCGAAGATCAGGCGCAGTTTGTTCTCGGGGATGCCAATGCCGGTGTCGGTAACCGAGATCGCGATCAGCCCCGGCGTCGACGCGAGCCGGTCGTTGGCGTACACGTGCTCGGACGGCGCGGGCGTAATCCGCATCGACACCTCGCCCTGCTCGCTGAACTTGAACGCGTTCGACAGTAGGTTGCGGATTATCTGCTGGAGCCGCTGCTCGTCGGTGGTGATCGACTCGGGGAGGCCGTCAGCGACCTCGATCGAGAACTCGAGCTTCTGCTCGTCCGCCACCGGCCGGAACGTGCGCTCGACGTAGTCCGCGATCGCCGCGAGGCCGAGCTCGCCCAGGTGGACGTCCATCTTGCCCGCCTCGACCTTCGACAGGTCGAGGATGTCGTTGATCAGCTCGAGCAGATCGGAGCCTGCGTTGTGGATCGTGCGCGCGAACTCGACCTGCTTGTCGCTCAGGTTCTCCTCGGGGTTGTCGCCGAGCATCTTCGACAGGATCAGCAACGAGTTGAGCGGCGTGCGCAGCTCGTGGCTCATGTTCGCGAGGAACTCGCTCTTGTACTTGGACGAAAGTGCGAGCTGCTCGGCCTTGTCCTCGAGCTCCTCGTTCGTCTGCTGCAGCTCGTCCTGCTGCGACTGGAGCAGCTCCTCGGACGCCTTCAGCGTCTGCGCCTGCTGTTCGAGCTCCGTGTTCGCGCGCTTCAGCTCCTCCTGCTGCGACTGCAGCTCCTCGGAGCGCTCCTGGAGCTCTTGCGTCAGGCCCTGCGACTGGCGGAGCAGCTCTTCCGTCCGCATCGTCGCCTGGATCGTGTTGATGACGATCCCGATCGTCTCGCCGAGCTGGTCGAGGAAGGTGCGCTGCACCTCGCCGAAGCGCTGGAACGCCGCGAGCTCGATCACGGCCATCACCTGGTCCTCGAAGAGCACCGGCATGACGATGATGTTCTTCGGCGTCGCCTCGCCGAGCGCCGATGCGACCTTGACGTAGTCCGCCGGCGGCTCGGTGATGAGGATCGACTGCTTCTCGAGTGCGGCCTGCCCGACCAATGACTCGCCGAGTGAGAAGCGGTTCGAGACCTTCTTGCGCACCTTGTAGCCGTAGCTCGAGATCAGCTGCAGCGCCGGCTCTTCCTCTTCCACCTCTTCGGTCAGGAAGAACGCGCCGTAGCCGGCGCCGACGAGCGGCGTCAGCTCGGACATGATCAGCCGCGAGACCGTCTGCAGGTCGCGCTGGCCCTGCATCAGGCCGCTGAAGCGGGCGAGGTTCGAGTTGAGCCAGTCCTGCTCCGCGTTCCGCTCGGTCGTCTCGCGGAGATTCGCGATCATCTGGTTGACGTTCTCCTTCAGCGCGTCGACCTCGCCCTTCGCCTCGACCGTCACCTGGCGCGTGAGGTCGCCTTCGGTCACGGCGGTCGACACGTCGGCGATCGCGCGCACCTGCGTCGTGAGCGACGTGGCGAGCTGGTTGAAGTTGTCGGTCAGCTCCTTCCACACGCCGCTGACTCCCTCGACGTTGGCCTGGCCGCCGAGGATGCCCTCGGTGCCGACCTCGCGCGCGACGCGCGTCAGTTCCGCGGCGAACGAC